>JAKZSX010000149.1:0-8322 GCA_047517405.1 Candidatus Poribacteria bacterium | reverse complement strand
TCAGGAAATTGACATGATGCAAATCGAGGGTGAGAAGCACAGATTTGGCTACGAAATCTTCAACATCAATGAAAATATGGAATACTATGTAACAGCGAACGGAATAGAATCGGAGCGTTACACCGTTGAAGTGTTTGACATGCCCAAAGTCACCGCGGTTGAGGTTACCTACACCTATCCCGAATACACACAACTGAACCCGATTACGCAGCAAGGGGAGGGGAACATCCGCGCTGTCGCCGGGTCTCAAGCAGAAGTCCGCATCACTACAAACAAAGCCATCGAGTCAGCAACGCTCACAGTGGAAGCACAAGATCCAACCCCCATGCTTATCTCCGATGGGCGCACACTTACCACGACCCTTGATGTGCTGACCGACGGAAAGTATACCGTTAAACTGCTCTGCGTCGATGGCTTCAATAACCAAACCCCGATCGAATACACCATTACAGCAATCCCCGATGAACCGCCTGAAGTTGCCATCAAAGAGCCGGGTAGGGATATCAAAGCCACAAAACTCGAGGAGGTCAAAGTCCTCGCAGAGGCGGTAGACGACTACGGCGTTGAAAACATGACGTTGATGTACAGCGTCGGATCCGGTGAACCCCAAGAATTGGAGGCGGAAACTGTTGAGGTTAAAGAGAAAAAAATAATCTCCGGTGCTTACGTTTTCTATCTCGAAGAGCTCGATGTGGAGCCGGGGGAGATCATCTCCTACTACGCGCAAGCCACCGATAACAATACGCGGACCGGTCCCGGGACAGGCACCTCTGAACTCTATTTCATTGAGGTACGTCCGTTCAATGAACGGTATATGCAGATGGATGCAGAAGGGCAGCAAGCTCCAGAAGAACAACCGTTCCCCAATCTAATCTCAGATCAACGGACAATTATTAAGAACACATGGAAGCACATCCACTCGCGTCCATCCCCCATGACGGAAAACTATCAATCTGCTGTCAAAAAGATAGGCGACGAGCAAGATCAACTCAAAGACAAAACGCAGCGAGTTACCGATGAGTTGAGTATGTCAATGCGTGATGCAAATGTAGACCCCGAAATGCTGATGAATCTGGAGGAAGCCGTCGCCAAGATGGGTGAAGCGAGTGGCGAACTCCATGCTATCAAGCCGAAAGCGGCACTTCCGCACGAACAGGACGCTCTCGAACTCCTCACCAAAGCCATGATGGAGTTAGATAAGGTCTTGACACGGATGCGATCGGGTGGCAGCCAAGCAGCCGCTGATAATATAGAGATGGATATGGAAGACCTCCAAGACACCATTGAGCAAGATGAAAACGAGTTGGATGAGCAAATGAGTGAACAAACGCAAGAACTGTTGGATCAAGCAAGAGATATGCTTTCCCAACAGGAACAACTCACGGAGCAAAGCCAGCAGATGGCACGGGAGGGGCAGCCTTCACAGCGAGAGATGCAGCAAAATAGCCAGCAAGAGCAGCAGATGGCAGGACAAGCCCAGCAGATGGCAGAACAAGCCCAACAGATGGGGCAGTCGTCAGGGCAAGGTGCCGGACAAAGCAATACAGGTCAGCGTATGGTTCAGGCGGGTGAGGCATTGCAGCAGGCATCTGAGAATATGCAGGCAGCTTCAGAGAATATGGGGGCTGGACAGCCGCAGATGGGAGCTGCTAAGGGAGAAAAAGCTGAAGAAAACCTTCAGCAGGCGATCGAGGACCTTGAAAAGGTGGCCGCACAGTATACCGATCAAGCCCTTGAGAGTGTGACCGAAACACTCGACCAACTCGTGGCAGATCAATCGGAGGTCCAAGAGCAGACAGAAACCCTTGAGGAAGAAGACCGGCGAAACGACATAGGTCCTGAAGATCTGCGGAACGCCTCTGAGTTAGCGAATCAACAGCGAAACCTTCGTCGAGACCTTGAGCAGCTGCAACGAAATCTCTCGAATCTCCGGGAGGCACTTAGCGACAATGAACCCCAAGCGGCGCGAAACGTTGGGGACGCAAACCGTCGCATTATTGAGGAACAGGTGCCCGAAAATATGGAGGACGCACAACGCGCGTTGCAATGGCGGAACTTCCAATCCTCAGACCGAGAGCAACGGGAGGTGCTCGACACCCTCTTGGAGGCACGAGATGACCTACAGCAAGCGAGGACAAACCTAGCCGAGACAGAGGAGGAGCAACTGGACGCAGCATTGGACCAGATCGAAAGTTGGGCAGCGCAGATGGAGGATATCCAGCGTGAACTTGAGGCAATGGACAATCAGGAAACACCGCTAACGCCGGAACAGGAGGCACGGCAGCAACAGTTATCTGAGCAGCAAGAGCAGATACAGCAGCGCGCCCAAGACGCAATGGAGGCACAGGGACAAGGAGACGCTCAGGGGGATGAACAAGCACAGGCAGGAGGCGCGGAATCAGATCGCGAACTCAGCGAACTCTGGCTTGGAGCGATCCATGCTATGAATAATGGTCCCGGCACCCGGAGAGCACCGTTTCCCCGCTACGATTTCTCTCTGCGCGAACTCAGAAAACTTGAGCGAGCGATTGAAGAACGCCTCGCCACAATTCAGGAAAAGAAGCAACTCGCACAGGTGCTTAAAGAAGATGTGCCGCCGGAGTACCGGGGAATGGTCGATCGGTACTATGAATTTCTGGCGAAGTAAGTGTAAGGCGTGAATTCAAAAGTCCAAACGAACGCATTTATGGAGGTAATGATATGCCGTTTTCCATTGAACCCGAATCAATCCCGCTAGAGATAGACGCTAACGGTGTTATTCGTGTTGGTGGGACCCGTATAACGCTTGATACAATTGTGGCTGCGTTTGGTCAAGGCGCAACTGCTGAAGAGATTACATATCAGTATCCCTCCCTCCATCTAGCCGATTTCTATGCTGTGATTGCATACTACCTGCGGCGACGTGCGGCGGTTAAATCTTATTTGCAACACCGGCAAAAAGGTGCAGACAGTATACGAAAGTAGAACGAATCTCAATTTGACCCGAACGGTGTGCGTGACCGTCTTTTAGCTCGGCGTACCAAGCAGGAGTCTATGCCCAATTTATAACCCGAAAGGATTCATGAATGAAAAGCTCCGAAACCGTTAATCTCACCCCCGCACAACGGCTGCATTTCGACATCTACGGTTTTGTACTGCTAGAGAACGTCTTAACCCCCGACGAAGTGGATCGTATGAAGGACGCACTCCATCGGATGAAAGCCGATCCGGACCTCAAGTCCAAACGGGTCTACGCCCATAAGCGTGGCGAGCATCATGTACTGCTGGGCAATCTGGTGGAATATGACCCCGCCCTGCTGGAATATGCCGCCCATCCCAAACTGGTGCCGCTCGTTGAGGAGGTAGTCGGCGGCAAGGTTCGCCTTGAGGAGACTGAGGCAATTATCAATCGCAGGGATCCGGAGGCGGATATCGAAGAGCTCCACAGACGACGCTATAACCCCACCGGATTGCATCGTGGGACACAGCACGGTTGGGGAACTTATATAGAACAGAGCAAATTCCATTGCATCTTCGTCAAGACGCTGACCTACCTCACCGATGTGGGACCCGATGATGGCGGCACCTGCTTCATCCCCGGCAGCCACCGGCTCACTTGGGACAGGGAAGAGATGATCGAAGCCGCCCTCTCAGATGATAAGCTAATCTATCAGGTTGAAGCAACCGCCGGCTCTGTCCTGCTCTTTCCGGAATCCCTCATCCACAGCACGACCGCCATCCGCAGCGACAAGGAGCGCACAATCATAGTCGCCGGGTATACCCCACCGATGGTGCGCGAATGGCCCGGAAACGAGGTCAGCTCTGAATTCATCGAAACCCTACCCGAAGATATTAAGCCGCTCATCTCTGGAAGCGACAGCTGGCGTTGGGAAAGACGATATTGATAGTTACCTAATCTGAAACGGCACAAGAGAGGACTGAATAAATGCCAAACGTTAAAATGTATACAACTGGTTTTTGCCCATACTGCTACAAGGCGAAAGGTATCCTTGACAGTAAGGGAATCGAATTTGAAGAAATCAACATCCAAGGAAAGCCCGGGATGCGCGATGAAATCGAAAAGCTTACTGGTCGCCGTGATGTGCCGCAAATCTTCATTGATGATCAACATATCGGCGATGACGACGATTTAGCAGAACTCGCGCAATCGGGGAAACTGAATGAAATATTCAACTTAGAAGGAGAAACAGATGGCGGAAATAAAAAACGGAGGCGATGGTTTGGAAGAGCGTAACATCGTCATCATCGGTGGCGGCACAGCGGGTTTCGCCGCAGGTGTCTACACCTCACGGGCGATGCTGGAACCGCTACTCATCACCGGAGATGCACTCGGTGGACAACTCTCACTGACACTCGATCTTGAGAACTATCCGGGCTTCTTCGGGACCGAAGCCGCAGAATTCATCACAGGGATGCAAAAACAAGCCGAGCGTTTTGGGACAGAGGTCCGGTTTGACATGGTAACCGAGGTCGATTTTAATCGCCACCCGTTCTATCTGAAGACCTATGACCAGGAGTACCTCGCCAAATCGGTTATCATCTGCACCGGTGCCTCGCCGCGGACACTCGACATCCCCGGCGAGGAAGGGTACGGTGGACGTGGTGTCTCCTACTGCGCCACCTGCGATGGATTCTTTTTTCAGAACCAACGCCTCATCGTCGTCGGTGGAGGCGACGCGGCCCTTGAGGAGGGAATATTTCTGACAAAGTATGCGTCGGAGGTCTATGTCGTCCACCGCCGAGATCAGCTTCGCGCCAGCCAAATTATGCAGGAACGCGCCTTCAAGAACGATAAAATCAAGTTCATCTGGGATACGGTCGTCGAAGATATCCGAGGAGACGACGAAAAGGTCACCGGCGCGCTGCTCCGAAACGTGAAGACCGACGAAAAGCAGGTGTTTCCAATTGATGGCGTATTTATCTTCATCGGACACATCCCGAACACCGACCTATTCAAAGGCGTGATCGACATGGATGAGCAGGACTACATCGTCGTGGACAAACTCCAGCGCACCAATATCGACGGCGTTTTTGCAGCAGGTGACGTACATGACCACGTCTTCCGCCAAGCGATAACAGCGGCGGGTGCCGGTGCCGCAGCGGCTATCTCGGCAGAGAAGTTCATCGCTGAATTCGAGAACCGCGCCTATCCAGGACAATAAGCACTTTAACTCAAGGTACCACAAAGCAGTAGGCATACTCTGTATGCCGTGACCATTGTGCATACAACGGTACGACGGAACGTGCCTACTACTTTGGCAGATTTGCCAAAGAGGAATTGCTTCAGTAAGGAGAACATTATGAGGGGAAAGAAAAAATCGTTACGGTTGGGGCAAGTCTTGTGGGTCCCTTTCATCGCGTTTTTGATTCTCCTACCCTGTGGTATACCCGCGGCAAATGCACAAACGCCCCAGCAGATTGCTAAAAAAGCGTTAGCTGCGACGGTGCTCTTGGTAATGGAAGATGCTAGCGGCAAACCCCTTGGGTTCGGGAGTGGATTCTTCGTAGACACCAATCTCATCGCAACCAACTTCCATGTGATTGAAGGTGCGACACGAGGCACTGCAAAACTCGTGGGTCAAGAAACGGAGTACACCATCGAAGGCGTTACGGCGTTGGATGAAAACCACGATCTGGCGATTTTGCAGGTGTCGAGTTCAGGTGTCCAGCCACTTCCCCTCGGCGACAGCGACACGGTTGAGATTGGCGATACGGTTTATGTCGCAGGCAATCCAAAAGGATTCTTGGAAGGTACATTTTCAGATGGCATTATCAGCGGGGTCCGAGGGAGTGTTGGCGCAAAACGGCTTCAGATGACGGCACCGATTTCTCCGGGGAGCAGTGGCGGTCCGGTCCTCAATGATAACGGTAAAGTGATAGGTGTTTCATTCGCGACCTTCCACGGGGGTCAGAATCTCAATTTCGTCATCCCTTCAAACTATCTCAAGGAGCTGCTCGCTCAATTAGGTCCCACGAAACCGTCGTTAAGAAAAAAACAATTTCCGCCTAGTGAATCAGATAATAATAAAGGTGCTCTCGCTGACTATGACAAGGCTATCTGGCTTAATCCTGATGATGCTGAGGCATACCTCAATCGAGGCATAGCGAGGAACAAGCTAGAGCAATACTTTGACGCTATCACCGACTTTGACACCGCTATTCGGCTCAAGCCCAATTATGCAGACGCATACTATAACCGGGGAGTTGCCAAAGATAACTTAGGACAACATAATGCCGCTATCAAAGATTATGATACCGCTATACAACTAAAACCCAATTTAGCCCAAGACTATCTCAATCGGGGAAATATCAAGTACGAACTAGGTTTATATTCGTCTGCCATCAACGATTATGATACTACTATTCGACTTAAATCCGATTACCCCGAAGCTTACCTCAACCGAGGAAATGCGAAGTATTACTTAGAACAATACTCCGCAGCCATCAACGATTATGATACTACTATTCGACTTAAATCCGATTACCCTGAAGCTTACCTCAACCGGGGTATGGCAAAGAACAAGCTGAAACAATATTCCGCTGCTATCACAGATTATGATGTCGCTATACAACTCAAACCCGATTACCCCGAAGCTTATTTCCGTCGGGGTGCAGCAAAAGACAAACTGGAGCAACACACCGCTGCTATTGCAGATTATGACGTCGCTATACAACTCAAACCCGATTACCCCGAAGCTTACCTCAACCGAGGAAATGCGAAGTATTACTTAGAACAATACTCCGCAGCCATCAACGATTATGATACTACTATTCGACTTAAATCCGATTACCCCGAAGCTTACCTTAATCGGGGGATAGCGAAGAATAAGCTAGGGCAATACTTTGCCGCCATCACCGACTACGACACCGCTATACGAATCAATCCTAATTATGTCGAAGCTTATTTCCGTCGGGGTGCAGCAAAAGACAAACTGGGGCAACGCATCGCTGCCATCACAGATTATGACACTGCTATTCAAATTAAACCCGATTTAGCCCAAGACTACCTTAATCGGGGCAATATGAAGGATAGCTTAGGACAATATGCCGCTGCCTGCTACGAGCAGGGCATTGCGAAAGTTAACTTAGGACAGTACGCCGCTGGCATTAAGGACTTCGACACCGCTATTCGGTTCAAACCCGATTTTGCCGACGCGTACTACGAGCGAGGAATAGCGAAGTATATCTGGATTGGCCCCCAAGCGGCAAAGCACGATTTCCAAACAGCATTGAAACTCGCAGAGCAGGCAGGTAATGAGCGTCTCAAAACCCTAATAGAGTCGGCAATTCGAGATCTTGACTAGCGGAACACCAATACCATACATCTGTATCGCGAATTGTCATAGATTCAAAAAATCCGCGCTATCCACGTCCTCCGCTTAATCTGTGATCCAGAATAAGGAAACAAAAGATGTTAAAAATTATTGACAACGGCATCATTTCCCACCAGAGCGAACGGGGAGCGTATATGCCCGTGATTACCCCTCTTGCAGACGGCAGCCTCATCGCCTGCCAGCATGTCGGGCAGGGGTTAGGCACACCGGACAATTACATCGAGATACTCCGTTCAACAGATGGAGGCATAACATGGGTGGACGAAGGGAGTATCCATCCCGGAGGCACACCCACGGACGGATGGTCCTACCGGGGTCCAATGATTAGCGAGGTGCCCGATGGGCGTCTGGTGATGAACGCAACCCGCTTTGAGAACGAAGGCGACACGCTCTTTGACACGGAATCGGAAGCCTTGCAGCGTCCGGAGATGCTGCTGTTCTGGTCAGGGGATCAGGGTAAAACGTGGTCAGAGCCGCAGCCGGTACCGGTAGATCTGCCGCCCGAAAAGTACACATGGAACGGAGCGGGCAGCCTCCTACAACTGGGATCGGATCGGTGGATGTACCCCCTCGAAACGTGGAAGCCGGAAGGATATGAAGGTCCCCCCGATCAGAAAGCAGCGGCTGTATTCTCCACGGATCAGGGACAGACGTGGGGAGAGTTCACCGTCGTCGCAGATGACCTCACGGGAGCGTTGCTCTGGTGGGATCAGATGTGCGCTCTGTTGCCGGATGGACGCATTTATACCCTAATCTGGACGCACCAGTACGGGACCTCTGAAGATCTGACGAATCACTGGGTGATCTCCGAAGACGGTGGACGCACCTGGTCCGAACCCCGACCGACGAATCTGCGCGGTCAGGTCTGCACCCCCATCCCGCTGCCCGACGGTCGCGTGGCGGCAATCTACAATTTCCGACACGAACCCCAAGGCATCCATGTGGCACTGACCGAAGACCTAGAGAATTTCGACGTAGAGAACGAGGT
>JAKZSX010000148.1:0-12588 GCA_047517405.1 Candidatus Poribacteria bacterium | reverse complement strand
CCTATGACTATGCGAAAAATCAAGCGGTTGTGGATGAGATGTTACAATGGGCTTTTGAAAACCGAGAGTCGCGATTGACTAGTGGACTGGTTGAACAACAGCGGCTCTTCATGAAGATGAAGTCATCATAAGCGATTCAACCGCGTGAATCCCGTATAAACATCTACTTGCCGAAATCGGTAAAGGAGAATAATAATGCCGATGCTCAATATTGGATCGACCAAGCAGCTCTTCTTCGATGATTACCTGATTGAGAGCTTAGTCAATGCAAAACAAGGACTGAACCCCGCAGTAAAGGTGGACGACAACCCTGTCATCCGGCCGGAACGTCCGTGGGAAGGCAACTTCATGCGGCCCATCAAGGTGATTTTTGACCCAACCGACCAGATCTTCAAGATGTGGTATGCTAGCTCAACTATCACTGTACATTTGGAAAACGGGAAGCCGGTTCCGGGTGGAGCCGCGGGGCTTGTCTTAGACACTCAAGGGAGTGTGATGTGCTTGGCGACCTCTGAGGATGGAATCCACTGGGATCGACCATCGCTGGGACTCGTCCAATTCGACGGTTCAACGGACAATAACATCCTCCCCGAAAGGGAGGGTCTACCCACAGTGCCGGCCTTCCAAGACTTGCACGAGAAAGATCCCGCCAAACGATACAAGGCGTTGCAGATGATCGGCGACACGCAGACACGCGGGATGCAATACGATCTCTTCTATTCCCCGGACGCGCTCAACTGGACTCCCTACGAAGGCAACCCTGTCATTGATACCGGACAGCAGTTGGGGCGTTGGGCAGGGCGTTTTCAAGGATGGGACCCGATACGCGAGACCTACTACGTCACCATGGAAGCGAGCCACCACTGGCGGGGACCCTACGGCAAACGGCTTGTTGGCAGGGCAGAGAGCCCAGACATGATTCACTGGAGTGAGCCAGAGATTATCCTTGTGCCAGACGAATACGACTTTCCCGACACCGAGTTTTACAGTCTACCGGTCGTCGCCTACGAGGGTATCTACGTTGGGCTGCTGTGGATCTTCCGCACCACCAACGTGACACATCATCCGGAGGTGGTCTTCAGTCGGGATGGATTTCGCTTTCAGCGGAACTACCGGGAACCTTTCATCCCCCGTGGCGGCGCGCGAGCGGACTTCGACTCAAGCAGCGTCTACGCTCAAGACATGATTGTTCACGGGGACCACATCTTCACCTACTACATCGGCACGAACAGCAGATCACCGGAAATTGCTCTAGAGTTGGGCAATAAGTCTGCGGAGGGGATTGGGTTGGCGGTCTCACGTCTGGACGGGTTCGTCTCTCTCGATAGTGGGAAGGGCTGGGTTGTCAAGGATAGGTCTGAGGATGAGCTACAACACATCTATGGCGAGCGGCAAATCTTCAATGAACCTGAATCCTTCGGTCAGATGACGACCCGTCCATTTGGATTCACCGGGTCGCGCCTATATCTGAACACGAGCATGGCACCGATTGCCGCAGGACCAAGTCCCGGCGAGGTAAAGGTAGAAATTTTAAGGGCAAACCATAAAAAGTTGCCCGGATTTAGCTTCAACGATGCGGACCCAATCACGAAGTCTAGCACCGCCCAACCTGTCTCGTGGAACGGGAATTCCGACGTGAGCGCGCTGGCGGGCAAGCCGATAAAGCTACGTTTCTACTTCAAGAACGCCAAGCTTTACTCGTTTCAATTCAAGTAATTTAGAGGATAAGGCACCATGAAATTAACGAAGGACCAGTTGAGCCACTTCGATACGGAGGGTTGGGTGCTCCTGAAAAACCGGTTCAGCCAAACAGAAATTGATGTCCTCAACGGCGAATTGCCGAAGATTTTCGCCATGCGGCGCGAGGAGGTCTGGCGCGAAAAGGATGGAGAATCGGTTCGCACTGCTTTTGCCGCACATACCTACAACGAGGCGTTTAACCGCTTGGGATGTCACCCTCGCTTAATTGAGCCGGTCATGCAACTCCTTGGTGGACCGGTGTATATGCACCAATATAAAATTAACGGGAAAGCCGCTTTCAACGGCGATGTCTGGCAGTGGCATCAGGATTACGGCACATGGTCTCGCGACGACCAGATGCCACAACCACGGGCGATGAACATTGCGGTGTTCCTTGATGAGGTCACTGAATTTAATGGTCCCCTTTACCTCATTCCGCGCAGCCACAAGCAGGGCGTAATAGACGCAGGTCATGACACATTGACGACATCCTATCCGCTGTGGACACTCGACAAGGAAAGGATCCGCCATCTAGCAAACGAAGGTGGCATCATCGCGCCCAAGGGGGTGCCGGGCACCGTGCTAATGTTCCACTCAAACATGGTACACGCCTCCGCGCCCAATATCAGTCCGTGGGATCGGGTGATTGCATATCTGAGTTTGTGTCATGTGGATAACCACATCCGTCAGTTCAAACGCCCGGCGTGGATTGCCCACCGTGACTTCACGCCGATCGAGCCCCTAGACGATAACTGCCTGTTGGCACTCGCGTAACCCAATAGATGAATGGACGTTGTGGCGTAAGCCACCGATTCGTTGTATCAATATCCTCTGGTCTGGTCGAAACGGCTGAGTAGATTGTCATCCCCCATCATGAATCGTTTCAGATTCTCGCAGAATGTGTCCATCCATCGAGGAGCCCGCATCGGCGAGTTGCCGGCAATGTGGGGAGTGATGACCACATTCTCCATCTGCCATAAGGGGTGATCATCCGGCAGCGGCTCCACCGGCACTGTATCCAGACCGGCACCTCCGATGAGACCCTGTTCCAACGCCTCCACTAGTGCTTCTTCGTTGACAATCCTGCCACGGCTGACATTAATCAGTAAGGCGTGGGGCTGCATGTGGCGAAACGCCTCCCGGTTGAACATATCTTCCGTTTCTGGTGTGAGCGGCGCACAGATAACAACGACGTCGGAAGCCTCAAGCAAATCGTGGAAGCGATCCATCCCCCAGCACGCTTCCACATAGTCGGGAACTGTAGCCGGTGTCGGATCGACTGCTAACACCCGCATACCGAAAGCGTGGGCACGTTTTGCCGTCTCGCGCCCGGAGCCGCCCAGTCCAATGATCCCCATGGTGCTGTCGATCAGTTCCCGTCCCATCAGACGGTTGTTGGACCAGCTACCGTTACGTGTTACGACTGCGACATCCCGCGTGAGACCCAAGATGAGTGCGAATGCGTGCTCTGCCAAGTGTACTCCCACAAAGCCCTTTGCGGTTGTGATAATAACATCACTCTGCTGAATCTCCGGACTCATCAGGTGGTCGATCCCCGCCGAGTGGTATGCCACCCAGCGGGCCCGCTTGGCTTTTGTGAACAGCCTCGGCTGCAGCTCGCCGATTACAACCTCTGCTTCGGGGAGTTTCTCCTCAAATTTCTCCTCAGAACCGGCTATCATGAGTTCGACCTCGTCCGAAATAGCACGGATCCGTTCAGCGGACGTATCGTCCAAATTCGCTACAAGTATTTTGGTTGCCATAACCTCAGATTAAATTCCTTCCTCGTCGGGTCCAGCCAGCGACGGTTCGCGAAAGGACACTACGCCGGCATGGTTCGCTGGGTGTACTCCCGACATAGCGCTGCGACTTCGGGTCCGCCTCCGCTGATCAAGATGTCGTTGTCGATCTGCTCTTTGTAGTTGTCAACGTTAATCCCATCACAGAAGTCGATACCTGCCGCTTGACGGGCGGCATTTACTCGTGCACGGGCGGCAGCCATTTCGGGACTGTAGGGAGGATCATGCGCGTCCGGGTCACCGAACGAGTACCCCATATCGCCAGGACCCCATTCGACATAAGTGAGCCCCGGCACTTTACAAGTCGCTTCGGAATTTTCAAGGGCACGGCGATTCTCGATTTTCAACCCCACGATTAATTCACCCTCCGGGTTCAGGGGCCAGACATCCGCTTTCCGCAGGTATTCCGAGTGATCCATCCCCCAGATATGGCCCGCACCGCCACCACTGCCTCGCCGTCCCTGATCCAGCCCCTCCCCTACGCCGATGTTATGGAAGGGAAACCGCATGGATTCGATAAGCGCCTTCACCGCGCCTGGAGTCTCGGCGTGACAGAGCACGAAACCGTGAACACCGCAATCAAGGTAGTGTGTCACCATCCATGCGTTTGCCCGCACTACGTGCTCGTCGGTGCCTTGCATGGGCAGCGTCACCAATACAGTCGGCGTTGGATGCCCACTCTTCGTGGGTCCTGCGGCTGCCAGTCCCCTCATGAATTCTCGCACGCCCGGTATGTTCATCGCGACATGCTCTTGTTCAAGCAGGAGGAAATCGTTATCCGTATGACAGGCACTAACGCCGCCCTCGAATGAAAGATCTCCGCTGCCGCCGTAAATGAGGGTATGTCGCCCCTCAAGGAGTTCAATAGCACGATTAACTCTACCCATGAGATTTACTCCATTTCTTTTTTATTCGCGTCTCCGCTTTTTTAGCACAAGAACAATGATAACAACGAGAACGATAGCAATCCACCAATTATGTGTAACCCAACTCCAAAAGATGTTGAACGCAATCCAAGCCAAGACTTCAATTGCGAGAATAATTCCCGCCTTATTCCACGGAAATTCCGCATACCGTTCACGGTATTTGGTGGATAGCCACCACGATAGTCCTGCTGTACCCAGTATAACGACCAAAAACAGAAAATTCACCAGTGATTGCGCTGCGCCTAAAATCATTTCCATTCTTAGAATAATCCTCCTTTACCACCTGCGTTGAGCGTAGCCGAATTTGTAAATAAACTCACCTTGAGTTTATTTCTGCGTGCTCCAGACCTGATTATAACGTTGTTGCCATTCTGCGGGGGTTCACCGAATACGACCGGGATGACTATAGACAGTCATGCCTTTTCCGCGCATAAACCCAATCAACGTAATTTCACCCTCCTGCGCCAATTCAACGGCGAGACTTGATGCCGCAGAAACCGCTGCAATCACTGGTATACGGGCGAATAACGCTTTCTGAATAATCTCAAAACTAGCGCGCCCACTCACCATCAAAATGTGTTGATCCAAAGGAAGTTGCTCAACCAACAGTGCCTGTCCAATCACCTTATCTACTGCATTGTGTCGCCCGATATCCTCGCGTATAATTTGCAGTTCGCCCCACTCATCAAATAATCCAGCAGCGTGCAGCCCACCGGTTGCCTCAAAGACCGATTGCGCCGATCGGAGCTGATCATTGAGGGTATAAAGAATATCCGAATCTATCTGAACTTTCGATGTTATCGGTGGAATCTCCTGTTTAACCGATTCGATGGTCATTTTGCCGCACAACCCACAGCTGGCATTCGCATGGAAGTTCCGTTGCCACCCCCCCTGTTCTTCGAGCACCTTTCCATTCGTAAGGTGAACGTTTATGATATTTTGCAGATTCGTTTCGTCAATATCCTCATCCTCACAGTAGGCGATTGCCCCGATATCATCGGACGATTTTATCAGCCCCTCCGTGTAAAGAAATCCCGCAGCGAGATCAAAGTCATGCCCCGGTGTTCGCATCACAACTATCAGGCTCTGTCCACCGACCCGAATTTCGAGCGGCTCCTCGATTACGAGGGAGTCCTCAACAGGGGAGGGATAGGAATTACGCCAGCGTATGACCTGTTTCGTCAATATTGATTTCATAGTGAATTGGAAAGTCTCGCGGTTAGGAGGGCGATTCATCTGATAAAATAAAAAAATAAAAGTAACACGCCTCAACGCCAATGATTTGAGACCCCTAACCGATTTTGGACATTGTATCATAGTAATAGTTTCTTGTGTATACAAAAAAATACCTTGACAAAACGCTGAAAAATCAGCGAAAATTCTGTATCGTAATTGTCCGCAAAAATTTCTAAGGGAATTAATATCAGTTGCCGAACGATTAATAGCACGGCTTGGAGGGATAGATGATTCGGCTCGGAATTGTTGATTTTGATACGTCCCATGTGGTCGAATTTACACGACGGCTTAACCACATTGATATAGACGAGGAGCAGTGGGTTGAAGGAGCCAAAATTGTCGTTGGTTGTCCGGGGGAATCGCTGTTGTCGCCTGAACGCATACCCGGCTATACAAAGCAGATGGAAGAGTACGGTGTGCCGTTGGTGGACACACCGGAGGAGATGATTGGACAGATTGACGCTGTGCTCATCGAGTCGGTCGAAGGTGGTGTCCACTATAAACGGGTGGTGCCGTTTCTGGAAGCAGGATTACCCGCATTTGTGGATAAGCCCTTTACCTGTGACTTAGCGCAGGCAAAGGCGTTAGCAGCGCTCGCCGAATCAAAAAATGTTCCAATCTTCACCTCTTCATCGTTGCGCTACGGTTTAGAGGTTGTCGAGATTAAGGGTAAGGAGGACGAGACTGGAAAGATTCTCGGTGCGGAGGTCAGTTCACCCGCACCACTCCACCCACGCAATCCGGGGCTGTTTCATTACGGACTCCACGGCGTGGAAACCCTATACGCGCTGATGGGGCCCGGCTGTGAAGCGGTTTGGTCTGTTTCTAACGATGACGCGAACGTTGTGACCGGCTGTTGGAAAGATGGACGAATCGGAATAATGCGCGGCATCCGGAAAGGAACACCAGGCTACGGTTTCACCGCATATGGCGAAAAATCTATCGTGCGAACCTCGATAAATGCGAGCTATATCTACCGTGAGCTCCTTAAGCAGATTGTCCAGATGTTCGAGACCGGAAAGCCGCCGATTGACATCTCCGAAAGTGTGGAAATTGTTGCCTTCATCGAAGCGGCTGCCAAATCCGCCGTAAACCATGGGGCGAAAACAGCGTTGGGATATACTGTGGGATAAGACCTCTCCAAGAAAGATGAGAGGGCAGCAGCTTGAAGATATAGGTAGGATTGTCATGGCACAAATTAAATTGGGTTTTATCGGTTGTGGCGCGCATGCGACCCGGAACTTGCAACCGTGTATTCCGTTGATCCCTGAAATTGATTTCGTCGCGACGTGCGATATCTCAGCCGTAAAAGCGGAGAGCAACGCCAAACGTTTTGGTGCCAAACGATGGTATACAGATTACCGGGGGATGATTGCGACTGAAGAAATAGATGCTGTTGCGATTGTTGGACACCCCAAAACCATGCACACGGATTTGGCGATTGCTTGTATGGAACTAGGAAAGCACGTTTTCATTGAAAAGCCGCCCGCGATCAATGTGGAAGACGCTGCGCGGCTCGCCGAAACTTCGGCGAGAACGGGAAAATTTGGCATGGTCGCGACGATGTGGCGCCATGCACCCGCACACCGAATGGCAAAACGGATTATTAGGCGAGCAGAATTTGGAGAGCCCCTTCTGTTTGAAGGACGCTATCTGGCACCGAGTCCGAGGGGTGCCCATGAAACGCTGGAATGGGCGTATCTACTGGATCAAGGGGTTCATATTGTGGATTGTATGCGGTATCTGGTGGGTGACGTGACAAAGCTCCGTGCTTTTGAACATTTCGGCGCGGACGGCAGA
Organism: Candidatus Poribacteria bacterium; assembly: GCA_047517405.1. Taxonomy (GTDB): domain Bacteria; phylum Poribacteria; class WGA-4E; order WGA-4E; family PCPOR2b; genus PCPOR2b. The sequence goes on along the minus strand of JAKZSX010000148.1, from coordinate 5,087 downwards.
ATGGCGTTTGCAGTCTCTCTACAGTTCGATAACGGAGCGGTCGGGACATTGAATATGATTGCAGGGGCACCAACACTGGAGACATCGGTGATGGTCGCTGGCGACGGTGGACATGTAATCCAGGTGCATAACATGCAGCAGGTTCAGTATCTCAAGCCCGATGTGTGGCAGGGCGTTGGTGGCTATCGGGATTTCCCGACACTGGAATGGAATCAAGGCACTCACTATCGTGGTTACGGACGTCCCGGCTACCTTGAAGAGCTAGAGCATTTTGCCCGGTTACTCCTCTCTGGCAGGCAACCTCAGGCGAGCCTTGCTGATGCTTGTGCGGTGATGCGGATCTGCCAAGCGATTACCGATAGCCACCAACAGAGTGCTTCGGTTCAAATCAAAAGGGACTAAATAGGAAGGGGGTTCAACCGTGTCACAGATTAATGTTACTACCAAACCCAACGGGGCAGGGCGCAGTTGGCTGGAAGTGGGGCGTTATGAGACGGATCCGTTCGAGCGTAAACAGTGGATTAAACAGGATGTCCCCTATCAGGATCGACGGCTCACAACAGACCGTCAATATTCGGATCGGGGCGAGATAGTTGACTGGATTATATTGGTGCCGGATAACTACCCTCTCACCATTGTCAAAGTCAACTATGATCGCCTCAACCCTAGGCAACTGGAAGTTATCTGGGAGCCGGGCGGTGAGGTGTCTGAGACCAGTCGCGAAGATAAAATAAAACGTGTATTTGAACTAACGTCAGGGAACGAGGAGTTGACCGATTTATTGAAAGAACTGCTGACTGAGAAGGAGAGTGCATGAGCGCATCAAATGCTGTAGTTACCAGAGGGCAACTTTGTGAAAAGATAGCACAGCTGCCGCAGGTTGATATCGGACATTTCCCAACACCTTTAGAGGAGTGCCCACGCCTATCAGAGGAATTGGGTGGTCCCCGCATCTTCATCAAACGTGAGGACTGTTCAGGGCTTGCGTTCGGTGGAAACAAGGTTCGCCAATTGACCTTCACCATCGGTGATGGGGTAAATCAGGGTGCAGACACAATCATTCAAGGTGCTGCCTCGCAATCGAACCATTGCCGGCAAGCCGCCGCCGCTTCCGCAAAGCTGGGGTTGAAGTGCTACCTTCGGCTCGCTCGTGACAACAAAAGTGTAAGGCAGGGGAATGTATTGCTGGACGAGTTGTCTGGTGCGGATGTCGAATTTGTCGATGCGTCTATGGGATCCGAACTCGACGCAATTAAATATGCCCTCGCCGAGGAATTGAAAGAGAAGGGGTTGAAGCCTTATGTCCTTGCGGCTCCCAGATCTACAGCGCTCGCTGCGGTTGCTTTTGCGTGGTGCATCGCCGAAATCCACGAACAACAGGAGGCGATGGGGATTGATGCCGACTGGATTTATGCAGCTTCCGCGGGTGGAACGCAGGGCGGGTTGATTCTTGGAACAAAGGTGCTGGGTATGGAGATGAAACCCTTTGGAATCGCGCCAATTGGTTGGCCAGATCGGGTGGAACGTATCCGAAATGCTGCAAACGATGCAGCCGGGATTTTGGGGCTTGACCTCGTTATCAACGATGACGATGTGCGTAATACCGACGATTACGTGGGAGAAGATTACGGGGTCCTCACGCCCGAATGCGTCGATGCCTTGAAACTGATGGCGCGAACGGAGGGAATCTTCCTTGACCCTTCCTACACGAGTAAGGCGCTCTCCGGCTTGATTGACCATATCCAAAAGGGTCGGATCTCCGCCGATGAGACGGTAATTTTCCTGCATACCGGCGGCACACCGGCGTTGTTCGCATACAACGAAGAATTGATCTAATCCGCTGATGAGGCTCGCTTAGGTTACAATTTGTCCATCAATTTGACTCGGTTCAATGGTGCGCCCGAATTCGCTTAGAACCGTTGGGAACAGGTCAACAGTGCGGATAAACTCTGTTTCAATGGGGAGATTGATTGCGAGCGGCACGAACATCTGTTCCGCATTGAGCGCGCCGTGAGTCGCGCGATGTTCAGGATATTCATAGCGGGCGCGTAAGTCGTATCCGGGGTGAGCACTAAGCACCAGATCACCCGTTCGATCCCCTTGAAAAATTTGCCAAAGTTGAACGAGTCCATCCGGGTACTCCGAATCGTAGGTTTGAATGAGTGCATCGCGGGAAGACAAGTTCTGATAGGAGATCCCGTATCCCAACGGATCTGTCCCCTGAAACTGATACGAAAAAGTTTCGTCTTCACGAATGATTTTTCCAACCCCAGTCCTATTCTGGACGATGATAGCTCCATCATCACTTTGACCGGCAACGAAAGCTAACCCTTCAATTTCCAACAGTGGCTGGATGACCCCCAGCTGGTTGAGTCGTTCAAAAGAGAGGCGTTCACCCCAACCGTTCTGCGGTTTTGAGATAGACTCCCTTCCGTTACCGTTTTGCCTGTCCTTAAAATAGAGATGCGACATCCCGTTCCCCGAAACCATGCTGGCAGATTCAGTCCGCTGTCTCCAGAGCAGTGGATAGTGGAGACAACGCCAACCCAGATTATCCAAGTGGCGTGGTAGGTCAATATGCGTGTGTGTGTTGCTCATCCCGTGATCGCTTGTTATCATAATCAGGGTGTTGTCAAATTCTTTTGACGCTTGCAAGATCCGGCAGACCTCACCAACGGTTCTGTCCACCTCTCGGTAGGTGTCCATGACATGGGGTGATCGCGTATGCGACAGATGTGAAAATGTGTCCACTGCGGGGAAGAGACACGTCACAAATTCAGCATTCCCTTTAACAGCCTGCAACAACTTTCGGGAAGCGATGGCGTTCACAAACCGCCACCGCTCAGAGAAGTGGGCATAGGTATATGCTAACGGTTTAACCCAACGGGTTAGGTCACCCGATGGGGGGCATCCGCGCGTCAATAGATTATAGATATTATTCACGGGTGAAAAGAAATCGAACAGGGTTGGACTGTCCGGTAGGTCTGCTATGAAAGAAAGCCCCTCTATTCCCATGTAACTGCATATCCCTGGACTGCGAAATCGGTGCGGGTTTTGGAACTGCTTTTTAGATAGCCAACGGATACCGGGGATATTGGCAGGACCTGGAAGCCGTCCCATAAAAAATGGAATGAAGGCGGGACCCGTTGTCGATGGAAACGCAGTAACGGCTTTTTTGAACGCGCCGCGATCTATCACATATTTCTTGATGTTTGAGAGGGTGCCATCCTCGACTAAATCGTTAAAGACCTGATAGGGTGAACCGTCGACTAATATAAAAATGAACCGTGTCCAAGGATGCTTAGAAGCCATTATGAAATCTTTGTAAGGTTGAAGGGACGAGACGCGGTGCGCCTTTTGACAAATATACCAATTGCAGGAATCATAAGCAGGGCGATGACCACGATAATTAAATACCAATTCGGAATAGGATAGAGGTGTCCGATTAGCGCGGTGAAATAGTAACGTATAAATCGTCCAACGAAGACAGCTAGCAGATATTTTGGCACGTTGTATCGGATGAGAATGGCTGCTAGCCGAAACGGTTCAAATGGGATTGGCGTGAACCCTGTAAAAACAGGGCAAGCGAACCTTGGGCGGCTGTCTTTGAAAAGAGCCAAGCGATGATATGATATTCGGCAAGTGCTGCCAAGCAATTCGCAACTACTCCTACGAACGCGACAATCCCCGGATGAAAAACCTTACCCAGCGCAATCACATACGGCGGAGTGGGCAACGGTATCAGCGCACAAGCGACGCTCATATAGGCGAAATACCCCATTAACTGGCTATAGCGACTGCCCCTTAAGATCAGGTATCCGAGCCCGATCGCCAAACCAATTCCTACTCCTGTTAGCTTCCACTTATGTTTTTTATGGAGGGTTTCGCGCTCGGTTGCTTGAGACATGGATTGATATTTTCACCCAAGTTGCCACTTATAGGGAACGTTGCAGACCGGGGGGAATCAATCACCGCTCGCAGTGGATTGACAAATCTGTAGACGGCTTGGATATGTCAGTAGTAGACACGGTCTGCCGTGCCGCAATTTTTACAAGGCACCGCATACGGCGGTTATTATATCACAACGATACAATTAATCAATACGTTTACTCCAACTCGTTCCGCTACATAGCACTTCCCGACTTCAACGAATCCGGTCCAAGATTTTGTCGATAGAGTAAGCGATAACCTTTTCGGTGACTTTTCGGTCTATGCCCTCCATTGTCCCTTCGGTTGTGCGATTTGAACAACAAGCGTCTCAGAGATGACTGCACTGTATTGGATTCGGGTGACTTTGAAAAAAAAGTCGAACTTTTTATCCTATCGTTTGCCTAATCATCACGAAAATCGTTTAGCATAAACCAACAGTAAACCCATTCTACTTTTCTTATGGAGGGAAGCATCATGTTTTCAACTTTGCGGAAACCCAACCTATCGAACCCAAAATTGAATCGTCCACTCATAGCTATATCTGTCATCGGTTTCATACTGACAAGTGCATACTTCATCTCAGCGCAAGAGGATACGCGCCCCGATCGTTCTGGGCTGCAACAAGGGGAGCGCGGGCAACGAAGTGAGGGTGGCAGGGGGCAGTTTGATCCCGCACAGATGGCAGAACGACAAACCGAACGCGCTATCAAGAATTTGAACCTTTCTGATGAAGAAACCTCTATTCTCGTGCCGAAAATCAAAGCCATCGCACAGCACCGACTGCAACAACGCCAAGAGTTGCGCCCATTCGCACAAGCGCTGCGCACATCGGTTGATGGCGAAGATAACGCACAAATCAAAGCCGCACTCAAAACTTTCAAAGCGCAGCAGGCTGCACAGAATACGACAGCCAAAGCGTTGGAGAAGGAGCTCGTTGAACTGCTAACTGTGCGTCAAGAAGCGCAGTTGACCATCGCTGGCATCGTCAACAGTGATGGCGGATTCGGCGGATTTGGTGGTCGTCGAGGACGAGTCGGCGGCGGAGAGGGACGGCGCGGTAATAGACCGGATAGGCCACAGGGCAATCAATAGCATAGTGGTTTGAGGGAGCGGCTAAGGGGATAGTGGAGATGTTTCTTCCCTTTAGCCGCTCTTTT
>JAKZSX010000147.1:0-18326 GCA_047517405.1 Candidatus Poribacteria bacterium | reverse complement strand
TAGAATTGCCGAGATGGGCTTTCTGCCGAGGAAGGGTGTAGTCTGGTTCACCACAAGTAAGCACCGTGCCCAACGTCGCGCTAAGCAAAAAGCGCGTAAAACCGCTAGCCCGCCGTTTGTCTTCACCTGTGAAATTGAGGTACAAGAATTGTATAACCGCCTTGGAAAAAATCTTGTTATGCGCAGCAGGGGATTTCTTGCCATCCGGGGGCGTGTCCCGCCGAGGGTGATACTGAATTTGCCCGAACTAATTGCTCAGTGGGTAAACCAGACACTCCAGCGCAAATCCCACGAGGGCATTAGTCCGCGTCACCCTGGAATAGATCGGCTGTCGCGCTGGGTGGAAAACCGCACCAACTTCTGACACCGGCGGTAGCCTCCGTCCAGAAGAACTTTCGCAGAAGCTACATCAATGGCTGCCCGATCTTTTTCAAGGAGTCGGAATCACGCCCGAAGACTTGCGCTTCGACCGTTTTCCTGAACCGGTTGAATTTGAAACAGAACCCCCTTCGGAGCAGGCAGACCCCCGTGAGGAAAATGCGCTTGAAAAACTCGCCGCCGCAAAACCGCAAAGACGCATCCGCGGTCTTAAACTGCTGGCACGGTTTGGCAACGAAGACCTCTATGACTGGTGCATACTCTTTCTCTCGGATGAGTCATTGGAGGTCCGCATCGCCGCCTTACAAACGATAGTCTATTGCGACGATGGAGACCCAGAGGTCCTCCGACCATTCGCCGAATCTCAAAACAAACGGATTCGGGCGGCAGCGATTGCGGCGCTCGCCAAACACTCTGTCAAAGACGCGCCCCGCTGGTTTGAACGGGGGTTGAAAGACCGTGAAGCATGTGTGCGCCTTGAAACAGCTGCCCTGCTTCCAACGCTGGATGTGATCCGACACCCGGCGATTTTTGAACTTGCACTTTATGACCCGAACCCTGAGATCAAGAATCTTGCACAAAAAATCACCACGGGGAAAGGTTATACAGATGCTAGATGACGACAAATAAATTTATAAATCCACCGTTATGGTGCAGTGCGTCACCATAACACCCCGATTAGTAGATTCAAGGGAGTAATTGAGATCTTCCCTTGAATCTACTAATCTGCGATTCAAACAATAGTCCTGTTAATCCTGATTCAGATATTCATTCTACAAGTACCGTATCAACTGATAACAACAAGGAGAACCAAATATGAAACTCAGACCGAATCGAATTAAGCATAAATTGGCTGAAGGCGGCACCGTCTATGTGGCTGGCGGCATGACACACCCGGACGATATCGATGCCTTTGGTCCCGCCGGCTTCGACGGCGTTTGGCTGGAGGGCGAACACGGGCCCGTGGATGCTGCTGAACTCGGTAACCTCACCCGTGCCTGCGACATCTGGGGGATGACCTCTGTGGTGCGGATCAACCGGAATGATCAGGGGTTGATCTATCGCACCCTCGATCGAGGTGCTCAGGGCATTGTCGTCCCGCACGTCAACACGAAGGAAGAGGCACAGAACCTAGTCGATGGCGGCAAGTTCGCACCTATCGGTTACCGGGGCATGTATACCAGCCGTCAAGGATTTGGTGTTCCCGATTATCTTCAAATTGCCAACGATGAGACGCTGCTCATCATCCTGATTGAAGACATCGTCGCTGTCAGAAACCTCGACGAGATCTTGACGGTAGACCATATTGATGTGTTTTTTGTTGCACCATCGGATCTGGCAACCTCGATGGGGCACATCGGTAATCTTCAGCACCCTGACGTAAAGCGCACAATCGATGACACATTAGCTCGCATCCAAGCGGCAGGGCGTGTCGCCGGTACGCTCGCCAACAACGACAATGTTGCGAAGTACGCTGCGGCAGGCGTTCGCTTCCTATTCACGAGTGTTGGCGCGTGGATCGCTGCCGGTGCTGCTGAGTTTAAAAGCCGTGCTGAAGAAGAAAAATAACACGAATCCACAAAAAAGGGGCTAAACAATGAAGATAACAGGTGTTACACCATGGCTTGTTAGATCACAGTCACCTTACCTAGATACCGCCGGTGAAACCCACGGCAGAGAACGAGAGTATGTCTTCGTTGAGGTCTCAACAGACGAAGGGATCACGGGCTGGGGGGAAATTACCGGCACATCCTCAATAGCAAATAGAGCGGTCTGTGCTATGCTTGCACAAACTAGTAATTTGATTGAAGGCGACAACGCAACGCACATCGAGAAGATATGGAATAAGGTTTTCCGAGCGTTCACATACATGGGAACACGCGGTGCCACATCAAACGTCGTCAGTGCCATTGACATCGCGTTGTGGGATATTCGCGGTAAGCAGTTGGGGTTACCAATCTATGAACTGGTTGGCGGAGGACCCGTTCGGGACTCAATATCGCTTTACACACACCCAGGAGGTGGGAGAGAGCCGGAGACTGCAGCAGCACATTGCAAAGCGATTGCAGAAACTGGTCATACCGCCTTGAAGACCGACCCGTTTCCTCACCATCCGGAAGAAGCCAACGGCTATTTGAGTGGGCAGATGGACGCCGCAGGAGAAGAACATGGCGCGAATGTGATCGCTGCAATTCGAGAGGCGGTCGGACCTAACATTCAGATTCTCATCGACTGCCACGGACGGTTCGATGTGGCGACAGCGATTCGGCTCGCCAAACGATTGGAGCCTTACAACATCGGTTGGTTTGAAGAGCCGGTCCCCGTCGAAAGCTACAACGCATTGAAACAGGTCAGACAGAACGTCAGCGTGCCAATCTGTGTCGGTGAGCGGCTCCATACCCGGTATGAGTTCGTGCCAATCCTTGAAAATGAGCTCGCTGATTACATCATGCCAGATGTGACGTGGGCGGGTGGTATCTCAGAGTTGAAGAAGATTGCGACGCAGGCAGAGGCTTACTACGTGCCGATCTCCCCACACGATGCAAGTGGGCCCATCAACGTGCTGGCTGGGGCGCATACGATGATGACGGTCCCGAATTTTTACAAGTTAGAAACTAGCCGTGCCAAGCTCAACGCCTATGATGTGTTGATGGATCATCCGTTGGACGTCAGGGATGGCTGTCTACATTTGTCCAACCGTCCCGGTTTGGGAATTGAGATGAACGTCGATTATTTGCGTAGCAAAGCAATCGCGCCATTTTCCGGTTGAGGTACGAAATCTTCGCAGGATTTGTTTCTGCTTAGGAATCGCGGTTTAATAACCAATTGGTTCATATTAAGGAATTATGCAACAGAAACCGAGTTTTTGACAAAAACTCGGTTTCTCTTTGCGTTTTACATTTTCTTTTAACATGAGCGAACCAATTTTCAACTACATCACTGTCTCACCGCCATCAATGTCAATACTGACGCCGGTAATCCAAGCAGATTCATCCGATGCCAGAAAGACGGCTGCCATCGCAATGTCAGATGGATGACCCCCACGAACCAGTTGATGTGGTGGCAGTCCCGCATCCTCCTCGCCACGAGTGTCGCCAATACCGCCGGGACAGATACAATTCATTCGAATCCCATCATCGCGGTATTGGCGGGCGAGATTACGGGTAAGCCCCAGAAGTCCCCATTTCGCTGCACCATACCCGGCGTTGGCACGTTGTCGGGTTTCACCGGCAGCCGAAACAAAGATTATCGACCCCCGTTTTTGCTCCTGCATTTTCGGGATTACCGCCTGTGTACACATGTAACCGGTGTGGAGGTTGATATCCACTAAGTACTTCCACGCCTCCTCATCGGTTTCATGCAATCGTAATCCGCTCGCAGCGGCATCTCCCAGATTATCGAACAACACATCGATCTGTCCCCACCGTTCTATGGTGGCATCTACCATCTTGACACCGCCTTGGACAGTGGTAAGATCGGCGGTCACATAGTCCGCCTCGCCGCCCCTCGCCTCAATGTCCGAGGCCATCGCTGCCAACGGCTCCGCTCGACGTGCTACAAGCATCAGTTTCGCCCCTTCCGCTGCAAACCACAGGGGTGTAGACCGTCCCATACCGCCGCCGGCACCGGCTATAATGGCGACCTTGCCGGCGAGTCTGCCTCCGCTATTCCCTCTCATGATAACCTCCCTTTTTGGTTTCAGCTGCGCCCTCGACTATATCACCCTTCAAACGGATCTTGTAATTGCCGAACTAAAGACAGGCTTTATCCTCAAGAAATGCTGTTCGTTACTCCTTTGACCCGGTGGCTATACAGCAGTTTCACGTTCTCTGGGAACATCTCATAAACCTGCCGTGGAACAATCGCATTGTTGCGTCCACCAAACTCTACACTCACCCACCACGGCACATAGCGCACCACAATCGCCACTCGCTGTTCGTCGCTGGGGTTAGCGGCATTCGAGTGCCAGATGCGGCTGTCTATTATCAGCACACTGCCAGCAGGACCAGAGATCTGCATTTCGCCGGGGATGGGCTTAAATTCGTCAATCCCGTCGTCCGGTCCTCTTGGATTGCGCGGATCCCGGTGACTGCCGGGCACCACCCATGTGCCGCCCCTTTCGGGTCCAAACGGTGAGAGTAGCCATATCGTTGTCAATCCCATCGTAATATCAGGGAACGGCTGACGAACGGCACCGGCTCTATCTCTGTCCAGTAGATCGTGGGGCCAATCCGAGTGGTAAGAACGATACATTTTGTTATGGTCATTCGGTGGGCGGGTTTTAAACTCAGTTTGGGCAATCCGCACATGCGGGTCAAGCACCGTCCCAATAACGCCGAGCACGCGCTCCTCCGCCAAGTAGGATGCCAACGGCTGAATAAAGGCGATGACATTTTTCCCCGGTCCCCCGTCTTTGTCCGTTTGACGACCGAGCGAGCCACCAGACGCCTCATATTCGGCTGTCGCCTCTAGATGGGCGGTCTCTACATGTTGACGAATGGTGTCTACTTCATTTTCGGGGATAACCCCCTCCACCACACACCAACCCACTTCTCTCAATTGCGACACATATTTGTCAATTTGCTTCGTTAACGCATCTGCGTGTGTCATGGGTTTTCCCTAATAGCAAGATCCGTCCACACAACCTAAAACTGTCGGTCCGCCCGAATCGATTCATCCCAGCGCTGGGCTTCCAAGTACGCCATAACCGCTTGTCTCGCGATCGGTGAATCAATGCGTTTCAAGGCATCCATAGCAAAGGCACCCACATGCCCACACGGGTCGTCCAGTGCGTGGAACAGAACATCCTCGGCACCCGAGGCATCTTTTCCCAACCGTATAAACGCCATCGCAGCGTTGGTCCGAACCTGATCTTGAGTTGTCCACCCACGACGTTCTTCCTCGTGCCAGTCCCCCCGATTCTCCATCAGTAAGCGACTAATGTGCGGGATAAACGTTGGGGCACCCTGATGGATGCTTCCCAGCGCGTCTGTCGCTGTGCGGACCACACGATGAGAATCATCGCTTAGACACGCTGTTAATCTTGATACAGCACTCGCTGCATGGGAATCCATTTCCCCCAAGGCAAAGCTGGCATTAATGCGGACCCATTCGCTCGGCGACTCAAGAGATTCAGTTAGAACAGGCACAGCCAGCGATCCAATAGCGACCAAAGCGTGTGCTGCACTCTCCATCGAGATGGCACCTTCGTTCCAAGGTTCGGGGACTGGATGCGCGTCTTCCCGGTGACCCGCTGCCCTCAGCTCTTCCATCAGCGGTGCAACGGCAGGTTCTCCGATCGCACCAAGCGCATAGATTGCAGCCACCTGTGCAGCCTGATGGTCGTTATCCAGCATCGAGATCAGGTCAGGGATAGCTTCAGCGGCGTCGGATCCGAGCCCAGCCAGATCGCAAACCGCTCCCAGCCGGTCAGCTAAATCCTGATCTCTCCCCAAAGCGGCGATGTATTGAGATAAACGGCTTTTTGTCGATTGGACGCCACTGTTTCGGAAACTTTCATAACGGTCCCGTTTCCCACACAGCCAATCCCACATATGAGACCATACCAGTTCTAAATTGTATGGTGTTTCGATAGCAGCCGGTTTCCGCCATTGGAGGCTTTGACAATCCCACGATGGGGCGGTAGGCTCCGACGCCCGAACATAAATGAACTTCACCATATCGCGGGGTTTATTGAGGAGGTTGACGCCTGCGGCATGACCGACATCGAAATGCGTCAACGACACGGTGCCTGCTTTTCCCACCATTGGAATTGCTTGCGCCCGCTCCTCATCGGTCAGGCTCTTATGGAATTGTGTGCCGGGAATAGCATGGGTCGGTCCTAGCTCAAGCGGCGTGTCCTGTGGATAGTACATAACCCTAGCGAAACGCGAATAGTGCTGCCGAGGCCTGCCAAGGGGCGTGTATGAATCTTGGTGGCAGTTTGCAGCCACCTTGACCTCAGGTTCCGGATCTGGATCAGTGACCGGTCCCAAGTGGTGGCAGTAACGGTGAGGATGTTCGATATATCCCTCGCCCAACGCGCTAATCAATGCACCACGCACTTCAGGACTGTTGAGGATGTGCCGCATCTCCGGCACTCGCGGCAGCACGTTGTTCCCCGGATTGCCACCCACTTCCAGAACGTCTGCAAGTTTTCGACGGATGGTTTCATGCAATTCATCGGGAACAGATGGCTCCAGCATGACATAGCCGTCGACAATGTATTGACGCATCTGCTCATCGGTGAGCAGGACAGGAGTATCGTTGAATGAAACACTCATAGATATTGACTCCTTTCTAATGGTTTTCTAAGACCTTGAATGCTATGCGAATAAACTGATAGACTGTATTCCTTAATCATTACACAAATGCTTCCATTTTTCGGCTAGACTTGAACTTCAATAGCTGGCTGACGATGCGTTGGATTAAACGCAACAAAGGTTGTGTTGTTCTCAGCAAAGAAGGTGTCGCTCTTGAACGCAGCGCGGCTTCCAGCGCGAGTCAGATCTGCTCCATCCACGGAGACCCTCCGAACGTCAACACCGGTCAAACGAAGCGTCAAATCAGGGACAAGCACCGGTAGGTCAAGCCGTATCGAATTGTCCTCCACCACTATTTCAGCCATTTCTCTAGCGCAGGCGTAGTTCGTAATCTCGCTGCATTTGCGCCACTGTGTCCGCTCGCCATTCGGGTCGCGCTCTTTCAAACGGCGGACGACGGTCTTGAAGGCGTTGAACCCACGACGGTCGTCGTTGTGCAAACCGTAAAACCCCTGCCAGTGGCTAATTAGCACCCCCGGATCGCCGGCGTCAATGACCGCGGGAAGGCGCCCGCCCTGTAAGTCCGCGGAGATATATTTATCAACATTGACTTCGCCGTAACCAGTCCACGAGCCGGTCCAGTCACCGGTGGAAGCGATAATCTCGCCTACGGCTGTACCTGTCTCCCGATCCGCATACCAAACGGGCATTTCGACCGGACCATCGGCAGAGACCCGCTTGAAAAAGTAGGGCGTGGGGTTGCCTGTAACCCCCCGTGCTGCAATGCCGACAACCTTCGCGTAGAAATCAAGCGGGTTGCCAAACCCACCGGGAGAAGTAACCCCCTCAGGCGTTAATCCGACGTTCTCCAAAATCTGGCAGGCGGTGGTAATGTAGTCAATCACCAACTCCTCCTGATCAACGGGCAGATTGTTCCAATTATACTGTTCCCAGATCCCCGACTCCAAGGGTTTACAGGTTTTCGGATCGACCACAACGGTATGCGTTATCATCTCAGGTGTGATGTCGTAGGCGGGGGTGATAACCTCCCGGCACATCTGCAACCAACTCTCTTGCTGCGCCCTACTAAAGAGCGGCAACCCCTCGTCAATGCGGCCTAGGGCAGCGGGACATGGAACAACGCTAAACTTTCCCCGGACCCCATGTTCAAGACACCACTCGGCGAATTCACGGACGAATGACTCTGGATGAACAACGGGAACATCCTGCCATCGGCGATTCTCCCCGTCTACAAGATTGCGATCACGCATAAAAAAATAATTCAGATTGACCAACACCGTTGAGTCATCGAAGATGATCGACAACGGCACACGGTCAAGGGCATGTCGGGCAATTTCAACCTGCATAAATCACTCCTATAAACCCTCACGTTTCGCGCCTCACTCAATTCGTTTGAAAGAACTCGACGCTTTCACCATTGGGTCCTCTGAAGAAAGCAATCGCCACGTGTAATCCTCCAAGATCTACATCGCGCGGTTCAACCGTAATCTCATATCCTGCCTCGCGGACATGCTCCACTGCACCATGGATGTCGGTTGTCGTCAACGCGAAATGGTGCACCGGGTTGTTTGGCGCGGGATCCCCCGGTTTGGGACCATCTGGGGTCGGCTGGAAAATCTCCATGTGGCTCCCATCCCCCATATCTAACAGGAGAATCTTACGATCTGGTGGTCCAAATTCCGCGATAATCTCCATACCCAGCACATCGCGATAAAGTCGCAGCGAATCTTCCCAATCACGTGTATGCACAGCGATATGATGTGCGCCACACCCTTTGATAACCCTGTTTTTTGTTCCAATAGCCATAGTAAAACCCTTTCCTTCATCTACTAATTTTTCGACGTCTCCCGTCCGGTTTGGAGAACCTCTCCAACGAAAAATTTCTGCCGTTTTCCATTCATATCCCTGAGCAGCAACCCGCCATCCTGATCAATCGACTCGGCGTGACCGCGAAAGACCCCATCCGTCATCTTAATCTCGATCCAATCACCAGAGAGGTGTAATAGCCCATTTGCGGTTGCGATAATCGGATCCGTCTCACCATGTTTCAAGCACAGGTAGTTTTCCTCAAGCCGATGCAGGATAGCTTGGAGGAGCGCGACGCGGGAGATTTTCCGATTGCTTTCCATTCGCAAAGAGGTTGCAGAACCATGAAGTTCCTCCGGCAAATCTGCACTTGTCGTATTGGCGTTGACCCCGAATCCCATAACGAAAAACGGCTGCCGATGTCGGTCGTATTCCAATTCTGTTAAGACACCGCTCACTTTTTTCCCTTGAATCAGCACATCGTTGGGCCACTTAATCTGTGTCGAAAGATCCGTCAACTCGTTAATCGCGGTTGCGATGGCGACCGCACCGATAAGATTGGGTAAACCCACCTGATTCGCACGGAGCCGGTGCCGCAAGATGGCCGATGCAAGAATGCTCGATCCAGGGGGAGCATGCCACCTTCTGCCGTGTCGTCCCCGCCCTTGGGTTTGGCTCTCCGCTAGGATAAGTGTGCCTTCCTGCGCTCCGTCAACGCCGCATTGGAGTGCCAAATCGTTCGTCGAGCTCACCCGATCGTAGATTTGGATTTGCTGCCCGATGATTCGGTTTCGCAGCCCGGACAGAATGTCGTCAGTTGTCATTATGGCTTCCCATATTATCACGCCTAGTCACAAAGTGTCAACGCCTAACTTCGAAACGATATTTTCGCTTGACTTTGTATTTTCGTTACCCTACAATGGACCTAATAAAATCCTAGTTGTTCAAGAAGCCAACCGTATTTACAGGCAATGATTAGCATAGGCTGGTGAAAAATTAGTCTGACTTGGACGTTACAGCTGGCAACTTCCCCAAGGATAAAGGAGTGTGCAAAATGGCTGAAATAACCTCTGATTTCGTACAGTGCACTCGTGTTGAGGACATCCCCGAAGGATCAATTATCGCCGTCAATGTCGAGGGTCATTCAGTCGCTTTGACAAATAGCGAGGGAAAGGTCCGCGCCGTGGACAATCGCTGTCCGCACATGGGGTATCCGCTGAGTCAGGGAACAATCCATAATGGTATTCTAATCTGCCATTGGCATCACGCACGGTTCGATTTGGAGAGTGGCTGCACGTTCGATCCGTTTGCAGATGATGTGCAATCGTACCCGGTTAAGATCGAGGATGGAAGGGTTTATGTCAGTGTCCACGCAAATGGGGATGACCCCACCGCGCGTTGGAAACGGCGTTTGAATGAAGGCCTCGAACAAAACATCAACCTGATTATCGCTAAGGCAGTCATTGCGCTTCGTGCCTATCGCGCCGCCGCAGACGATATCGTCGAGGTTGGCGCACTGTATGGCGCACATGGGCGTCGCGCCGGTTGGGGACCCGGTCTGACCATCCTCACGGCGATGGCAAATGTTGTTCCGCAACTTACAGAAGAGGACAGGGTGCTTGCGCTCTATCAGGGGCTACTCCACGTGTCACAGGAGGTAGCGGCTTCCCCGCCACGTGTGGAGCTTACACCTCTGGAAACAGACAAGCACTCAATGGAACGCCTAAAAGAATGGTTCCGATATTTCATTGAAGTCCGCAATGCTGACGGGGCAGAGCGTACGCTGCTAACAGCGATTTCGTCCGGAGGAACGCCTGCACAAGTCTGCGATATGATGGTCGCCGCAGCGACAGATCACTTCTACCGGGATGGTGGACACATACTCGATTTTATCAACAAGAGCTTTGAACTGCTAGAGCGTATCGGTTGGGATAAGGCAAGTGAAATTCTGCCAACGCTCGCCAGTGGGCTCGCGGGTTCATCACGGGCTGAAGAACAGAATCGGTGGCGCAGTCCGATAGATTTTGTTCCTCTGCTCAACGATTCATTTGAAGAATTAGAGGCACTTGTGACCGAAGGCGCAGGTAAACAGTGGGATGGTGCTGAACAACTCGTCGAAGTTTTGCTAGGCGATGATCCCTTCGCCACAGTGGAGACACTCAAGTCGGCGTTTAAGGAGGGAGCGACGCTGACGGAATTGACGCAGACGCTTGCCTACGCGGCGGCGATGCGGATTGCTCGTTTTCACACAAAAAACGAGTTCGGCGACTGGATCGCGGTGTTGCACACCTACACCTACGCCAATGCCCTTCATCAGTGTGCAAAGCGTGCCCCATCGCTGGAGCTTGCCCGCGGTATCTTTCATGGCGCGGTGGCAATCTACTTTGATCGCTGGTTCAACATGCCTGCCGCACGGATGCCACAACATCGACGGGAGACCAATACGCTTCCAACAGACGCGGATGAACTGCTTGGTGGCTTTGTGAACCTTCTCAACACGCAAGCCAAAGCCGATGAGGCAGGCATGTATGTCTACCGCTACCTCTCGCTTGGTCACCCCCGTGCCGCTATCATCCAGAAACTGGGTCACGTCCTATTACGCGAAGACGCCGAGTTCCACTCCTTCCAGATGCTTGAAGCTGCACTCCATCAAATGGAGGAGTTGGATGAAGAGTACGCTCAAATGACCCTAGTTGCAGCTGCCCGGTACTTAGCAGCACACGCACCGACCGCCCGTGCGCTACGACAGACGGCAAATCTAGCACTGCGCCTTCATCGGGGCGAAGACCTCTCCGCTGATGATCCCGATGAAGCAGTTGAGTAAGGGTAACAGAATCACCCAGCGGTTCAGCAATTCATCGTTCATTGCATAGGACGCCTCATGCCTATAATACTCACAATCAACGCGGGAAGTTCCTCTGTTAAGTACCAATGCTTTGAGATGATGGACGAAGTATGTCTGGCAAAGGGACAAATTGACAGACTGGGCTCTCCGTCTCCGAATCTGTTCTATCAACGGCGTGATAGCGTCACACATCAGACCAGCGTTCCACCAATGGAGTACGAAGCGGTATTCCCCTCGATCTTTGAGACGCTTCTCGATGCAGAAAAGGGCGTCCTCGAAAATCTCAATGACATTGTCGCCGTTGGACATCGCGTCGTCCACGGAGGGAGTCGCTTTGCCGAGTCCGTATTAATCACGCCTGAAGTCGAAACAGCGATTAATCAATGTGTTCCCCTTGCCCCACTGCACAACCCATATAACTTGGGTGGCATCCGTGCCTGTCGTCAAGCACTGCCAAATGCTGCACACGTCGCCGTATTCGATACCGCGTTCCACCAAACGATACCCGATCATGCCTACATGTACGCACTCCCTCACTCGCTGTATGAGCAGTACGGTATTCGGCGGTACGGTTTTCACGGAACCTCGCACCGATATGTTTCAATGCGGGCGGCAGAAATCCTCGGACGCCCACCAGCATCGCTCAAGATGATTACCTGCCATCTCGGAAATGGGTGTAGTATCACAGCGGTCGATCGGGGAAAATCGGTTGATACCAGCATGGGCTTAACGCCACTCGAAGGCTTAATGATGGGGACACGTTGTGGCGACATTGACCCCGCAATTATTTTTCATCTGATGGAAGAAGGGCAGATGTCCGCGGACACAATTAATCAGATGCTCAACCGTGAGAGCGGTTTGCTTGGTGTTTCAGGAGTCGCGTCAGATGTCCGAGACCTGTTCCAAGCTGTTTCGGAGGGCAATCCGCAGGCGGCACTTGCGCTAAAGATGTTCTCCTATCGTGTGAGACAATATATTGGAAAATATGCGGCGGTTCTCGGCGGTTTGGACGCACTAATTTTCACCGCAGGGATTGGTGAAAATGCACCGTCCATCCGTGCCACAACCTGCGAGAACCTCGGATTTCTGGGGATTCACCTTGACGAGGAGAAGAATCAGTCGAACGAGGCTGAAAAGGCAATCCATCGGAAAGACACCGCTGTAAAGCTGCTTGTCGTCCCAACCAACGAGGAGTTGATGATCGCCCGCGATACCTTACACCTGATTGAAAGATAAGTCCCAAAAAAAGAGAATTCTGATAAAATAACCGGGGAGTTAAACACCCAAATAATAGAGGAGATTTTTATGAAAATTGGTTTACGGATACCGGGCACCGCGCGTCAGCTGCCCTTTGATGAGTTCTGCCGTTGGTGTGCAGATAACGGTTTTGATGCCGTTGATATAAGTAGCGTCACACCCGAAATTGTGGGAACAGCGAGGAATGCTGGATTGGCAATTGGCACGGCAGACATGCCGGGCACTGGCGACCTGTTAAGCATTGATAAATCTCAGCAAGCAGCGGGGGCAGAAGCCGCAAAAGCCGCCATCCAGGCCGCAGCCGATAACGATGTCAATCTCATGTTTTGCGTTTTCTCCCCAGCAGATCCAACTATTGGACGGGCGAAAGCCTTCGATCTGTGGAAAGAAACCGTCCCCCCAATCGCCGAATTTGCCGCGGATAACGGGGTTACGATTTCTGTCGAAGGTTACCCAGGTCCTTCGCCCCACTGTCCTGCGCTCGGTTGCACGCCCGAAACGCTGCGAGCGATGTTCGCGGAGTGTCCGAGAGGGCTCGGCGTGAATTATGATCCGTCGCATTTAGTCCGTATCGGAATTGATTACATACGGATGCTCAATGAATTCGCTGCCTACGTCGTGCATGTCCACGGTAAGGATACCGATTTCGATCAAGAGGCACTCTACCTCCACGGCAATCTGGGACCGAGTTTTTATCCCTCACGCGGTTTTGGTGAGGATTGGTGGCGATATACCATCCCCGGCGATGGTGTCGTTGATTGGCTCAAGATTGTTCAACGGCTTGAGGATGAAGGGTTCGATGGGATTGTCAGCGTTGAACTCGAGGACTACCGTTACTGGAAGACTTGGGAGGCAGAATCGGATGGGCTTAAGCGTTCACGAGACTACCTCGCACAGTATGTACGGTAGGGGCGCAGTTCCCTCGTCCGACCCCCAAAGCCCCAGAGGGGCGATAGGTGTATAGAAACACCGAAACCACTTAAGCCCCAACGGAGCGACAGGTGTTAAGACAGAGAGTGAGAAACGAACTTTGTCTTAACACCTGTCCCGCTCTCTGATTTGCTCACTTTCATTCTTTGCCCTATCGGGGGAACACAAAGAAAAATAAAAAACTCCGCGCCCTTTGCGTCTCTGCGGTTGATTCAAATCAGTCGCCCCAGATGACCATTGGTAACATTACGAAAGAAAGGAAGGATACAATGATCATTGACTCCCACGCATATTGCTTTGAGCCGGCAGATAGTCCACGTGGATATGGTAGCAGTGAAGAACACCTCAAGTGGATACAGGCATCGCATGCGGTGCACCACCAGCCAGCGTTTCGGATTCGAGACCGCGCACCTGGTTCCTCAGATGTTCTCGCCCCCAAAGGTCGTCGCGACTTATCCAACCTTCCCGATTTGCGATTTCGGATTAACCACCCACGTGGCAGAGTGGTCTGGAACTATGAAGGTGACGAATATACAAAACATTTCTACCCACCTAACCTCCGCAGTTGTGAATTCACGCCTTTCAGTTTGAACTCCGAGATGGATTATGCGGATGTGGGCATGGCACTGCTCCACACGAATCCAATGCTGGGGCGGGATAGTGCCTATCAGGCGGAATGTGTGCAGCGGTTTCCAGACCGTCTCCGCTCAATGACACATGTAGATGAGTGGCGTATCCGTGATGAGATGGATGCCGTCATTGACGAAGTTACGACCGCTATCACTGTGCACGGGTTGCACGCTATCAAGTTCAATCCGCTGACCTATATAGTAAGTCCCGACCCTTGGGATGATGGTGTTTACCGACCCTTCTGGGAAGCCGTTACCTCCCTTAGTGTTCCGATATTCTTCACGCTAGGAAGCGGACCAGAGGCGGAGCAATACACACTCTCTGACCTTGAACAACAAGAGGGCTATCTGAATGAACTTCGCATCCTGATGCGATGGATGGAACGTTACCCGGAGACCACTTGTAGCATTACTCACGGCTTCCCTTGGCGCGCATTTCTGGAGGGTGAGGGCATCACGCTGCCAGAAGCCATTTGGGAACCATTTCAAAATCCGAATCTTAACTTGGAAGTGTGCTTTCCCGTCCGAATCGGGGACATCTTCGATTATCCCTATCGAGAGGTCTGGCACACCCTCGAAGCGATGGTTGAGCATATCGGCGCAGACCACCTACTTTGGGGGACGGATATGCCGTTCCAAAACCGTTTTTGCACATACCGCCAATCCCGCCACTGGATCGAGAGATACTGTAACTTCCTAACTCCCGATGACTTGGCGATGATCATGGGCGGCACCGTCGCACGTATCCTTGGGCTTTGAAAACTGAGGTGGGATATCTCCCACCACGACATTTGTGAAACCCCATATCGCTAGGACCTTTATCGCTGAAATGGGAAAATTGGTATTACGCCCAATGTACTACCTTTTGCACTCCAACTCAACCCCGATCTTAATCGGAACAATCTTCGCCTCCCTTTTAATCCTTTTGTCAATTGGGTTTCACGATCCAGCTCACGCACAAACAGAATCAGAACCAATAGAACTTGAAGAGATCGTTGTGACACCCGGCAAGTTTACCGTTCAAGACGGAACAGATGCAAGCCTCTCATTGTCGAAGGAGGCGATAGATCTGTTTCCGCTGATTGACAACGACGTTTTCCGTGCCGCACATATCTTCCCCGGTGTGACCTCCAACGATTTCAGTGCAAGGTTTAATCTGCGTGGCGGCGAAAAGGACGAAATCGTTGTGCGATTGGACGGGATGGAGCTGTTTGAGCCGTATCACCTACAAGATTTTGGCGGGGCAATCTCCATCATTGACCTCGGAGTGGTAAGTCGCGCAGATCTATTGATGGGTGGCTTCCCCGCAGAATATGGCGATAAGATGTCGGGCGTGTTCGATATCACCACCAAAACGGGAAATCGGGATAGGTTCTCCATGAATCTGGGGATTGACCTAATCAACGCGCACGCACTGTTGGAAGGTCCCCTATCGGACAAAGGTTCTTGGCTCGTCTCAGCCCGGCGAGGCTACGCTGACCTGATCCTCGCACTGATGGATGCCGACGAAGATCTCAGACCCCAGTATGCAGACCTCTACAGCAAAATCGCCTATGATCTAACCGATAAAGATAAACTCACTTTTAACGCACTCTACGCTTGGGATGACAACTTCATCAATGCGGACAATGACGCAGATGACCTTGATTCGACCTATCATAATGCGATGTTCTGGACGAAATGGCGGCATTTCTACAGCCAGTCGATCTGGTCAGATCTGTTTATCTTCAACAATTTGGCGGCCCGAGATCGCAGGGTGGGGTACTATGATACTTTGGGGCGTAGCATTCGCAGGATCTACAACAGTGTGGATAAACGGGATTTCGGCTTTCTCGGTGCGAAGGGGGAATTAACTGCACACCTAGGAGAGACTCATACCATTCGGGGCGGATTGGAATGGCGTTGGTCTAGGGTGGAATACGGTTATGTCGTTCGTCGCCAGCAACAGATCACAAGTCAGTTTATCTTGAGCCGTTGCCCGCTTTGCACCTTTGGGACTAGTGCAAAAGTTGACGGCAGCGGCTCACAGATCAAGGGATACTTGCAAGATGAATGGCAACTCCATCCGAAGTTGGCACTCAATATTGGCGGACGCTATCTGCTCCAAAATTATCGTCGTAATGATATTCAAAAATATGAGATTAGCCCCCGAATCGCATTGGCTGTCAAGCCCATCGAAAACCTGACCTTGCGGGCAGCGTGGGGGCTTTACCACCAACCGATTGACCTGATGACGATTCCTGTCGAGACATTCGTCACAGATGTCGGCAGGGCGGGTCAAGCAATACACTATATCATTGGGGCGGAATACGCTTCCGGCAGGAATTTTATGGTTCGGGCGGAGGGTTACTACAAAGTGCTCACCAATCTCGCCGGGCAGATTCAGGATTTTGGAAGGCAAGCCCAGATTATTGCCCCCGCCGATTCGGGACATGCAAAGGGCTTTGACCTCTTTGGTGCGTACCCGCTATCGGATCGGTTGACGGGGAGTGTAGGATACGCATTTTCAATTACAAAAGCGCAAGAAGATAATCCAATAGCTTATCCCCCTTGGTTTGGAGAGACATTCTATCGGGATTTTGACCAACGTCATACAATCGCTCTTAACGGTAGCTATCAGATCGGATTGCGTTGGCATCTACACCTCTCATGGCGCTTCCATACCGGTAATCCGACGACACCGCTGGAGCACACGTTGGTGCGCAATTCTGATGGTCGCGTGGACTGTGAACGGGGATTTGGGGAGTACAACACTGACCGGTTGCCTGCGTATCATAGCCTCGATTTGAGGTTTACAAAAACCAGCGAATACAAGAGTTGGACGCTCAACTGGTACGTTCAGATCCTAAACCTATACAACCGATCAAACGTTCATGAACGTGTGTTCAGCGAAGTTCGTGACGAGGCAACAGGAACGCTCACCGGGTGTGAAGTGAGTGACGAACCGCTTTTTCCAATTCTGCCGACGTTGGGCGTGAGTGCAACATTTTAGGTAGGCAGCAATGCCCATATCCCTCTTGAATGGATAAATTCATCCCTTGACCTAGAAGGCTTGTTAAAAGACGTATAATCCTTGACATCTTTTAATCGCTTTGATTATAATTTTGCGAGAAGCAGCATTCATCATTTTGAATTCATCAAATCCTCGCAGTGGAGACCCCTTCCCTTTGGGCTTCTGAGTCCCGATTTATCGGGGGAGGGGAGGAAACTACGCTCCTTTTCCATGTATTGTTAAAGGCTTTATGATATACTATAGTTGGCTTTCGTGGGAAGGTACTACGTCCCGATCCCATCGGGCTGCTTCCCACCTCCGTTAGTACCGGATTGAAAGTTAGAAAACCGAATCCCATGAAAACAACATATCAATATCGCATTTATCCGACGATGAAACAACGCAAGACACTTGAAGTTTGGCTTGATGGGTGTCGTACGCTTTATAACCAAGCACTTGATATGAAAAAGCAAGCCTACGACAAGCACCAAGAAAATATCCCTTACAAAAAGCAAGCCGCCTATTTGACCACACTTCGCAATGTCTCTCAATTCTGGCAAAACAAGCACTGTGATGTTTTGCAGGACACTTTACGCCGTCTCGATAAACTATCAAGCGTTCTTTGTCCGTGTCGAAAAAGGGGAAGAACCCGGCTTCCCACGCTTCAAAGGTGAAGGACGCTATCGCTCAATGACCTTTAGTCACCTATCTAAACGGTTGATTCGCAATATCCGTAAACGCATGGCTCGGATAGTTGTGCCCAAGATTGGGCATGTTGCGATTTGTTATCACCGCGCCCTTCCCAATGGCAAAATTAAGAATCTGACGATACAACGGAAAGCTAGTGGTTGGTATGCAAATATCACTGTCCAACTCCCTGATGCACCTGAAATTCCCGAAGCATCTATCCAAACGATTACAGGGATTGACGTCGGTTTGGCATCGTTTGTAACCACTTCCAATGGGGATAAGGTTGCCAATCCTCACCACTTTCGTCAATCAGAACACAGGTTAAGCCAAGCACAACGTCGGTTATCCAAAAGGCAGAAGGGGAGCACACGCTATAGTAACCAACGGGAACGGGTTGCCAAGATACACGAGCATATTGTCAACCAACGCCGTGACTTCCACTATAAGACCGTGCACCGACTTTTTACCCAGTGCGACGCGGTAGCCGTTGAGGTCTTGAAAATCACTAACATGGT
>JAKZSX010000146.1:0-4925 GCA_047517405.1 Candidatus Poribacteria bacterium | reverse complement strand
CGGCTGCGTCGGAGATTTTCACTTGACCCATCTGGCAAAGTTAAGGTAAAGTATAACATATTCTTGATGCAAATAACAGATCTGACTTGAGGAAAAGCGCATGAAAGCCTTGGGATGCAGCACAATTTTATACGGAGGATTTAGTTTAGAACAGGCACTCGAAGGCATTGCGAAAGCCGGGTATAAGGCGATTGAACTCTGCGCGCGTCCCGGGATGGCACCCCATTTGGAAATCGGCAAATCGGCTTCATACTACAGGGGGATTAAAGCGCAAGTTGCTTCACACGGTTTGGCAATTGAATCCATTGCCGGAACTGGGGGGCTTGGCATGGATAGCCCTGAATTCGACGCGGTAATCGAAGCAGCAGAACAGGTTAGTGCACCTGTAATCGCCGAGGGGACAGGCGGAATGTCGGATGATGAAGAGAATTTCAAACAGGTGGTGGAGTTGGTTAGAGTGATTGCTGCCCGAACCTCGCAGGCTGCAATTAAGCTGAGTTTGAAGCCACATGTCAATAATGCGGTGTATTCTACCGAAACGGCATTACGTTTTATGCAGGAGATTGACAGTGAATGGGTAGGGCTGAACTTCGATGCAAGCCATATTTGGCGGACAGCAGCTGCCGAAGATCCGGTTGAATCGCTCCAGCACCTGAAAGATCACACTGTAACGCTGCGTATCCGTGACAACCGGGAGAGCCGTGAGGTACCGATAGGTCCTGTTGAGACGCAGATTCCCGGCAAAGGGGGTATGGACCTGCCCGCGCTCACCGCTGTCATGAAGACAATCGACCACGTGCCTTATGTAACGCTGGAGATCGTCGGCACACATGGCGGAACGGATACCCCGCTTGCTGAAGTCCAACAGATTGTGGAGGAGTCGATAGCGTATCTGAAACCGCTGTTTGTAGTTTAAAACGTGAAACGTCATGTATAAAATAAGGGGGTAAAATAATGCGTTTAAGCGATGCAGAGATTCATCACTATAAAGAAACTGGTTTCCTCATAGTGCCGGGGCTTTTTGATACAGAAACAGCACAGCAGATGATTCAGCACTACATGGAGCGACGTGCCGAGGGACCGAAATCAGGAGATAGCGGAGGCACAACAGATCATCCGGAAGATCCGAATCATCAGTATCCTCGAATGATCAATATGCACAATTGGGATACGTTGACCGGTGAATGGGCAACGCAGGGTACGCTGTTGAGAATTGCCGAACAACTGATCGAGGATACACCTGTGCTTCGGCAGACAATGCTTTATTTTAAGCCACCGGGAGGTAGAGGGCAAGCACTCCATCAGGATGAGCAGTACATTACCACCGAACCGTTGATTGGTGTGTGGGTTGCGTTGGACAGATCGGACAAAGCCGTGGGGCAGATGGTCGTTGTTCCCGGCTCACATAAACGAGGGCTTTTACAGGTCGAGGCTGCGGATACGTCAATTTCGTTCACTAATGCACAGTCGGTGATGCCGGAGGGCGTTGAAGAGTTTTATGTTGATATGGCACCGGGGGACGCACTGTTTTTCGATGGTAAGACTATACACGGTTCCTACATGAACGAAACACACGATCGCTGGCGACGGAGTTTCATCTGCCACTATATCGGTGACCATGCGGAAAATTTTGAACCCACACAAGGTAAGCATGTATCGCATTTAGAGCGCGATGCGTGAGCGCTACGTTTTTTTGATTTATAGCCATCATATCGGAGAAGATAAATGAATGTACACGAATATCAAGCAAAACAGATCCTACAAGCGCACGGAGTCAATGTTCAACGGGGCGAAGTAGTATCAACTCCTGATGAAGCGGAGGCGATTGCTCGCGAACTGGATTGCCCACTGTATATTGTCAAGGCGCAGATCCACGCGGGCGGGCGGGGCAAAGGCGGTGGTGTTAAGCTGGCGAAAACCCCCGAAGAGGTTAAGGAACTTGCTGACACAATTCTTGGTATGCAGCTGGTAACACCTCAGACAGGACTTGAGGGAAAACTGGTCCGCAAGGTGCTGATTGCTGAAGCGAGCGATATTGAGAGGGAACTTTATCTGGGTATGGTGATTGATCGCACTGACTCACGGCTTGTCATAATGGGTAGCGAGGAGGGCGGTGTAGATATTGAAGAAGTCGCCGCGACTCGCCCCGAAAAGATTCTGAAGCAAACCATCGACCCAGCGATTGGCTTACCTTCCTTTCAGGCGCGGCAACTCGCCTACGACTTGAATATCCCACGCGAATTGGTTAACAAGGCAGCAGATTTGATGATCGGCTTGTATGATGCTTTTGTAGCGTGTGACTGCTCGCTCGCCGAAATTAATCCACTCGCTATCACGAAAACCGGTGATGGGCAGGATATCGTTGCCCTCGACGCCAAACTCAACTTCGATGATAACGCGCTTTGGGAGCACGAGGAAATCAGCGCAATGCGAGATCCACACGAAGAGGATGCCCGTGAGCTCGAAGCGGGGAAGTCAGGCTTGAGTTATATCAGCCTTGACGGAAATATCGGGTGTATGGTCAACGGAGCGGGACTTGCGATGGCGACGATGGATCTCATCCAACTGCACGGCGGCGAACCTGCAAATTTCCTCGATGTCGGTGGCGGCGCGACGACGGAAACTGTTACTCAGGCTTTCCGTCTCATCCTCGCAGACGAAAAGGTGACAGCTGTCCTCGTCAACATCTTTGGCGGTATCATGCAGTGCGACGTGATTGCAACTGGTATTATCGAAGCGGTCAAGCAGGTGGATTTGACAGTTCCGTTGGTTGTGCGCTTGGAAGGAACAAATGTAGAGCTAGGGAAGCAGCTTCTCGCGGATTCCGGTTTGAACCTGATTGCTGCGGATGGGCTTTCAGAGGCAGCACAAAAAGCGGTGCAAGCGGTAGCGTAATGAATCCATCAAGAAATCTGTTTGCCATCATATTTACGAGATAGGATTGGAGAGTAGTTGTGGGCATTCGCGCCCCTTTTGATGGGAGGCTGTATGACAAATAAACTCGGACTAGGTGATTTAGATGTTGGCGGCAAGCGGGTCCTCGTGCGGGTTGATTTCAACGTGCCGATGGATGGGAAGCGAATCGCCGATAATACACGCATCCGTGCAGCTCTTCCGACAATTCTGGAGCTTATTCGGGGCGGCGCAAAAATTATCTTGGTTACGCATCTCGGACGTCCCAAAGGCTTTGCTCCCGATTTTTCCACAGAACCGCTTGCGGTAGCACTCAGCAAACTATTGGGTCAACGGGTTAAACATGCAGTTGATTGTATAGGGGTAGAAATTGAAGGGATTGTTTCCGAACTCCGTGCAGGCGATGTACTGCTGCTCGAAAACGTCCGTTTCTACGAAGAAGAGACAAGAAACGATTCGGAATTTGCACAAAAACTTGCCTCTCTCGCTGACCTTTACCTCAACGACGCTTTTGGTGCGGCGCATCGCGCTCACGCTTCAACCGAGGGAGTAACACAATATTTCGATCAGTGTGCCGCGGGTTTGCTGATGGAAAAGGAAATTGAGTACCTCGGCAAAGTGCTTCACAATCCGGAGCGTCCCTTTGTTGCCATCCTTGGTGGTGCAAAGATTTCGGACAAAATCGGCGTGATTGAGAACCTGCTCGATACGGTTGACCAGCTCATCATTGGTGGCGGCATGGCGTATACCTTCCTCAAAGCAAAGGAACTATCAGTTGGAGATTCGATTGTAGAGCTTGATAAAATCGATTTAGCCAATGCACTGTTGCAAAAAGCGTCGGATCGGCATCTGACCATCCATCTCCCACACGATCATGTCATCGGTAGGGAGTTTGACCCAAACACCGAATTTCAAGTTGTCTCCAGCGAGGGTATCCCCGATGGCTGGAGCGGCTTCGATATTGGCATCGAAACGGTCGCAAAATTTGGTGAAATTGTGGATACGGCAAAAACAATTGTCTGGAATGGTCCGTTGGGAGTCTATGAGTTTGAGCGGTTCGCGAAAGGCACACTTGAAATTGCGAGGCGGGTTGCTGATTCGGCAGCTGTCAGTATCGTTGGCGGCGGGGATTGTGTTGCTGCGGTGCATCAGGCAGGTGTCGGAGATCGGGTAACACATATCTCCACCGGTGGAGGTGCGTCGTTGGAATTTCTTGAAGGAAAACAGTTGCCTGGGATTGAAGCATTAACAGATAAAGTTGAAAAATGATATGAACAAACATCGAACCTACTTAATCCTCATCGGATACGCGTTCACAATTTTACTGTGTCTATTCGGATGTTCTGAGATTGATTATACAAGGAATATCATCGGCGATGTGTTGGAAACGATTGACGATCCCGATGTCTCAAGCGTTGCTTCCGCTAACACAAGATTTGGGTTCAAGCTGCTCCAGGATCTGCGAGAACGAGATTCCGGAGCGAATATCTTCATCTCTCCGTTGAGTATTTCTATTGCACTGACCATGACCCATAACGGCGCGGTGGGAGAAACAGAGCACGCTATGGCGGAAGTGCTAGAGATAGGAGGGTTAGACCGAGACACAGTCAACCATTCCAACGCCGCATTGCGAAATAGCCTCGAAGACCCTGACCCCAAAGTTGAGATCTCGATTGCAAATTCGATTTGGTCGCGTCAAGGTGTTGAATTTAACCCCGATTTTTTAGAGCGAAATCGGGTGTTTTTTGGCGCGGAGGTTGCTTCGCTCGATTTTAGTGCGCCAGAAGCGACAGAAATCATCAACGAATGGGTTAATACAAACACAAATGGCAAGATTGAGAAAATCGTTGATAGGATTAGTCCGCAAACGCTGCTTTTCTTGATTAACGCCATCTATTTCAAGGGTAACTGGCAGGATGAGTTCGATAAGTCCCAGACGCGGCCCGGCATCTTTCATCTGTCGGATGGGAATGAGAAACGGGTAGAGATGATGCGTCGAGAGGGGGAGTACC
>JAKZSX010000145.1:0-6578 GCA_047517405.1 Candidatus Poribacteria bacterium | reverse complement strand
CCTGCCTTCTCCGCATTGGGATGCGATCCATCTGCTAGGGCATCCATCTGCTCACGCAAGGCTTCCAGTGTTTCCTCTGACAGGAGGGGCCCATAAATCACAAATCCATCGCGTTCATAATCCGCTTTTTGTTTATCCGTTAAACTCATTTGAACCTCCTTAGTATCATTAGGTTTCTGTTCTTAACTAGTTTAACAAGTCGTCCAGACGCTTTATCTGCAGCTACAAGCACCTCATTGTACCACCAATTGTTGATAAGATCTACGCCTTGAATTGTCGTCGCAAGTGTCTCGATTAATCTCACCCAATGCGATGTCGTTCAAGGAGAGGCATGTTTGGCTCAAAACCGATGCCCGGTCGCTCCGGCACCGTCACATACCCATCCTTTTCCAATGACATCTGCGGGAGAAAGATTTCACCCCTCAGCGGATCCACGGCAGGCGGATAATACTCCAGCATCAAGCCGTTTTGACGTGCCGCTGCAATATGCACCTGAAGTTCCTGCGCCCCATGGGGGGCAATTAACTTCCCATGGGATGCAGATTCTTCCACCACCGCTAAAGCGGGTTCGTAGCCGGCTAGGATTGCGACATCAATATTGAAAACATCTGCCCCCTGATAATCGATTAACGTTTGGAAGTGATGAATCCCGTAGCCGTTTTCACCCGTTGCGATCAGCGCATCGTAATCTTTAGCGATTGCAGCCAATTCCTTATGTCCTCGGTAATCGTGGCTGGGGATCGGTTCTTCAAACCAGAAGATATCGTTTGCTTTCAGCACCGGGAGATACGCGATCGCTCCCTCAAGGGTCAGCGCGCAATTGGCATCTACCATTAAAGTAATATCGGGTCCAACCTGCTGCCGCACCGCCTCTATCCGTTTGATGTCATTGTCTAGTCCCGCGTCTTTGTCCCCAATCTTCATCTTGACAGCGGTCGCATAAAACTCGTTGACATTGCGATCCATCTCTTCCCTCAACTCATCAAGCCCTTTATCTCTACTGTAGTATCCGCCGGCGATATAAGCGCGAATCCGACCCTGTTGGCCATCGAGTAACCGGTGAACCGACTTGCCCGCAACCTTCCCCTTGATATCCCAGCACGCTTGGTTAATCGCAGCCAGTACTTGTGTGTGATAGCCACCGGGACCATATATCTTAAAATTGTCCGCCAATCGAGACACATACGCGGTATCTATAGGGGACCTCCCTATCAACTGCGTTCTGAACTCATCGACATACATTGGAAATACCTGAAGCGGTCGCGTCGCTGCTGTTCCTCCATTGAAGCCATAGCCGACAACCTCTTCTCTTCCGCTTCTTGCCCGCACACGCACCAGATGAAGTCGCCCTTTGTCATAGACGTGCAGCCCATTCCAGATTGGCGGTTTATCCCATTGGTAGAGTTCGCTTTCGACATGTGTAATTTTGATTTCCTGATTTTCCATAGTAACTCCTGATTAACTAATTTCACAAGTCTGTATAGGGTGTCTGAATCAAATTCATGGGATAGATCTCTTAGTTTGTATCCTTTACTCGCCTTCCAAGATAATCTGAATTTCGGCCTCGACAAAATCATCGTTGAAATTGATACCTGCGACGATCAATCCGAGTGCTTCCAATGGGGACAGGTTATCCGTTATGCGCCGAATCAGTTTTGTGTCAATCTGCTGTGAAAACATCAAACCGGCAATCGGAAGCAGACGTTTCAATTCCGGAATCAAAAGATTTGGCTGAATCCGGATATAGCTATGGCTTGGGTGCTGTAAGTGGTCAGACATTTTCGTGTCAGCCAACGCAACTTCCCCCCCGGTGAAAGCATTGATAGCGGACTTCACCCCACCGAGCGTTGTGCCGACGACCCAGTAGTTATCAACGAGTGCATATCCTCCCTTTAGGGCGAAGATGAGTCCGAGTTGCAGTTGTATCGGTTGTAATTCAACGCCTTGGTGCGTTAGCGGAGATGGGAATCGGAGCGACTTACCGTTGACGGTAATCTCAGATCGCTTGAGTTTTGATAGAGCAGCTTCTAAACCTGCTCGATCCTGAACCGGGCAGATCAGGAGTATCGAAGGCACCAACGCGGGGACACCCGCCGGGGGAGGGAACATCGCCAGCGCAATTCTGGATTCAAGATGGCTCGATAAATCAATCCCATTTCGCTGATATTGCAGAGGCAGATTGGCTTTCATCTGCTGCCACAATTCTGTGAGATCTGCATCGTTACTTACATTCAGAAATGCGGTTGTTGCAGGAAGCATCGAAAATAGTTTTTCGTCTACTAATCGTGGGGATTGTCGGAGTTGTGAATTGGTGTTCCTAGCCATTCGGTGTCGCGAGTAGATTACGCCCTCCTCGTAGCGATTGCTGAGCATCCACACATTGATCCCCTGTAATAATGATTTGAGCGGTTCGTCAAGCTTCAAGACTTCAGCAAGTTTGGGATGATTTATATAAATGGTGTTACGAGCGGTGTCATACTCTTTGTGTAGATGCTTCCCCGTCGCCGCTAGTGCGGTAAAGCTCTGCTTCCATTCGGCGTAGATGTCAACCGTATCCTGAATCAAAGACTTATCTGTTGCCAACAGACCGACCTTGCCAATAAAGGCATAGCTGAAATCTTGCGGATAACCTGTGATAGTGTTGATATCCAGTTTTCTATAATTCTCTTTCAACCGTTTGTATTTGGGATTGACCGGGGCTGTCGCGGTGAGTGTTGCAATTTCCAGTTTCTCCTTTGCTCCGAGGGCAGTGATGAGCAGAAATGCAATTTCGCCATCCCGCTGATAGACACCCAAGATCGCTTCTTCACCCAAGTATCCTCGAATCCGCTTGAGGTCGAATGTTCCACCCATTTCCAACTCCCACCGCTGCTTCTGATACATAAGCCGCTGCCACCAGAGTTCTCTCCGAATCTCTGCAAGGATAGGCATCTGTGCCGTCTGCGCTCCAAGCTCGCTCCGTTGAAAGGTCTCGATGAAACTGCCGAGATCTTTCACACTGACATAGCAGATCGGTGTACCGGGAAGGAGAGTGAGCAGGCTCTGATCTGGCTCCCATAGAGCAGTCCGGCGATAAATCAGCACAATCAGGATCAAGAGGATGACAATTGCACCCAAGATAATGATCTGCTTTTTAGAGGGTCGAAATCTTATCCGTGGCAAAGGGAATTAGAAACGTGAAGAAAATTGGCTGATGATAATCCGGTTGAATTAATATCCTAAACCTTATACAATAAAATACATAGTCTACTATATCATTAGCTTCAAATGACGTCAAGCGGGAAAGCGTGAGGATAATGACGCAGGCATGAAACTCGCTAACAGATTTAGGAGGTCGTATGAAAACCTATCGCGTCGCAATTTTAGGATGTCGTGGACGGGGCACCGCCGCGGGACGCGCCTATCACGCCCATCCACGTACCGAAGTGGTCGCATTGTGTGATCTGGTTCAAGAACGGCTGGACACCGTCGGCGACGAGTTGGATGTCGCTGCCCGGTTTACTGACTTGGACGAGATGATTGTCCAGACCCAACCCGACATTGTGGCTATCCCGACAGGAACCGAGTTCCACTACCCACTCTGTATGCGGGCGTTGGAACACGGCGTCCATATTGAAGTTGAAAAGCCGATGTGCGTTGACCTTGAAGGCACCACTGCGGTGATGGCAAAGGCCAAGGAGAAGGGGGTTCGGGTGGCGGTACATCACCAGGGGCGCGTTGGCGCACTCATGCGAGCGATGTACAAAGCATTCACGGAGGGAGCGATTGGCGAACTCCGTTATATCAACAGCCGCGGCAAGGCCTACTACGGTGGTTTGGGGTTGATGAATATCGGCACGCATCAACTGAACAATATGCTGAAGTTTGCAGGTCATTGTCGCAGTGTTTCCGCCGTTGCGCTGACCGACGGCCATCCCATCACACCCGAAGATGTCGTTCCGTCCCCACTCGGCATGGGAACGATTGCGGGCGAATCTATCACTGCGACGCTGCACTTCGACAACGGTGTCACCGCGAACCTCTTGCAACACCGCTTCCCAGCTGGCACAAATCCAGTGATGGAAATTGTCGGTACTGAAGGCAAACTATTCGGTTCGGCATGTCTGCTCATCAAAGGCGGTGCGTGGCGTCTGTCGCAACCGGTCTACATTCCAGAGGGGAAGCCTGACCAATGGGAGCCGTTAGAACCTGTTTACCCGGAACACTATGACCCTTCAAGCCCAGCCAAGTTGGATGATTACTGGTTCGTTGAAGAGTACGTTTCCGCCTTGGACCAAGACCGAGACCACGAGTGCAGCGGCGCAGAGGGGCACCATATCTTGGGTATCATGATGGGGATTTTTGAGTCGGCGGCGTATGGGAAACGGATTGATCTGCCCCAAAAATGCCTTGAACATCCCCTACTCCGCTGGCGGCGTGAACAGGGTTTAGCTCCACCCGGACCGATGCCCCGTGATTATAATGAGTGGCTGGCAGCGGAAGATCAGCGACTCGGACGCAAATAGGTCATTTCTATCCATTTTCTTAGCTGGTAACACAAGCTGCTGGTAGTAGGGAACGCTGTAAACTGGAAGAATTGGGCCCTAAATCAAATCAATCGCTGCTCGCAGTGGATTGACAAATCCACTGCACAAGACACCTAGGACATTGCGCGACGATCCTAGCTCAATCAACCCGGAACGTTACATTATAATCCGGGTATTTATGGCTTGGATAGACATATCCAAGCCGAGCTAGTTTAGCAACTAGGTTCTGTTGACATTTATGTGAGGCGTGTCCGTAATTCGCCGATACATACCTAATCGTAGGGGCGAGGTTCCCTCGCCCAACGGGTTGGGAACCCCAGCCCCTACAGGTTGGTGCTCAGCCTATATAGTAGTAGGCATACTCCGTATGCCGTAACCAGTGTGCACATTACGGCACGGTGGAGTCCCGCTAAACTGGGATTCAAAGCAACGTGCCTACTCCTGTTTCCCGATTCATTTGGACTGGGTGTTGGGTTTCACGGTTGCCGTTTAACCCAACCTACGTGGCGTCAAATGTCAACACGCCCTAGCAGCAACTTAGGTTGGTAGACTTCTCCACAACAGAAGGAAATTTAATGAAGATAGAACAAATCGAAATATATCCGCTTCAAGCAAAATTATCGAAACCGTTCGGCTGGTCTCAGCGATGGACAGATGCACGGATGACAACCGCCGTGAAGATTACCGCTAATGATGGGACGTACGGTTGGGGTGAAAGTGGCGACGCACGAACGATGGAGG
Source organism: Candidatus Poribacteria bacterium (assembly GCA_047517405.1). GTDB lineage: Bacteria > Poribacteria > WGA-4E > WGA-4E > PCPOR2b > PCPOR2b. Next base: position 1,311 of record JAKZSX010000145.1, on the reverse strand, counting down.
CTCTTGCCCCACTGCTTATCGGTAAAGACCCTCGACGCACAGAGGCAATTTGGCAGATGCTATATATGCTTGGGTATCAGGGCCACGGTTTTGCAGGATCACAGATGCTCGCTATCAGTGCGTTTGACATGGCATTGTGGGACATCGCCGGAAAAGCCGCCGGATTGCCGGTCTGTGAGTTGCTAGGTGGGAGTGTGCGTGACCACATCCCTGTATACGCCACCGGACTCTACTACACGGAAGACGATTTTCCAGATGCCTTGACCGAAGAAGCTCTTGGATATGTTCAGGCAGGTTTCACTGGAATGAAAATGAAGATTGGTGGCAAGCCAGTTGACGAGGATATCGAACGAGTGTATCATCTCCGTGAAGCGCTTGGTCCGCAAACGCATCTTATGGTGGATGCAAACGAGGCTTATAGCCCCACAACGGCGGTTAGGGTGGCTCAAAAACTTGCCGACGCAGACCTGATGTGGTTTGAAGAACCGTGTGGATCTTATGATGATGGAGGCAATCTGCTTGTTCAACAATTGGGTTTGATGCCAATTGCCGGTGGCGAAAGCCTGAAGTCGCGGTATGAGTTTGCCGAACGCCTCGCCAGCCACATGTTCGATATTATTCAGCCGGACATTGTCAACGCCGGTGGGGTGTCAGAGATGTTCAAGCTCGGTCACATGGCAAACGCCTTTGGCGTCCACTTCAATCCCCACTTTTGGGGAACCGGTATCAGCCTGTCAGCGACGCTGCATGTGGTGGCTTGCCTTCCGTCAAACCCGCCCTCCGACTGTCCTGAACCATATATCAATCAATCCGTTATGGAATTTGATCGGACACCCCATCTGATTCGAGAGAACCTCACTGATCCGATATTTGATCAGGTAAATAGCCACATCGCAGTCCCAAGGGTCCCAGGATTGGGCATGGAGGTGATTGAATCGGAGGCACGCCGGTTCTTGGGGTGGGGACTGAGTTCTCCGATTCGAATTACCGCCTGATTCATTAGCCCTTTTTAATTCACTACAGTTTATATGCTGAGGAGGCAGGGGTGACAAGAAAGAAAATTCTGTTCACAGATTGGCGGGATATACAGTGTGGGGCGGTTGCTTGGCTGACGTCGGAAGGGGAGCATTACCGGGTCGGCACTCCCCCTGAACCACAAGTCCCTATGCGAGCCGAGCCTCGTTTGGTGCCACACGGCATCCGGTTACAGGCGCAACCGGCGCGTAAAGCGGGAAAAATGGAAGGTTACAAAGGTTGGGGACGAGTCATCTTCGACGGAGAGCGGTATCGCACGTGGTATATTGAAGTCAA
>JAKZSX010000144.1:0-4264 GCA_047517405.1 Candidatus Poribacteria bacterium | reverse complement strand
GCCCCTCTGGGGCTTTGGTTACTAGGAGATGTCACCCGTCTATAAACATGCCGCCCCTCTGGGGCTATGATGGTACATTGGCACATTGAAGTGTTGGGTTTCACAGTTCCTGCTCAACCCAACCTACGGACTGTCAAATGTCAACACCCCCTAAATATCGCTTGGCAATCTTTGCTGCCACTGTCCCAATCTGATAATAACCGACCGAAATCTGTCCCACATGGGTTAAGATGTCATACGCCTTCCAGCGATCCCAGCCAAACTCTTCCTCCATCCATAAGATTAACCACGCATAAGCCTGAGCTGTCGAACGCTCCATCGGGCAGCCGGTGGCGACAGTCATAATCTCTGTAGGGGATTCGATTCGAGGTCCCGGCAGGTTCCTGCCCTTGATTAGATCGACGGTAACCTTCGTTTCCGATGGCATTTCCAGTCCGGAAGCGGAAAGTTCACCGTGCCCCATCGCGGCGTGTGCATCGCCCAAATATAGATATCCACCAGATACAAATACCGGCAAGTAAACGGTATTGCCGGGGCAGGTTTCAATGATATCCATATTCCCACCGTGAGGGCCCGCCGGTCCTGTTGTCGGTACACCGGTATCCGGTGCCGTCCCGATACAACCGAGCATGGGGGTGTAGGGAATGGTGATGTCATCGCTCCAGTAGATCAGCCCGTCACGGATAGGACAGACATGCACGCCGTGCGGACAGTCGTCGCCCAACCATTCGGCAAGCTGTCGGGGATCTGAGGTTCGGGTGGCACATTGACCGATACTCGGTCGGATCTCTTCAATCTTAACTGCTAGGGCGTCGCCCGGTTCAGCGCCCTCGATCCAAATTGGACCTGTTTGTGGGTTGCCGTAAGGTTTCTTGGTTTTATCCCGCCGATCAGCGTTGGTGCGAATCTGCCCCGAAAAGGCGTCCTCTGCCTCTACCAACACGGTTTCGCCTGGCGTGATTCGTAAGCGCGGCTCGTTATGCCGACTGAACTCATAATAAAGTGGACCGATGGGGAGTTTTTTCATATTGTACCTCTTTCATTTTTGTAGTCGTGCTGATTTTGTGAGAGGTTGCTAATTTTATCTTTTAAGAACAGATAGGTCATTCAGAATATCTTGCGGTTCACCAGAGACTCCAACCGCCATCCACCACGAGGTTATGTCCGGTGATCCAATTGCCAGCGCGCGAGGCAAGTAGGACAACAGAACCCTTGATGTCATCGGCACCCCCTGTGCGTTCAAGCGGGTTACTCAGGCGACACCGCTCTGCCAGTTCCGGATCTGTCGTCGATTTTGGAATCTGTCCCGGACTGATACAGTTGACGGTAATACTGTGCTCACCGAGCTCAGCTGCGAGTGCTCGCGTCAGATTTATTATGCCGCCCTTCGCTGCCTGATGGGGAGGGCCCGAACGGTTGAAATCTAACCCTTCGTAGAGACGTTTGTCGGCACTCAGGAAACCGTGGATGGAACCGAGGGTGATGATTGCGCCGCTGCGTTGAGGAATCATCACACGGGCTGCGGCTTGTGCACACATATAGGTGCTTTTGACATTCATCTCCCATGTGCGGGTGAACTCATCCATCGAAGCGTTGGGGATATAGGTTGTTGTCGCAGCACCACCGGCGTTGCACACCATTATGTCCAACCGGCCGTGCATCTTGACCACCTCGTCCACAAGTACGTTGACCTGTTCTTCGTCAGTGACATCGCAGCCGAGCCCGACGCATTTGATGCCCGCTTCCTGCATCTCAGCTGCAACCTGTTCACACAAGGCTTTACGGCGGCTGGCAATAACTGTCGCAGCCCCCAACTCACCGAGGGCGGTCGTCATTGCGCGTCCCAAGTGCGTTGCACCGCCGGTTATGATGGCAACACGATCGTCAAGTTCAAACATCTCCTGTATTTTCATTTGGGCAATCCTAAGAGGTTCGGCTCCCCAATGAAGAGATTGGGGATTTTTTCGAGTCCGAGTATTTAGACAAGTGTGTTATAATACTTGTTTTAGATGAAACGAATCTCCTTGTTTCCGAACTCTGGTTTGGGAACTCAGTATCCACAAATTAAAGCCGGAGGTGTTAATTATGATATTAGGAAGTGGTGAATATTGTTACCAAGTGGTTAAAGGTTGGGGCCAAGGTCCCCACGGTCGCACGCTAGGCATCGCCTCAGGCGTTGCTGTCGATTCGCAGGACAGGGTTTATGTTGTAGATCGTGAGCCGAACCCAGCCATCGTGGTCTACGACCGAGATGGTCGATTTCTCTCATCATGGGGTGAGGACCTCCTCAACCTACCTCACGATATTTTTATTGACTCAGCGGATCGTCTCTACATCGCCGATTGTGGCGACCACACGGTGCGCATCTGCACCACGGAGGGTCAGGTACTAAAAACGCTTGGGACCCCCGGCAAGGCGGGAGCCTCCGGCGAACCATTCAACATGCCGACTCGTGCAGTCCTTTCCCCATCAGGTGATATTTATGTTTCGGACGGTTACGGTCAGCATCAGATACATCGGTTCTCACCTGATGGGATACTGCTAAACACCTGGGGCAAAGAGGGAGCAGCACCAGGGCAGTTCACCCTTCCTCACAATGTTTTTACGGACAGAGAAGGCAGGGTTTTGGTCGCTGACAGAGAACCGAATAATCGCATCCAAATTTTCGACCCGGACGGCGGTTTCCTCTCCGAGTGGTCAGGACGCCTCTTCCCCTGTGGGTTATATCTTGACGCGGATGATACGGTTTACATTGCCGAGGGTGGCGGCGTCAGCATCTTTAACCGAGACGGAAAGCTGCTTACCTGCTGGAATGTCTTGGGCGGACCGGACGATGTGGCCCACGGTGCCCACGGCATCTGGGTAGACCGGCACGGGGACATATATATCGGCGAAGTCGGCGTTGAGAATCTGCTACATAAGTTTGTTCGTGTGCCAGGGGAATAACTCGGCAAAGGCATCAAGAATCGCATACGTAATGGGTAAAGCAAAGATCTTACGTATTACTCGTTACGTATTATTCATTTCACCGATACACCGACTGAATCACCCCTCGAATATATCCGACTGCGTATGCCTGTCCCGCTCTGCCTGCGTCTGTCTGCGGAAATCCTGGCGTGTGATCCATCATAAAGGGCCCATTGAAGCCTGCATCTCGATAGATCGACATTGCTCGGTGCATATCTATATCGCCTTCATCGAGAAAAACCTCTTGGAAACTTGGCAGGCATCCGCGGACATTGCGGAAATGAACGAAGACGATCTTGTTTTTAGTAGCCATTTCCCGAATTGCTTCATACACATTTACTCCCATCTCGGTGACGCACCCCTGACAGAACAGCATTCCATTGGAGTCGGATGGGACGATGTCGAAAATCCGCCGGTACTGGTCAAGCGTTGATGCAATCTGCGCCACACCCCCTAGCGGTTCAGGAATCGGCGGATCATCCGGATGCAGTGCCATCCGCACGCCAGCTTTGTCAGCCACCGGAATCACCCCTTCGAGGAAGTGCGTTATATGCTCCCACATCTCCTTCTCCGAGACCGGTGGATCGTGCGGTTTGGGGCGATCCTGCGAAAACTCATCGTAATCGAAGGTGCTGTACGAGGTGCCCCCTCTGCCTTTGGCGGACGTTGTGCGGAAATTTCCCATCGGTTTGAAATTATATCCTAGCGCTGGGATACCAGCCGCGCTGATGCCCCGAAGCATTGTACACCATGCCTCGATCTTCTCGTCCCGATCCGGCAACCCCAACGCAATCTCATCCCAGCCCGCCATAAAAATGCTGTATAGCTCTAGCCCGTGAGCCTCAGTCTTCGCCTTCGCTGCCTCGAAGAAATCTGTCCTGTCTACCCCATCTCGCAGATCCAGTGAAGGGTCAACGCGGTGCATACCACGAATGTCAAGGCAGAGGCGATCAACCCCAACGGCGTTAAAAAAACTTAGATTTTCATCGTTAAACTGTTCCCAACTGAGCAGATCTTGAATATACATAAATCCCCCTCCGAGTGCCGCGTAAACTTCTATCAGCTATTATAACGCAAGTTGCTACCCATTGAAAATCCATCGGATTGTCGTTAGAGTTGAGGTTTCTACCTTTCACTCCGGAAAAGCACTATGTGTATAGCCAAGTGCGTCTGTCCCAAATATCCCAAAGCCCCCGTAGGGCAACAGGTAGCAATTCGGATTGTTATACCATGAAGTCTACGCTCCTTCATTGGTGTTTATGACTCACCCCGTACGCTCCCGCATCTCAGCAAACAC
>JAKZSX010000143.1:0-20478 GCA_047517405.1 Candidatus Poribacteria bacterium | reverse complement strand
AGCTTGTTCTCACAGATCGAAATCCACAAGATACCCTAACGTTCAGCAAGCAGATTGGAGAAAATCTCAAGGTCCTCAAGCGATTCACGTTTTACAATGATACATATTACATTGACCTCGAATTAACGTTCCAAAATTTGTCCAATCAACCATTAATTTCCCTTGATGCGATGAGCGATACCCGTAGCGGGTATAAACTTCGCTGGGGTCCTGGGATGAATGCAGATTTGCTTGTACATGAGCGCAAAGGGGGTAAACGTACGCGGCACAATCCGAAAAGCGAGGGTGCCAGAGCCTTGAGCAGTGGTGCTAGCAAACCCGTTAAAGAATTTGATGACTCTCAAAGTACGGATACGGTCTTGTGGGCAGGTATGAATAATAAGTATTTTGCTGTGCTCATGATTCCAGATGGAGTGCTTAGCGCAAAATACGAACTTGAAACCCTCTCAGACAATGGTACAACGCCGCCAGTGGATATTACTGCCCCATCGGAAGCTGCAAGCCTCATTATCCCTGGATTTTCATTGGATTCCAGCCAAAGCCGGTCTGACCAATTCCGGATCTATGTCGGTCCAAAGGAGTACAAAGCTCTAAAGATAATCGAGCCACCGGGAACTCAGGAGGAAGATCTCCAACTTACTGATATTATCGACTTCGGTTTCTTTTGGTATATTGCTTGGGTAATGCTTTGGCTCCTGAACTTCTTCTATAGTATCATCAAAAATTATGGGGTTGCCATTATTCTGCTGACTTTATTAGTAAAGGTAGTTTCATACCCGTTGACTCGTAAGGGTTACAAATCCATGCAGGCGATGCAGAAACTCCAGCCCATACTTACGGAGATTCGCGAAAAGCATCGAGATGATCCGCAGAAACTCAATAAAGCGACGATGCAATTATACAAAGAACATGGTGTGAATCCGTTCGGTGGCTGCATTCCTTGGATCCCGCAAATCCCGGTCTTCATTGCACTATTTGCACTCCTCGGCAACGCAGTTGAACTACGAGGTGAGCCTTTCTTTTTATGGATAGATGATCTTGCCGCCCCTGATGTCCTATTCACCCTGCCCTTTACAATCCCATTTCTTGGAGATGCCGTGCGATTGTTACCACTTGTCAACGGTGTAACGACTTGGTTGCAACAGAAGACGTCAGGCAGTATGACGCCTGTGACCAACAATACGCAAGCAAAGCTTATGCAATTTATGCCTTTGCTCTTCGTTTTTATCCTTTATAACTTTGCATCGGGGCTGGCGCTCTATTGGCTATGCAACAATATTTTTACCATCGGACAGCAATATCTGCCCAAATTATGGCAATCCGATGATACAGAAGAAGCCACACCTGTTAGTGCTCCATCGATAAAAAAACAGCTTCAATCTGGGAAGCGACGGTCCCCAAACGCGAACCGCAGGAAATGAGATGCGGTTCGCGAATCATAAATTCCGATGATACCATTCAAATGACTATAGATATTATGCAGTTGTCAGGAGGATACTGAATCGTGCACCAATATATTGAAGTTGAAGAAAATACAACAGAAGAAGCTTTGGAATCTGCCCTTAAAGAACTTGGCGTCAGTCATGAGCAAGTTAGTGTAAAGGTTCTACACGAACCGACGAAAGGTATCCTTGGCTTAGGAGCAAAACTTGCTAAAATCCGCGTGACCCTAAAGGAGGATGTTTCTTCGACACCAGAAGTGGTGCTTCATGAAATTCTAAGTCATATGGGGCTTGATGCGCAGATTGAATCTCGAATCATCAATGGAAGTGTACATCTTACAGTAAGTTCTGATAACCCCGGGATATTGATTGGTAAACACGGGCAGACACTCAATGCCGTTGAATATTTGCTGAATTGTATGTTAAATAGGTCATCTCTTGTAAAGAAAAAGGTCTTCGTTGATGCGGAAGGCTATCGTGAACGCCGTGAGCAGATGCTGGCTGATTTGGCTTATCGTGCTGCTGCAAAGGTCAAACAGACCCATCAAGAAATCGTTCTAGACCCAATGTCTCCTCGTGACCGTCGGATCATTCACGTTACCTTACAATCGGATGAGCAGATTCGCACGTATAGCCGAGGTGAGGGAATGATACGGCGCGTTGCTGTCACTACACGCGAAAGGGATGAGACAAACTCAAAGCAGTATGATTGAATGGGATACAATTGCAGCCATCGCAACACCGCGAGGCGAAGGTGGCGTCGGTATTGTCCGAGTGAGCGGTAGTCTTGCTATCCCCATTGCCTGCCAGATTTTTCGTTCGCCTCGCCGCACTTCCCCGGCTGAGTTGCCGACCCACACGTTGCAGTATGGGCATGTCGTCCAGGCATCATCAGGGGAGGTTATCGATGAAGTCATGCTCGGTATCATGCGGGCACCAAGATCATATACAGCAGAGGATGTCGTTGAATTTAACTGTCACGGTGGTATTGTACCTCTCAGAGGTGTGCTTGAACTAACGTTGAAAGCTGGAGCACGTCTCGCGGCACCAGGGGAATTTACCAAACGCGCTTTTCTAAACGGACGGCTAGACCTCGCACAAGCAGAAGCGGTCGTAGATCTTATTCGGTCGAAGACAGACCTCACCCGTCGGGTTGCGATAGACCAGTTGTCCGGCAGGCTGTCCCAAGCAATCAATACGCTTAACGATCGGCTTGCAAATCTGCTCGCGGAAGTCGAAGCGTCTATCGATTTTCCTGAAGAAGAGCTCGATTTCATGGATTTAACAGTGATGAAGCAAACTGCCCAAGACATCCGTGATGACTTGGACCGGTTGATTGCGACTGCATCGGACGGTAGGCTCCTGCGGGAAGGCATCAACATCGCAATACTCGGAGGACCTAACGTTGGGAAATCGAGCTTGCTAAACACTCTGCTGCAGGAAGATCGGGCGATAGTCACTGAAATACCGGGTACGACACGAGATGCAATCGAAGCATCGCTGAACCTTGGTGGAATTCCGCTCAAGCTGATAGACACTGCCGGGATACACCAAACAGTGGATATCGTTGAACAGCAAGGGGTCGCGCGGAGTAAATCCTATCTTGACCGTGCTGATTTGCTCCTAATAATGTTTGATTCATCTCGGTTTTTAACTGAGGAAGACCGAGAACTACTCCGCGCGGCGAAAGTCCGTAAATCAATCTTCATTTTGAACAAAGTTGACCTACCTATCGTAACGACTCCCGCAGACCTGAACACCGATGCGCCTCAGAAGCTGGTGGTTCAGACCTCTCTCCTCGATGGCAAAGGGGTTGAAGAACTGAAATCGGCAGTCCACCAAGAGCTCCTTGAAGGCGATGCGGTATGGGGTGATTCTCCAATTGTTACAAATGTCCGTCACCACGATGCGTTGCGTCGAGGAAGGCTTGCGCTTGGGCATGCAATAGAGAGTTTCGCCCAACAGATGCCTCCAGATCTCGTGGCGGTTGATTTGCGCAGCAGCTTAGATTGTCTCGGCGAAATCGTTGGTAAAACAACGACGGAAGATATTTTGGGCAGGATTTTCTCCCAATTCTGTGTCGGTAAGTGAAGTGAAGCGATAGAAAATCAATCGTACTGTAGGTCATCATGACGGGCCTCGAACTGCAATCTTCTGACATTCGGTTGAGCATATTTGAAAAACGTATCTCTGATTAAAGAGGGTGAAGGAGGGATATAAAATGTTGACACAGCAACAACAGTGGTGCCCGCAATGCAAACGCTACGTCGAGACGGAACAGAAGCAGAATAAATTGGGTAGACGCGGCAATCTGATAAAACTTGTTACGACCTGCCAGAAGTGTCGGACAACATTGGGTAGCAAAACAGTTAGTGCCTCAACTCTTGAACAGATGTAGGTAGAATCTGCTGCTGATCTGCCGACCTCTGGAGAATAATTCGCAGTCAATTTGGAATGCAAATTACACTTTTTTTGAGTTAATTCGTTTAGAATAGTGATGGATTTATTTAAGTTCTCTATTTCTAAATTCCGTTAAAGGAGAAAAATGATGTTAAATTTTGTTTGGAGCCAAGGACAGCGCATCGCGCTTGCCATCTTGCTGTTGGTTATTGTTGCAAGCCCGGTGGTACTGGCAAAGGAGACAATTCAGTGGGAGGAGTCAATCGAGAAAGGGTTGGCAGACGCCCAAAAAACAGGCAAGCCAATCATGATGGATTTCTACACCGAGTGGTGAAGTTGGTGTAAGCGGCTGGATGCCGAAACATTTACAGATGCAAAAGTTGTTGCCCTATCGAAAAAATTTGTCAATCTCAAAGTCAATCCTGAAGATACAGACCACCCTGAAAATGAGGAAGCCCGTATCAAATACGGTGTCACTGGATTTCCGGCGGTTGCGTTTCTCAATTCCGAGGGGGATTTAATCCATCTCAGTCCCGGCTATGTTCCTCCAGAGGAATTTTTTGGAGTGATGGAGAGCACCTTCAAAGAGGAAGAGGCATTTAAAGAGTTGAAGGTAGCGGTTCAGAAAAATCCAAACGATCCAAAAACTAGCGCTGGACTTGCCCTGATTTACATCAAGCGCGGCAAATTTGAGCAGGGGAAACCTCTATTCGATGAAGTTGTGAAACAAGATCCAAATAACGAGACGGGTCTTTTGCCGGAGTTGTATGTGAATATTGCGCTCCATTACGGTCAAAACGCTACCGGCGACAATGAGAAGGACTATTTCCAGAAATCCGAGAAGTATTTCCAGAAGGTTATCGACACCTATCCCGACAGCAAATTTTATGAAGACGCACAATTTTACTTGGGGATTACCTACGCGATTCAAGAGAAACCCGAATTGGCGATTGCAACGCTTGAGCGGTTAAGGGACGCCAAAAATGAAGAGATCCGACAGCAGGTGGTACTCTTGCTGGATCGTCTCAAAAGCACGATGAAGTAGTACCTCATCAATTTGTCGCGACAAATCCTATCATTGATGGATCGGATAAATTCGAGAGCCTGTCGATTTGCGTGTGACAGTGTAGTCGTCATATTGAATGCACTTACCAAAAAAGCCCATATCCAATGAGAATTGGTATGGGTTTTTTTATTTCTGCTAGAATTGGGATCCTACTAATCAGATGTGCACGATTTCCCGCAGGAGTTGGCATAATCATCGCTTGTCAACCTAGACCGCTTCATGCTATAATACCGCCCAATCCAATGTTGAAAAACAGGGGTTTTACGGACTTCCACAACTGCTTATTTTCAGGAATGATCGATGACAAACACTTCCACCAAATTATGGGGTGGACGATTTCGCTCCGAGCTGTCAACTGAAACCCAAGACTTTACACAGTCCATTGATGTCGATTCGCGTCTAGTTGCACATGACATCTGGGGCAGCCAAGCCCACGCAATTATGTTAGCGCGACAAGGTATTATCTCTGATGATGACCTCCGACAAATCTTGCACTGGTTGAGCAAGGCGGAATCAGATTTCCGCAGTGGGAAGTTTGTCCTCACCCCTGAAAAGGAAGATGTCCACATGAATGTGGAGTCCTACCTCATCGAAGGTGCCGGAAGTGAATATGGCGGAAAGCTTCACACCGCGCGCTCTCGAAACGATCAGGTGCTTGTTGATGCACATCTCTATATTCGTGAACAGATCCTCAACACACAGCAGGGGGTATCGCGTTTGTGCCGTGCGTTTCTCTCTATCGCACAAAAGCACACCGAAACGGTAATGCCGGGCTATACGCACACACAGCATGCACAGCCAATCAGTCTCGGGTTTTGGGCGACAGCTTATGTCAGTATGTTCCTCCGCGATCAGAAGCGGTTGAACGCCGCTTACGAACTTGCTAATCTTAACCCGCTCGGTGCTTGTGCGCTTGCAGGAACTTCGTTCTCAATCGATCGGAATTTGACAGCTGAGTTACTCGGTTTCGACGCAATACATGAACATGCGTTGGACGTGATTAGCTCTCGTGATTTTATCGCTGAACCCCTTTTTGCACTGACACTGCTGATGGCTACTCTCTCAAGGCTCGGTGAAGAGATTGTTTACTGGACAACCTATGAATTCAACATCGCAACGCTCGATGATGCGTATGCAACGGGCAGCTCAATCATGCCCCAAAAAAAGAACGCCGACATCGCGGAATTGACGCGTGGACGGACGGGGAGGGTTTATGCAGCCCTGATGGACCTCTTGACGAATCTCAAAGGGTTGCCCACGGGATATAATCGCGATCTCCAAGAGGACAAACCGCCGCTGTGGGGCGCGTTTGATGTGGTTCAATCCTGTTTGGGAATCCTACCTGGCTTACTTGAGACACTCGACTTCAACACGGATCGGTTAGAACTGCTCGCCAACGCGAACTTTGCAACGGCAACAGAGCTAGCCAATTTCCTCGTTAGCGAACAAGGGTTGCCATTCCGCCAATGTCATGAAATAGTTGGGAGCGTCGTCGGGGGCTTGGCGAAAATGGGTAAAACCTTCCGGGATTGGGAGGAAACACAAAAACTGTTGCAGTCCGAAGGTATTGACCTATCCGTCCAGCAACTCCAACACATTCTCGACCCGAAACTGTCGCTCCGCAATAACCGTAGCCTTGGCGGTACCTCGTCCGCGGAGGTGAAACGGATGGTCGGTGAGTTTGAGGAGAAACTGAACGGAATTGACAGCCAGATCCGTTCGCGACAGGAGCAGATTAATGACGCTTACCAGAAAACGCTTCGGGTTATCGAACAGGTGCTGGGTGATAAAGCGATTGCAGAAGTTAATTTTTAATCATGCAGCCGAGAGGTTATTTAGTGTGAAGGTGGAACATAAAGGGACCTGCGGTTCATCGTAGTGTAACTCAGGGGAGCGGGGCTAACTGAATTCCAATAAGGAGAAAAAAATGAGGATTGGTATCGCCGGTCTCTCGCACGAGACCAACACTTTTGCTTTGGAACAGAACGATACCATGGATACCGTCGGTATCCGGCGTGGGGAGGCGTTGCTTACGAATGCACACCCTAGGAGTTTTATCGGCGGCTTTGCAGAAGGTGCCACGCGAGACGATGTAGAATTGGTTCCCACCGTCGGAATTGGCTTCGCCCACGGCGGTATCATCCATGCCGACGTTTACCAACGCTGCCGTGATATGATTGTGACAGGCTTGCAAGAGGCAGGACCACTGGATGGTGTCTACTTTGCCCTTCATGGAGCGATGGTTGCCGAAGCACCCTATACCGATGCTGAAGGCGAGCTGGCGCAAGAAGCGCGCCGGGTCCTGGGGAATATACCTATGGTCGGCACTTACGATTTTCACGCCATCATGAGTGACAAAGAGGTTGAAGCACTGGTCCCGTTCCCTAATAACACCAATCCCCATATTGATGGTTATGAGCGCGGATTGGAAGCGGCGAAATGTCTGCTCCAGATGCTAGATGGCAGAATCAATCCGGTCTCCCATCGGGTGTTCGTGCCAATTATTGGTCCTAATATCGGTCAGAGTACTTGGTCACACCTGCCGGAAGAGGAGCAAGGATTGCTGCTCTATCAGTTGAACGAAAAACGCGCGGAGATGGAAAAATCCGCGAAAGTTATCAACATCACCATTCTCGGCGGCTATGGGTACGGCGATTCTCCGGATGCCGGTATGTCAATCATAGCGACGACTGACGGTGACCCGGCACTCGCCAAACGGTTGGCTCAGGCGTTGGCAAAAGATTTGTGGGAACAACGGGATCGACTGAAAACGGTTCGACCGATACAGTCGATTGATGCGGGGGTGAAAATGGCGATGGCTGACCCGCGAAAGCTGATACTCTTGGTGGATTTAGGCGATGACCCCGGCAGTGCCTGCCCAGCTGATAGTCCGGCGGTGCTGGAAAGTCTCCTCCGCTGTGGGGCGCAGGATTGCGCGCTCACTATCCGTGATGCGGAGGTCGTTCGCGCAGGCATAGCAGCCGGCGTGGGCGCGAATCTCGACATCACAGTTGGGGGTAAGATCGATCAACGCTTCTACCAACCGGTAAAAATAACGGCTCAGGTCAAGTCCATTGATGATGGAAGGTACATGGTTTGCGGTCCCACCCACGGTGGTTGGGGACGTGAAGTCAACGAAGAAGCATTTCGTGAGGCGAATGTGGGCGAGCGAGTTGTGCTACGCACTGGGAATAAAATTGACGTTATCTTCTCCCAGGCACGGACCGGTAAGGACCGAGATTTTTTTAAGAGTGCCGGTATTCTGTTGGAGGAGAAACAGATCCTTGTTGTCAAATCCAATCAAGCACATCGTGCTTCCTTTGATCCGGTCGTTGCTGGCACCATTGAACTGAACACCCCTGGCGTCAGCACTGTGAACTACGCTAGCCTCCCCTATCAGCATCTACGCCGCCCAATCTGGCCTATTGATGAGGCGATGCGTTGGACGTCTTCTGCGTAGCGTCTTGAGAGGCCCCCCTGTCATTCAGTCTGTTAGTTCCGATAATGATTCTAACAGGTTAGTTGTCGTCCGGAAGGTGAATCCTTCCAGTCGGAATAGGAGATTACTGATGGAACAGCAACCGCGAGAAAAATACCAACTCACTCTTGATCAGCGGTGCTTCTTTGGAACACAAGGTTTTCTGAAAGTCGAAGGACTGCTGAGTGATGAAGAACTTTGTGCGCTCGATCACCATTCGATGGATATGGCGATGGGGAAGGTTGACTTCAGCCAACTGGCAGGGGTCACGCCCAGAAATGAGGGAGACACCCCCGCGGATATGGAGGATAAGTATTTCCGCTTCATTCAATTCCATCGTCATCTGGAGGTTCATGAACGGTTTATGCTACACTTCCGCATCCTTGATGTGCTTGAAACGTTGATTGGACCCGATGTGATGGCGATGCAGTCAATGCTTTTCCTTAAGCCGCCGGAGAAATCCGGTCAGGCTTATCATCAGGATTCTTTTTACATCAAAACTGCCCCGGATACCCTATGCGGGGCTTGGATAGCCATTGATGATTGTGACGAGGAGAACGGCTGCATGTATGTTGTTCCCGGCTCCCACTTGCACCCGATCTACGAGGAGGTGGCACTACCGGACAATACCGATGATTTTCAGGAAAGGTTGACCGAAATTGTAGATGTGCAGGAACGCAGCGAGGTGGCGGCGACCGCCAATGCCGGAGATGTCATCTTCTTCCACGGTCACCTCATCCACAGATCTAAGCAGAATCGCTCGACAAACCGATTTCGGCGGTCCTACGTCTGCCATTATGCCAACGCCCGATCTTACACTGAATGGGGTGAAGGCAATCAGAATCATATTCTTGCTCGTGGCGCAACGCATTTGCCGTTTGCGACGCCTCGTTTTGCTACACACGATCCGCTTGGGTAGTGCTTCAATTCGGTTTTTAGGTATATCAGTTGGGTCTTATGTCAAAAGAAATTACAAAACGCTAAGGGCGTGAAACGTGAAAACCATGTGTTCATTAGTGTCCGATTCCGTAAATGTTGGAAGAACGCAACGAAATTGGGATCTAGAGACTTGGGTTTCCACGCTTAAAGGAGATTTCGATGAAAAATCAAGATTTCAAACTGACGGATCAACAGATTAATTTTTTTCAGACCTTCGGTTATCTGAGTTTTCCCGGGCTTCTAGCAGATCGTAGCGAGGAAATCATTGATGCGTTTGAAGTGGTTTGGGCGGGCCGTGGGGGTGGTCATAACGGAAAACCTCATGAGGGAACAGCGCGCTCCTGCATTGTTCCATTCATCGATCAGAGCGAATACCTGTCGTCTCTGTTGGAAGACCCCCGTATATTGGGGATAACGACCACTCTGCTCGGCGATGACTTCAACTATATGGGTAGTGATGGAAACTACTATGTTGGAGATACGCGTTGGCACTCTGATGGGGGACATAAACCGGAGGATCCCACCCACATCAAAATTGCGTTTTACCTCGATCCTTTAACCCGTGACACCGGAGCGCTGCGCGTCATCCCCGGCAGCCATCTCTTTGGGGATGGTTACGCGGATCGACTTCAGGAGGAGATTCGGGAAAGCGAGGCAGATTGGGGTGTCCATGGCAGGGACGTGCCGGCAATCGCATTCGAGACACAGCCGGGGGATGTGGTTTGCTTTAATCATAATACCAAGCATGCTGCGTTTGGCGGTAGCACACGCCGGCGGATGTTTACCATGAATCTCTGTGAACGCTATCCTGAAGACCGCTTGGAAGATCTGCGCACCTACATTGGTAACTCGGCGCGTTTCTGGATTGATCGCAAATATGGTCCGAAGATGGTTGGTACTGCGGGTCCTGAACGGATGCAACATTTGGAACAGGTGATGGCTAATGATGGTCATCTCGCTGAGCTTGCCCGTAAAGCTCGGGAAACAATGGCCGAGCCTTCACGTGGGTAAGCCCTGCTGACGTAGCTGGCTCTTATTCTCAACTCCCATATGGCACAACTGCAATTTGCGTTCAGGAGTTCAAGGGTTTTCAATGCCTCCTTGGGCTTCTGGACCCTTTGTAGTGTTCACAGGTTTGCTAAAATGCTAACTGCACCTTTTCCACCTTCCCGCTCCGTGCGGACCGCTCGCACGCATCTAGCACAGCGATGACCTTCGTACCGACCTCCGCGTTGATTAGCGGTTGTCTGTCGTGCTTGAGGCAATCTTCAAAATGCAGCATATAACGCACAACTTCGCCGATATGTCCGACATCGGCGATCTCATCCGTCTCTATAGAAACGGCATCTTCGACAGGGATGACGCTCTGATGGTTATCATCGAAAATTGCACCCCCATTAACGACATTGCCAGCTGTTCCGTAGACCGATAGCCCCAACATTGGCATCGGTGGATGACAGAGTCCATACAGTCCAAGTACACGTCCGAGCCGTCCATCCTCATAGATTAGATTGACCATCCAGTTGTCATTGAAACGTCCTTCGCCTGACGGATACCGCGCATCAATTCCGCTTTCGTGGGCAACTGCGTGTACGGCACTGGGGAAACCGAGAAACCAGATAACGAGATCCATCGGATGGCACAATCCACCGTAGAGCGTTTTCTGAGGCATCTGGTATCTCCAAGGTGTCGCTGTGAGTACGCCGCGCATATCGTGTACATAATGGGCTTCGACTGCGACGATGTCGCCAAGTTTGCCAGAGTCCACCAATTGGTGCGTGTGTATAAAATCCGGTCGAAAGCGGCAGGTCTGTCCAACCATAAGTTTCAAACCGGTTTCCTGCGTTCTTCGCAATACACGAACCGCATCGTCTAGGCTGTCAACGAAGCCTTTTGTGCAAATCACATGCTTGCCGCAATCGAGGGCATCGAGGCAGTGCTGTGCATGAAGCGGATCTGGTGTGTAGATGCCAACGACGTCAATTTCGTCCCGCTGGAGCAGTTCTCGATAATCCGTCGTCGCAAATAGGACGTTATGCTCAGAACGGATACTTTCAAGCCGATCCGCATCTGTATCGCAAATTCCGCGAATTTCCAGAGCAGTATCGGGAATCTGTTTGATCCCGAACATCGACTGTCCCATTCCTAACCCAATAATACCGACGCCAATTTTTTCCATATTCTTATCCCTCGCTATTTAGTGTAGAAATTACACATTTCACACGCAAAAATGGGAAAATTGTTTCCATCTCAGAATCGAGAGTTTCGTCATAGACTGTCAATTGTATTACAAACGATTTCAAAGTATTACAAACAATTACGATTTGCTTTCACTCATGAAGGAAAAAGCAAGGTTACTAAAACAGTTATGTCGAACAATCTGGGTTCGACTGGCAACAAATTATGGGATTGCATCTAAAAGCGAATTCTTCCTCAAGTGATAATACAGAATTTTGCTTGTATAAAAATTCGGTTTGTGCTACAATAGTCCAAACTTTTGGAAATTGTTATATCATAAACCATATTCATTCACTTTAGAATGAATTTTTTCCGAGGAGGTAACAATGAGAAATATAGCAGGAATAGCGATTGTAAGCATTTTTGTCTTTAGCATCGTCCTCAGTGGCTGCGGCAAATTGAATAAAGAAGAGTTTGCTATGGAAATGGATAAATATAGCCAACAAAATGCAGCGTCACACACTGGTTTGAGCAATCAGGTCTCCGAGGTTAGTGGCAAGGTTGATGCTCAAGGCGATGCTTTGAGGTCAGAGGTGTCTATGGCAAAGGAATCTGCCATTACCGCTTCTCAACAAGGTGATGCGGATACAATTGCAGCCGCCAAAGAGTTCTCCGAAGGTGGGGACACCAAGCTGCGTGAGGCGCTCATGGAGACTGCAAATATGGTTGGGGAAAAGGCACAAGAGTCCGCCATGTCTGGAGATCAGAAACTCCAGGATCAGATTGCTGCCCTTGAAAAGAAGACCGAAATGCAAGCCCAAAGTATATCCGATCTGCAAGGTGCGCTTATGGTGACCAAAGAGGACCTCGCTGAGACGAAAAAGATGTCTGCTAAGCCAATGGTAGCAGCTATGGTTCAGTTCCCCAGCGGGAAAGTCGGCTTAACTTCGGGTGCCATGGAGGCACTTGATAAAGCAGCCGCAATGATTCAAGCGAATTCTAAGGCGGTGGTACTCGTTAAAGGTCACGCAGATGGCAACCCCGTGCTAAGGGGACGATTCCGCAGCAATTGGGATCTTTCTCAAGCCCGCGCGGATTCGGTTGTGAAATATCTTCAGAGCAAAGGCGTAACGAACAAAATCGAATCTCGTGGACTTGGCCACACCGAGCCTATTGCTCCAGTTAAGACGACAGCGGGACGCGCCCAAAACCGCCGAGCGGAAGTAATTGTCTATCCGACCGGCTCGATGATGTAGCACTTCACACTGTATCTACTTTAAGGGAAATTGGGTGGAATCGGCTTCATCCCAATTTCCCTTTTTTTATGATAACAGCGTGAATTGCTTGCGCCACTTTGATGTTTCTATCTCTAGGTCTTTAAACCGGAACGATTTTCGGAAGCAGAGAATGAAGAATTAGTGCACTGAATCACTGGATTGCGAGCGACTGTTTGGAGAGCGCATGGCAAGCAAGAACCAACTATTTGAGGCGAAAACAGAATTTATTGGTACACGCGGCGTTAAGGAGTACCGTGAGACCATACCCGTTTGGGTGAACTCCGATGATGTTGTACTAGAGATTGGATGTGAGTGGGGGACGACAACTACGTTGATCGCGCCACATTGTAAGAAGATCATTGGCACTGACATCAGCCCTAAGTGTATTGAGCGTGCACGGGAAATGCATCCCGACTTACACTTTGAAGTCCTAGACGGATTTGATGTCATGGCAGCACTTGAACTTGGCGAACAGTTCAACAAGGTCTATATTGATATATCCGGTTTATCCGGCTACCGGTCCCTGCTTGATACGATTTCGTTACTTATGATGTACTCAACTGTGCTGCGGCCGGAAGCGATTATCGTTAAAAGTGGCGCGCTCAAACGTTTCGCTGCACACTGTATCCCATGGCGATCGGTGTCATCTTAATCGTCATATTTGAGGGGATTTTCCGTCAGCTGGTACTAGATTGACCGATTACCGTTTCACACGCCATGCACCTCCCACAAGGTCCCGTCACTTACAAATATATAGAGGTCGGCAAGACACTTTATCAAGCGTTGTCAACACGGACGCCACGATTTCCGCCTCGTGTTGCCTATGTGATGCTGAACTCACTATTTGAGGAGGAGCGGGAGACGGTTACGGTGTATGATCCGTTCTGCGGTAACGGTGTCATTCTTTGTACAGCGTACCTTCTTTTTTCGGAGCAAATAAAAAAATTGATTGGGGCAGATCTGCATCCGGTTGTGTTAGAAACGGCGCGGCGAAATTTTCAGTGGCTGAAGGAACAAAACGCGCTTGATGAACGATTACGCGCAATCGAAGCTTATAAAACTGAAGATGATGAACTGAAAAGATCTTATCAGGAACGGTGCCTGTTGATCTTTAATCACGCGCAACAGATTCATCTTGATGTGGAACTCTTGCAGCGCGACGCAACTCAGATTCAGGAGCACTTGGCTTCGATTGATGGCGAGGTTACCCTTGTTACGGATCCGCCTTACGCGCACAATGATCACTGGAATCCGAAGGATGGACTTGAATCAGCGGACTTTGGTTTCCTTGAGCCATTCCTCCAACAGGTCGCAGCAGCACCGAATGTGGCTACGCTCCTGATCTGTTACCGAGTTGATCAGCCAATTCGCACACTGTTGGAGACGTATTTTGCGGTGACACTGCTCGGCGGAACAAAAGGTAGAGCCATCTACCGATGCGAATCGAGATAAAGTGTAATGCGTGAAACGTAGCAATAATTAAAAACGGGAGCAATTAACACACTATGGAAAAATCTTATACGGTTCCTTCACTGCTGTTTATAGTGTTTATTGGCTGTTTAATGGGAAATATCTCGCTTGGATTGGCAGTTATCTCAGATACACCGGCTGAAGGCAAGCGCCCGAATCCGTTACGTGACCTTGTGGGGCGAGGTGTCGAATCCACATCGTTCCACATCTCTTTCTTTTCTTACAAGCCAAAATTAGAGCAGTTCACAACCTTGTTAAACAGTCTCGGTGTCCCGGCACTCAACGCCGCGTTGATGCCTATTGCGTCAGTGGAACTGAAACACACGACGGAACTATCGTCCCAAATAGCACTCGGTTATTGGACGAATGATGCGACATTACCGCCACCGAACGCCGCAGATCTTTCTGCGACTTTTATCCCCATTTCGTTCAGCTTGCTCTACCATCCGGTGCTGCTTAGCGACTTCCTTCCACTTTACTTTGGCGGTGGTATTGGGTATTCACACTTGAGTGTTGATGGCAGTGCCCTTGGTCTATTAGCGCAGCAGGGGGTGGCTGTTGATGGTGGAAATTCTGGCTTGACAGGGTATGCACAGATCGGGTTAACATATCTATTTCTCGACGATCAACTTACCCTTACCCTTGAGGCGAAGCGCATCCTCAAAACTTTCAAGGGGGACGGTGCAGTGCCCTTCGATCTCGATTTTGATGGGACAGCGATTGGTTTGGGAGTTGGGTTCCAGTTCTGAGAAGAATAGATTAGAAAATGGAGATTCGAATTGAACGTAGATTTCTTGAAAGATAAAACAGTAGGACAAATCTTACTTTGGTTCGTTTTGGGTTGTCTAATCGCAATTTTAGGTTGTACGACCGGCATCATAGACAATTTCGCAGGCATCAAAATTGAAACCACTTATCGGCCCAATCAGATTGATTTCGACATATTTCTGCTTAACGAGAACGGTCGTCCATTAATCCAGACTGGAAGCATTTTGGCGCCGGGAATAGGCGCTAGTACCCTTTCGGACTCCGAATTCACAACGAGTGTCCAAGTCTACTCGATGCGAGATGGTGCTAGAAGTAAAAAAGTCTACGATGGGCGTCTCAGAGATCTGCATTGGGGAGCGGTCGGCGGAAATCGTAGAGTCCTTTTTGGAGAGATACCGCATGCGCTGATTGAAGAAGATGAACAACGCGACACGGAGATGGGTGTGATTGTTCTCACATTGCAGACCGAAAAGCAAGGACCATTTCAGGCCACACTGGAAAATACACGAATTTATCGGACACCCTAATCGGATCGATGGTCTCCCACACCTTTCCCTCTTATACCAGCCTAATTAACCTACCCGAACGCCTATCGCGCAATTTTGGTTAATCCCTTCCTCTCCTTTTTCGTCATTCTAATATCCAAGATATATATATACGCATCCTACCGCCGAGGTATCAATAGCAAAGGGGCAGTATGAGTTTCGATTTACATCGATTACCTGTAATCAGAAGATACCTGCTTCTTTTCGGTTTTGCGTTGTCATGCCCGATCTATGTAAACGCTGCCTCCGGACCGGTAGAATACCGTGCCGAGGCGTATCGAACATTTCAGAGTATTGAGATCGACGGGGATTTCAGTGAAGCCGATTGGCAGCATGCAAAACCGATAGATCAGTTTGTCCAAACTGAACCCGATGAAGGTGTGCCGATAACTGAATCTACAGAAGTCCGCATCCTTTATGATGAGAAAAACATCTACTTCGGTTTTACCTGTTCAAGCTCGCATCGTAATAACACTGTTGCCAACGAAATGCGTCGAGATTCAGAAAATTTGCGTGAGAACGATAATGTTTTCATCCTTTTGGATACCTACAACGACAAACGGAGTGGGGTTTTCTTCCGTATCAATCCATTAGGTGCGATGCAAGATATAGCGTTGACAAACAGCGGAGATAGCCAGAACGAGAGTTGGGATGCTGTATGGAACTGCCGCGCCAAGATTAATGATACCTACTGGACAACATTGTTGATGTGTATAGGACGAACTATTCCGTGCTGCGCCTAACACGAGATCTCTTCAGCGGTTCTAGCATCGGGGTGATTGCGATTAATAAACAGGACACGGATACATATAACCGCGCAGGAGGATTGGACTTTGCATATCGTCCAAACGACAGTATCGATGTACGTGGGTTGTGGGCACGGACCTATGAAGCGGAGGTCTCTAGCAAGAACGATGCGATGTACTTTGGCGGGATTTGGCGAAGCAGTCTGCTCCGATTCAATGGAACGTATACGTTCATCGGTGAGCACTTCAATCCTGAGGTTGGATTTGTCCGTCGTCAGGGTAGCCGACGCTTCCGTGGACAGATGCGTTTTACGCCGTGGCCCAGAAAATTCGGGGTTCGACGCATCTTCATGGGACCAGAGGTTGACTATATTCTCAACCAAGATGATGAGTTAGAAACGCGTGAGTTTTCACTTACCAACTGGTTTCAGCTTGAGCAGGGAAGTTGGATCAACGTTGAGATTCGGCGAACCTCCGAATTTCTCGACGAGGATTTTGAAATCCGAGATGACGTTATCATACCAATTGGCGACTACGATCTAACTACCTTTAGAATGATGATCGATACAGATGAAGGTCGGAAGATTTCGGGTCGATTCGGGGCAAATTACGGTACCTTCTTCAACGGCACAAATCGTGGTTTTGATATCCAAGCAAGCTTCAAACCGAGCGGCCGCCTTGCTTTTGAAACGCAATATCAATTTAACCGGGTCGAGCTCCCGAGCGAAGATCCTTTCAATGTGAATGTTTTCGGGAGTCGCATTGTCTACTCTTTCACCACAACCCTTTTTGCGAAGTTGTTTGCCCAATGGAACAGCGACGATGAAGTGATTTCCACGAACTTTCTGCTCAACTACATCTATCGTCCCGGTAGCGATTTCTACCTTGTTTTCAACCAGATTTACGATAGTGATGGCGCAAAAACGGAGCTTGAGGAATCCACAGTTGTTGCAAAAATGACTTATTGGTGGAACCCGTAACGCGTGAAATATAGCACATTTCGTAAACTATTGATTTTCTCAAAGGAGGTTGGCTATGATTTGCCATTTCAGCAGGATTCCCATAACGTCGCGGTGTGGAAAATCCATTTTTTTTATTCTGTTTATGTGCTGTCTGCTGTTTCCGTTCATTGTGAGCGCAGATCCGGACTCTATGGAATACCGAGCCGAGGCATACCGAACTTATCAGAGTATCGAGATTGACGGAGAGTTCAACGAGGAAGACTGGCAGAACGCAAAAACCATCACTCGACTCGTCCAATATGAACCCGCCGAGGGAGAGCTGATTTCACAACCCACAGAGATACGCATTCTTTATGATGCTAAAGAGATCTACTTCGGGTTTACCTGTTTTGACACCGATATCCCCAAAATGGTCGCCAACGAGATGCGCCGCGATGGCAGCGGTCAGGACGGGTTGCGTGAAAACGACCATGTTTCTATCCTTCTGGATACCTATAACGATCGGCGTAACGGATTTTTCTTCCGTGTCAATCCGTTGGGAGCAATGGAAGACATAGCTTTAATAAACAGCGGAGAGAGTCGAAATCAGGCTTGGGATGCGATCTGGACATGTCGTACCAAAATCAATGAGAACCATTGGACGGCAGAGATAGGCATTCCTTTCAGCCAACTTCGTTTCAGTAAGAGCGACGATATGACATGGGGACTGAATCTAGGACGGAGCCTCATGCGAAACCAAGAGGACGCGACATGGGCGCCACTTTCTAAAGCACATGGGTTCTTTGCGAGATATCGTACCGACGTCATCGGCAATTTGGTCGGTTTGGAAGGAATTACCCCTTCTCGGAATCTGGAGTTGTTACCTTACGTTTTGCCGAAAGCGAGCCGAATCGAAGCAGATAATGATACAGACGGAGAGCTTGAACTCGGTTTTGATGTTAAGTATGGACTTACCTCAAACCTAACCGCTGATCTCACCTTCAACACCGATTTCGCGCAAGTCGAAGCGGATCAGGAGCAGGTGAACTTAACCCGGTTCAGCTTGTTTTTCCCTGAGAAGCGTCCATTCTTCTTAGAAGGGGCAGGGTTGTTTGATTTCGGCATTCCACGCACTAGCTTCCGCCGTCCACCACCGCTGCTTCTGTTTTATAGCCGCCGCATCGGTCTTGAGGAAGGACATGCCGTCCCAATTATCGGCGGCGGCAAGCTCACAGGCAAAGCTGGTCCTTACGGTATTGGGATAATGAATGTGTTGACAGATAGGTTTCACACTGACTCATCCGTTACAGATGAGGACGATATTGTTAATGTGTCCAGGACAAACTACTCGGTATTGCGTCTGAAACGGGATATTTCCACGGGCTCAAGTGTCGGAATCATCGGTATC
The DNA here is from genome assembly GCA_047517405.1 of Candidatus Poribacteria bacterium. Lineage (GTDB taxonomy): Bacteria > Poribacteria > WGA-4E > WGA-4E > PCPOR2b > PCPOR2b. The sequence goes on along the minus strand of JAKZSX010000143.1, from coordinate 1,820 downwards.
AACAAGCAAGATGCTGACGCGTACAACCGGGCGGGTGGACTTGACTTCACGTATCGCCCAACTGAGAGCTTCGACATACGTGGGCTTTGGGCTCGCACGTTTGAAGCAGATGTCTCCGGTCAGAACAATGCCCTTTACCTCGGCAGCGTTTGGCGGAACAGAGATCTTCGCTTGGAGGGCTCATATACGGATATTGATGAGAACTTTAACCCCGACGCCGGATTTATTCAGCGACAGGGAATCCGCCGAATCAATGGTCAAATGCGTTATAGCCCCCGGCTGGGAAAATTTGGGATCCGCCAAATCTATACAGGACCGGAGTTTGATTTCATCCTCAGTCAAGACAACCAACTGGAAACTCAAGAAATCACATTGACCAACTATTTTCGATTTGAAAGCGGAAGCTACATTGGCTTTCTACCTAAACGAACCATAGAACGCCTTGACGAGGATTTTGAAATCCGAGAGGGAATTATTATTCCTCAAGGCGAATACAGCTTCACTGAAATGATGATTAGAGGTTCCACCAATGATACGAAAGCACTTTCAGGGCAGTATAGTATAAATTATGGGAATTTCTACAATGGAAAGAGGTGGGGATTTACCCTCAATGCAGGTTTTAAACCGAACGGACGTTTCAGTGCTGAGCCCATCTTTCAGTTTAACCGTGTAACGCTTCCCGGAGACTCATTCAATGTGAGCATTTTCGGCGCACGTGTGGGGTACTCCTTTTCGACAACGCTTTTTGCAAAAATCTTCGCTCAATGGAGCAGCGACGATGACATAATCGCCACCAACTTTCTGCTCAATTACATCTACCGTCCCGGCAGCGATTTCTACTTGGTTTTCAACCAAATTTATGACAGTGATGGTGCACGAACGAAACTTAACGAATCCACGGTAGTCGCAAAGATGACTTACTGGTGGAATCCGTAGCTCGTGAAATGTAAAACGTGAAACGTATAATCAGTACGCCATGTCCCGATTAAGCGGCTTCAGACGACTGATATACTCAGTATAGATCCCTTACCCGGTGTTGTAATGCTTCCGAGCAAGCAAACAACATCGGGATTCGCCCAGTAGAATCAATCCTTGAGCCATTTTGAAAGGAGACCGTTTGTGATTTATCACCTCAGTTTTTGGCATCAGTTTTCAAGTGGTAGCATTCCGCGGCATAGAAGCTATTTTTTCCTGTTGGCTATTTGCTGTTTGTTTTTTCCGTTCACTGTGTACGCAGACTCTGGTTCCATAGAGTACAAGATTGAAGCATACCGAACGTTTCAGAGCATTGAAATAGATGGTGATTTCAATGAGACTGACTGGCAACACGCGAGTCCGATTGATCAGTTTTTCCAAATTGAGCCCGATGAAGGTGAGCCGATAAGCGAACCGACGGAAGTCCGCATCCTATACGATGACAAGAATATCTACTTCGGTTTTACCTGTTTTGAATCACAGATGTCGAAACTGGTAGCCAACGACATGCGTCATGACGCACAAGACCTACATGAAAACGACAATGTCTTTCTGACATTGGACACTTATAACGATAAACGCAACGGGTTTTCCTTCCGCATCAACCCATTGGGCGCATACCAAGACAGAGCCGTAACGAACGGCGGAGACAGCTTGAATCGGAGTTGGGATGCAGTTGTGGCGTGTCAGGCTAAGATTCATGGGGACCATTGGACAGCGGAGCTCGGTATTCCGTTCAGCCAACTCCGTTTTGATAAAAGTGACAAGATGACTTGGGGAATGAATGTGGGACGGGGAGTCCGTAAGAACAATGAGGAAGCGATATGGGTGCCGGTGCCTAGGCA
>JAKZSX010000142.1:0-5017 GCA_047517405.1 Candidatus Poribacteria bacterium | reverse complement strand
TTCCGGTGGGGGCAGGTGACCATCGCGGAGGTAGCGGCGTGTAACGGAATAGGAGGCGGTATCCACATCCATACCAAACGTCGAAAAATGGTCATCTTCCGTATCAATAAACGGATTGGTACCATAGTTCTTGAAAAACACATCGTCAAAAGCTGCGCCGTTTGGAGGGTTCAACCCTGAAGGGACAGAGTCGAATGCCACATCATCGTCGTCGGCGTAGAAATCGTCATCATCGCTGCCGCAGCCCGTGTAGATAAGGAGTGTAAGCCCACATATTATACAGACAATCAGCAGTTGACACAGGGATCTGAATTTCGCTTTCATTTGGAATAGCCTCCTTCACTTTTCTACCTAAGACACTTGAGCGCGATGGCTAACCCGCTATATTATCTAAGTCGCTAGTGTTAATTCAAGTCGCCACTTAAAGCCCCAGAGGGGCGACATGTATCACATTGGGTGATTCACGATAAATCCAGAAAATCACTGCGCGTCGTTCAGCAATTCGAATCTTAGGTAAATTTGGTTATTTCTAGTAAGCGTCGAGTATGGAAACTCGACCTACGGGCTATCTGGCAACCTGTGTTATATTACTAGGGCGTGTTGACATTTGACGGCACGTAGGTTGGGTTGAACGGCAACCGTGAAAACCAACACCCAGTCCAATTGAATCGGGAAACAGGAGTAGGCACGTCGCTTTGAATCCCAGTTTAGTGGGACTCCGCCGGACCGTAATGTGCACACTCGTTACGGCATACGGAGTATGCCTACTACTATATAGGCTGAACCCCAACCTGTAGGGGTTGGGGTTCCCAACCCGTTGGGCGAGGGAACCTCGCCCCTACGATTAGGTATGTATCGGCGAATTAGGGACACGCCTCGCATAAATGTCAACAGAACCTAACGACCCGCTTTGTGATTAGTTAGCCAGTTCACCGAAGTTATTCAGTTTATTTCGGTTTTCGTTTGATAGATATGTGCTCAGGTGGGGTGCTATTCCACCCTTGAAGGCAATCCTGCAATCACGATAGTAAACTCCCCTCGCGGCGGCGGCGCTTGGAGTTTCTCAATCGCTTCGGTCACCGTGCCCCGGAAGACTTCCTCAAACTTTTTCGTCAACTCACGTGCAATGGAAATCCGGCGATCACCGAAAACCTCCAAAACATCCCGCAGGAACACAATCACTCGATGCGGAGATTCGTAGAAAATGAGGGTTCGGCTTTCTTCACATAGATCTGCGAGTTGGCGTTTCCGTCTCCCCGACTTCGGTGAAAGGAAGCCTTCGAAAACGAAATTGTGCAGCGGCAACCCAGCAACGGAAGCCGCTGCAATACAAGCTGAAGGACCGGGAATCGGAATGATAGGGATATTTGCTTCAATACATTGAGCCAGAAGCCGATACCCCGGATCCGAGATTGTGGGTGTGCCGGCGTCAGACACGAGCGCGATTGATTCCCCCGCTTTCAACCGTGCGACCAGCTTTTCGCCTTTCTGAATCTGGTTCCCCTCAAAGTAGCTGGTGAGCGACGCGTGAATCTCGTAATGGGTAAGCAATCGGCGCGTATGGCGGGTATCCTCCGCAGCGATAAGATCCACCGTTTTGAGCACCCGTAACGCCCGGAGCGTGATGTCTTCCAGATTACCGATCGGTGTGCTCACGATGTATAGAACACCCTCTGTTGGATTGACATCGGTAGGTTGTGACATTTTCATTTAGTAATCCGCAAAAGAACCATCGTCCTCGTGCCAGAACATCCCGCGTAACTCGAAAGCATCGTCCCGCATGGCTTCTATGGCGTCATCCTCCATATCCACACCCAATCCTGGTTCCGTCGGCAGCTCGATAAATCCGTCCTTCAGGGTCAGCGGCGTGTTGAACAGCCCTTGTCCACGATTGTGTCCTCCCTCGCAAATTAGCAGGTTGGGTATGGTCGCCACCACATGGATAGACGCTGCCACCCCGATGGGTCCCGCTGCGTTGTGAGGCGCAATCGCCATGTTATGAATCTCTGCCATCGTCGCAATCTTTTTTAGTTCCATTATGCCGCCGGAGTGTCGAATATCGGGCTGCAAAATGGCACACATCTCGCGTTCAATTACCTCGCGGAAACTCCACCGTGTCAAATGGCGTTCCCCCGTCGCAATCGGCACTGTCGTTGAGCGCGACAACGCCAACAGCGGCTCGTTGTTCTCCGGATGGCACGGCTCCTCAGCAAACAGCGGACGTAGGGGCTCCAGCTCCTTCACGAAGATTGCTGCCATTGTAGGACTAAACCGTCGATGCAGATCGATACCGATATCGACCTCATCGCCCACCGCTTCGCGGACAGCCGCCACTCGCGCCACCATTGTATCAATCGCCTTCGGCGTATCCACGAAGCGCACAGGACCTATTGAACCGCCCATTTTCACTGCACTGAAACCTGCTTCGACAGCCCTCATTGCATTCTCCGCACACTCCTGCGGCGTCGTGCCGCCCGTACCCGTATACACACGGACACGCCGACGCACTGAGCCTCCGAGCAGTTTCCATACCGGCATCCCTACCGCCTTGCCGAACACATCCCACATCGCCATCTCGATTCCACTCAGCGCACCGACCAAGATTGGCATACTCCGGCTGTAGCTGGATCGGAACATCGCCTGCCAATGGTCTTCGATCTGCAAGGGGTCTCTGCCCACTAGATACTCTGCCATATCGTCCACTGCCTGCGCGACTGGACGCCAATGTGAGTAGTTCATCGGTTCACCGTAGCCGACCAAGCCTTCGTCGGTGAACATCTTCAAAACCATCGCACGTCCCCGTATCGGAATCGTTTCAAACCCTGTTATCTTCATAGTGTTCTCCTGTGTATCGCCAAAATTGAATGGAAAAAATCTTTCCTACATGATAATACATTGGGGATGCGGTGTCAATGGCGGAAAAGGCAAAACCGAAGGTGCAACCGCTCTCAATTTTGGATTGAAGGTTTCCCCGCAATGGGATATAATAATGCAAGTTGCCGTCTATCTTAGAAGAACTAATTTTTTCTTTCTGATTTGAAGGCAGAAAGGATGTACTTTGTCAAAAAGCGTAATAGTCATTGCAGGACCAAACGGATCTGGCAAAACAACGTTTGCATCTGAATATCTCCGCGATTCAGATGTTGAATACATCAGTGCCGACGCGCTGGCGGGAGAACTGGTATCTACACCAGAGGACTTGGATAAGGCTAAAATTCAAGCGGGCCGTCTGTTTTTTCAGGAAATTCAACGTCTAATTGAAGCGGAGAAGGATTTTGCTGTCGAAGTAACCCTTGCGGGAAAAGGATTTGAGCGGATAATTCGTCGATTGAAACGCGCCGGATATATAGTTACAATCATCTTTCTTTTTCTCAAATCCCCTGAAGTGTGCATCGCTCGTGTGCGAAATCGAGTGATGGCAGGGGGGCACGATGTCCCAACAGAAGACATCATCCGTCAATTCTATCGGAGCAAGTACAATTTTTGGTACATCTACAAAGATCAGGCCGATCAGTGGCATCTGTCCTACAATTCTGGAGAACATCTTCAAGAAGTCGCTGTTGGTGAGGGGGCTCGGTTTACGATAAAAAATGAAGACTTCTTTGAACTTTTTATGCAAGACATTAACAATGGAGGCACACAATGAGTCAACACGAATTAAGCCTTGAAACCCATAAACAAGCACTTGAGTTTCTGCGAATCGGCAATCGTGCTGTCAAAAGAGCACAGGAGGAAAATCGAAAAAAAGGCATCCCAAATGTCTACTCTTTTAATGGGCACATCTACTACGAACTGCCAAATGGGGAATTAACAAAGGATCAAAAAATAATTGACGAATTAATCTCAACCGTTGAAAAGGAACGTCGCGGTAAACATTAGAGAAATCACAACATTCACATCTGTATTAGCAATCGTCGTGCTAATTGCAGGACTTTTCGCTTGTGATGAGTTGGTTTCGATTTAAGGTGCCGTATGGGCAAATGATTGTTCGTCTATACCGGTCGGAGTCCAGAGACGATTCATTGTCCATCTCATTGATTCGGCAAGGTAAGATTGGAACATTGACATGAAAGATTCAACGTTTATTACAAGAGTTGCCCTAAGAAACTATAAGAGTATTGCCTCATGTGATGTGCAGCTGCGTCCGCTGATGTTTCTCGTGGGACCTAACGGTGCGGGCAAGAGCAATTTTCTTGATGCTTTGCGATTCGTCGCCGATGCGTTGAATCTATCGCTAGACCACGCCATACGTGATCGAGGAGGGATTGACGATGTCCACTGCCGTTCTGGTGGACGCCCAAAGCATTTCAGTATTCGCTTGGATTTTACCTTGTCCGAAGGTTCCACCGGACACTACGCTTTTCGTATCGGTGACTTTTCACGTGGCAGGTACAAAGTTCAAACAGAGGAGTGTGTACTTCGGAGCACGCAGCAGCCTACTCAAGAAGATTACTTCTATGTTAAAAATGGCACTGTAGCCAAAACGAATGTGGAAGTGGCACCGGCTGCTGCGAAGAATCGGCTCTACTTGGTCAATGCTTCCGGCCTGAAGGAATTTCGCCCCGTCTACGAGGCGTTCTCCCGCATGGGATTTTATAGTCTCAATCTTGATACAATCAAAGATCTCCAAGCACCCGATCCGGGCGACCTGCTTCTCCGCGACGGGAGCAACCTTACAAGTGTCCTCGCTAGACTTTCAGATCCCGTAAAGAGACGCATTGAGGAATATCTTGCCGCGGTTGTCCCTGGCGTGCATGGGGTGAAGGTTAAAAAGTTTGGTCCTAAAGAGACACTAGAATTTCGGCAGGATGTCGCAGGTGCAAAGCACCCATGGCGATTTCTCGCAAACAACATGTCTGATGGCACCCTCCGCGCGTTGGGGATTCTTGTCGCGCTATTTCAGGGGAATAATGATCCGAAAAAGCGCGTGCTGCTCGTAGGAGTTGAAGAGCCTGAAATCGCGCTTCACCCGGCAGCGGCAGGGGTGTTGCTCGATGCGCTTCGGGATGCTGCCGAC
>JAKZSX010000141.1:0-21212 GCA_047517405.1 Candidatus Poribacteria bacterium | reverse complement strand
CCTTCGATTAAGACGCGATCTATGAGCTTCTGTTTTCCTTCATTAATGTTTAGGTGCAAAATGAGCCGGTTATCTTTATCAATCTCTGGTTCATTAGTCGTGATCTGAACGTCTGGGTAACCCTCTTTTTTATAAAAGAGTTCCAGTGCACGCTTGTCTGTATCAAGAGTTACCGGGTTATAAATACCTGTAGAAAACAACCATCCGAATCCAGGAATTACGAATCGACTGCGCGGTTGGGTTGCCATCTTATCCAGCAGCACGGCATCTGCGAATCCCGTGTTTCCCACGAAATTGATTTGCCGAATACGTAGGGCTTGCCCTAACTGAATCTTAAAATAGATAACCATCTCTTGACCCGATACTGGTTCAATCTCGTGGCTCACTATTGGCTCATAATACCCCTTCTCTTGATAGATTCGACGAATGCGTTCGTCTGTACTTTTTAAGATTGTTTCCGAATAGCTATCCCGTTTGAACAGAGTCAATTTTTGCTTGAGTTCTGATCTGTCGATATGATCGCCAACAAATACGATTTTGATTTTTTTTCCTTCGGTAATTTCGTAGTTAAGGGACACTGTTCGGGATACTTCATTGTAAATCCAGTGATGTTCAACTTGTGCCGTAAGATACTCATTTTTCCGGTATAATTCTCGAATGCGACGGGCATCATCATCAATCGATTGTTTTTGGTAGACTTCGCCTTTCTTATTCTTGATAGTTTTTTTTAGTTTTTCGAGCTCGATCGATTTGACCCCTTCAAATCGAATTTCCTGAATAAGTGCTCGGTCTCCCTCATCGATATTGTATAGCAGATTCACTTGATGCGGAGCAGTTGGCTCACCAGAGGTAATCAAGCGCACTTCTGCATGAAAATATCCGTAATCTTTGTATAAATCGAGGATTCTACGCCGATCGCCCTCTGCGAGTTCGACAGAATATTCTTTTTTTGAACGAGAAACAACTACACCGATGAGGAGATTTTCATTTAGACTATTCCCCGTAAACTCGATCTTCCTAACCCGTATTTTGCTGGTGAGATCGAGCGTCAATTGTACCCCATCTCGCACAGGATTCTCAATCGCTGTGACCTGAGAAAAAAGACCCATTGTGTAAATTGCCTCAATGCTTTTGCGAATCTGATAAGGCGAAGCTATATTTCCAATTTGGACTCGCGTCTTGCGCTGCACATTCGCGAGTAGTGACCCTGAATCGAGGGTTTCACCATCTAGCCTGTACTGAATTTCAACAATAGGGTAAGTGTCAGCGTCGCTCCAAGCGGATTTGAGAAGAATAACCGAGAAGATAAATATCACATAAAGCAATAGAGGAGAGCGGTAGAACATAAAGGATGAAGTGTGGAGGAATTGATGTGAGCTCATGTTAAAAGAAAGAGGGAAATGATGAGGGCATAACAGCTGAAAACCATTTGTTTATTGGTGTCCAATCTACGAAGATCATAGAAAAAGAAAGTGCCAAACGCGAAGAGAAACCGAGTACAGGCGGGATGACCCCGCCCTTGATAAATCGGGATATGAGCACCTACGGTTTCTGTTGCACGAGGTCTCAACATCGTTTTTTTATCATTAACAGGGCAAACCGCATCGGTTTAAGGAGTTTAAGTTTGAGGATAGGTAATCCTGCAACATGTGGAAGATTGAGTGGTTGGCACGTGATTTTTCTAGATTGTTCATTTTCCGATTTGGGAACTGTTATCTTTCACTCCAGTTCAGAAAGGAGCCATCTCAACTCGCCCTTAACCATTTCATGTGTCTCGGTTTGTTTCAGGTATTGATCAAGGTCGTATGTCAACTCCGGATTCACCAACGCAGCCACTCTAATTTGTGCCTTCAGTGCATCCTTCCGAAGTAGTTGAAGAATGCGTAGTCGATTTTCTGCGTCCTCAATTTTGCCGAAAATCAACGCTTTAATTAGCCGGGTGGTCAACCCTTTTGTCAACTTCTGTTCTGCATGAACTAGCAACGCGTCAGAAGCTGCCTGTTTTGCGGTGTTATCGCCTGTGCCTGTGAGGACTTCGGTTAGCGGGACAACTGCCTGTGCATTTGGTTGATTTTGCAATGCCTCTGCCACATAGATAACGATGCTATTATCAGTGTCCTGAAGTGCTTTAATGACCTTGTCTACCGGATAATCACTAAGATGTATCATTGCTCGTGCGGCGGCACGACGGACATTCACATCATCATCGCCTAAACCATCGATAATTGTGGTTGACTTTTCATGCTTTCCAAGCCTGTAGAGGGTAACACTGATTTCCATCTTCAGCCCGGCATCCTCGGTATTACCGCGGATTATTTCTAAATCTTGAAATCCTTGTGGATCGCCGATTCTTCCAATCAAGCGTACGAGTGCAACCTTCACCTCCATAGATGTATCAGTGTTCTGAATGGCATCGACCATTAGCCCAAGACCATTGCTCCCATTTTGATACATCATCTCTATAATGTTGCCATGCAGGTTTTGAAATTCGGAATTACCTAAAGCATTAATCAGGATAGGGATTGCATCCACACCTTTGTCAATGACTACTTGCATTACATCTTTTTGTAGGCGAGAACGTCTTACCAAAATTTGGAGGAGGGATTCGATTTCGGCATCCCCTAATGCAGCTAACCGCTGTGCACGTTCATTTTTGAACTCAGGTTCCAATCCTTGTCCTTTTGCGGTCCCTATTGAAAGTGCATGTGAGTATGCGAGAACAAGCAACACGCGCGGCTCAGTCTTGTCTATCTCATCTATTTCAGCCTGTTTCAGATGCTTAACTGCGTCAACTGCAAGTCCTGAATTTAGCAGTTGACTTCGCCCAACTTTCAAATGATCGATTTTCTGTTTCGACTCACAGCCGACTAGCAAAATTAGCAACATCAGTCCACCACAAAGCATCATCCCGAATGAAGTAAGGGATCTTCGAATTAAGTGAGCTGTCGCCTCAGTTTTTGGGTTGGAAGAGTCACAATCTGATTTAGGAAATTGATGACCAGCAAGCATGGTTACTAAATGTTTCTTCATAGCATTTTGTTCTCCTGATTTCTTTTATTTTTGGAAGTGATAGTTTTGCCTTAGTGCTACCATCTAGCATTCAGTTGGTTTGACTCCAAAGATGCAGACAACTGTTCAGAGGTGAAATATCGGAAAATCTATTGTAGCAAGGAGATGTTAAAGGATTGTGGCAATTTTATTAGGTTTTTGTATCATGGATGTTTATCAGCAATTGTTTGAAAGAAAGGGATTTGCGTGGTGCCTAAGAAAGTTCAATAGTAGTTATATTAGGGGCACTATCTAAAATCGCTGTTCTAGCTTAAGGTCTACGCCGTATTTTCCGCGTTCATTGCGTTCCCCTTTGATATAGAAGTGTCGATTGATTTGATATTCAACCTCAATACGAGGTTCTGTGTGAAGTTGGAAGGTAGACGAATAAGTCAGCGAGAGGTGTGGTAAAAACTCTTTTGTCAAAAGGAAACGCGACTGTTCAAAATTATCAGGACTCAAATCCAAACGAGTTTCGCTAAATCCCACCGCTTTTGCAACCCGGCTACTCACATACTGTTGAAGGACATGAGCTGGCGTAGAGGCTTCAGAACCAAGTGGATCCGTTCCACCAAGGGTTAAAATAGAGACGATTTCTTTTTGGGTCAATTGGTAGTCTTCGCCGGCACCCTTTCTGAGAACCTCCGCCTCAAAATCCGGGTTATGTTTTTCCTTGAGAAAGCCATTCAAGCGTACAACAACTCTGAGATCTTTCGTGCGGATTTCCCCACCTGTAGTTGGAACTTGGACGCTCCGAATCGGTTCAACGGTTTCAGCAGTAATCTCATACCACGGATTAAACTCCAGGGCATTTTTGTTCTCTACATATGAGCCTTCCTGAATCTCAAATTCGTGACCTCCAGAGAGGGATAATTCGCCTTCTAAGAGATCCACCCGCCCGCTAAAAACAGGTTTTTGAATCGGTCCAACGAGTTTACCATTGATCGATGTTTCGATTCTAATTTCTCCCAAATTTGCGAACATTTCTCCCAAATCTGATTCCACCCAGAGGTTATTAGGGGCAATAATATCAAGATCTAATTGAAGATCTCGCACGACAGGGTAATCGAACCAGACCTCAAACTGTACCTCTGCTGCCTTGTCAACTAAATCCTGAACTAACTGTTGCCAGCGTTGTTCGTATCGACCTTCATTGATACGGATTGAACCCCTTAACGGCGGAAGTTTAAGATTTCCGTCCGTCGTGATAGCTCCTTTCATCTGCAAGCTGACCTGCTGACACTCAATCTGGTAAAAGCCGGGTTTCTCAAACGTGGTTGCCTCACTTAATTCGGCGACGACATCTATATGCTGTACGTCAAACCAATCGGATTGTATTACGCCGTTGATTTCAAAGGTGCCATTGTTCATAGCTCCCGTAATGCGCTGAATATTCACACCCTTTTCGGTCAGATCGAGCCGTGCAGTTCCGTTTTCCAGGTTGATGTGTGAGTTCGGCAGCTCGAAAGCGAGTCCCCTCAAATCTGCAGATCCTTTAAGCATGGGTGAATCCAACCGACCACCAAGCGTGGCATTAATGTCACCCGTACCTTCTGTGAAAGCGAATTCAGGAAAGATAAGGGATAAGAAGTCTAGACCTCCAATGGTGATATCTAATCCGCCCTCAATATCCTCTCGCAAAGGTTCTGCCTTGAATTCTAGTAAAGATAAATAGAATGGAATCAGCGCGGATAGAGCGGCATGATTTTTCCCAATAGACACATGGGCATCATCGTTTTGCTTGCCACCAATTCGGATTTTTCGATCTGCGTATGCGATATTACCGGTAAACTGATTAACCTCTGCTTGGTTTATCCACAGTTCCGGAGTTTCCCAAGTAAAGGCAATCTTGGGTTCTGCATCTGTTCCACGTATATCGAGCGAGGAGTTCAAAGAGCCACGAACCGCGTAAGCTTCAGGGAGAAAGCCGGAGATAAATCCAAGATCGAGATTCTTCATTTCAACATGAAGAAGCAATTTTTTGCCAAGATCCCAACTGCCGAATCCTGTTACTCGCAGGCGTTCTGCTTCGGCTAGCGCGGGTTTTTGATCTTCCAAGCTAAATCCATTTTCTAGGCTGAGTTTTTGGTTTACAAGTTGAATTTCAATCGGTCTAGAGTTCCGAATTTTATAGCCTAAACCTTCAATCAGAATATTCTGAATATTTAGCCGACCTGTTACATACTTGATCACATTTGGTGGATTAAATGGCTTAATGAGTTTGGGGATCCATGCAGTTTCACCGGGTATGAGAAATTGATTTAGCGGGATTTTCAAACTGGCTTCCGCCGTAACATATCCATTCAACACTTCGGCTGACATCGCCTCCGCCCCAACTGCTTCAGGATTCAAAAACCTCGACACGACAGGATTAAGAAACCTTGATTGATCCCCAATAAAATCGGCAATTCTTACTTTATGGGCTCTGAATTGGCTAATCTCAAAATCGGATGCGATAAGTCCCTCCAGCCTGCAGTTGATTTCTGCTCTATACTCCCCTTGGCCTATCCAAAAATTAAGTGTGGGGATACGAATTTCCCCCTTATCTGCCCACAACTCAATTTTCCCGTTTGAAATTGGTGTATCGAAGTTCGTCAACTTCAGCGTACCGTTTTGAAGCGACAACGTTCCTTGTGGATAAGGTGATGCTGTTGTTCCCTGTATTCTGAGGTCTATGTCAGCAGTACCATCGGCACTTTCAATCAACGGATGAAATAGTAAGGCTAGAGGTGTCAACGAAATCTGCTGCCCTTGCAGCTTCAAGTCAATAGGCAAATCGAGGAACCGATCTCCAAAATCTATCGGTTGAAAGGCAAGGTTAATTGGAATTGTGCCAGACACCTCTAACTGCTTGCTGACTCCAACAATCCGTTGCGCATTCTGAAGGGAGAGCAATTTATCCTGATAGCTTGCCCCTCCACTGTCCTTAAGGTTAGCATTTCCCACATGACCATCCGACTGCCACTTTGCGCTTATGATTGGATTTGCAAGGTCACCACGCACATGGATTTGACTCGTCAGAAAGCCGTCAAACTCGAGGAAAGATTGATTGAAAAGCGTTAACGTTATTGCCGGTATCAGCACACCATAAGGCAGTCGATTAATCCCTAAATGGAGGTCCATATTTCCGTCGAGGTCGATAGTACCTGCAGCGTTAAGCCAAGCGGTGTTTCCTTCACCTATCTGGGTTGGGGCGAGTGTGAGCTTCCGGTCTGCGAAGTCAAACCGAATCTCATTGATGTTCTGCATATCCCGATTATTAATCTTGATACGCAGATCATTACACCTGAGTATTGCCGATATTTGGTCGAGACGATAGCCACTGCCTTGTAACTCGAGCATTATACTAGCTTGACTCTCTATATCAAGAACTTCACGTTTCATGATGTAGTTCAGAAGCGTGACGAGATTGACATCTAGTCCATTAACCTGAAGCTGCAACAGGACCATATCGTCCTGTTCCAAAGCATCTATAACTGAAGTTAGAGATAATCCGGGGTCCGTTTTAAGCAAACGCCAAGTTCCTGACGCCTGATACTGTCCTCCTCCAAACCGCCAATCGGCTGATTTCAATTCAACAGCGATTAGGTCAGACGATGCCTTCTGTCCCGCTGAGATTTGAAGCGCAAGGTTCAGATCTTCGATAGGTTGAGGGACATCCCGGAGCTGCATTGTCCTTTGTGTCGCATTAATCGAAGCGATCATCTCCGGCTGAGCTAGATTGCCAGTAACCTGTGCCTCCAGATTGGACAGGATTAAAAAATTATTCAGATAATCCGGCAAGTTTTGAAAGTCGCGAGAATCCAACTCAAAATTGGCGCATGAAGCTTGGAGATCGAGGCGTGAAGCTTGGAGATGATCGAGATCGACCTGTATACTTCCCTCTATTTCGACGGGATTGTCCAGCAAAAGCAAATTAAAAGAGTCAACAGTAAAATTTCCATCATGATAAGCAAGACTACCTTCAGCCTCACGAACCGTAATTGGTCCAACCGGCGTTTGAACCGTTAAATTTGGAATTGTCCAATCGAGTGCAAATTGCGGTGTCTCGTAGGTTCCACTACCTATGAGTTTGTAGCTGATATTCCCTGAGAAAATCGGCGGTAATCCCAACAGGTACGATACCCCTTCAAATGGGAATCCGTCGGCTTCTACGGTAAAACTAAATATATCGGTAGTCGCTGAACCTACGTGTGCAGCGGTTTCGGCCTCGCTGCCAGAGAGAAAAGTGCCCACGGCATTCAGGAATGGGCTGCCATCCCGTTTATCAGCGATTACGAGAGATTGAATATGCCATAAGTTGTCTGCAAAAGCGACATGAATCGGAGCAGAATTAATCAACTGCCGTCCTTTGACATTGAGATCAGTCTTAGACAGGGACATCTGGAATGTGAATTTTGACAAATCTTCCAGCATCCCTGTAATCTTAACGCTACCATCTGCTGTGCCGGTGAGATAGTCTGCTGCATCAAAGATGCGCAGAAATGGAAGGAGGACGACTCCCATACCATCAACAGTAAGCTGATACGGACTCCCCTCAATGGATTCCAAAACTCCACGAACTTGGCAGGTATCATTAAAACCAACACCCTCAAAGTTCAGCGCATTGTTTCTGAAGGTGCCGGTTATATAAACGTCCTCCAGCGGATGACCCGCATAAGTAACGTTTGTGAATTCAAAGGTTACATCTACAAGCGGATCTGCCGCGTTTGCTTGCCCCTTGGCAGTAACGACTAGATTGGCATCCAACAGGAAGTCAGTCATTCCGCGCGCGAGTGCAATCTCTGCTAGATGCATCGATTCACTTTGAAAATCAATTACATAGTCTTGATTTGGGTCAATCTGTGCATTGAGGATGCCTTTTTGACCGCGGGTCAACACTTCAAACTCTGGAATTTTCACGAGATAGTTCTCAATCTCTATCGGTAGTGTTAGCGGATCCAGTGCCAGATCCCATGCCTTGCCGTTCTCAATCTGAAGCGTACCGCGACCATTAAGCTGTGCTAGCGTTCCGTCTAGCACCAACTCACCTGTTGCAATCCCTTCAATCGGATAATCATCACCTGCTAACCTCACATAGTCCGCGATTTGGAGAGGTTGTGCACGCACCGTGAGCTCGATCGGAATATCACCTTCAATATAGGCGATTCCATCCGCGATCAATTCACTTTCACCCTTGACAAGACGTATCGGGTGCATAAAAACCTGATTCTCAGTGTAATGAAAATCGGTTGTCAATACGCCAATTGGCACATTATACAGCGTTGCATCTGGAATACTGAGGTGAGCCCGCAAGGAATAACGATCGTTATCCTCTGCACCGGCACTGCTTTTTCCGGTGAGCGTACCTTCGCCAGCCAAGTCTGGCATTTGCAAGATTTGTGCAAGTTTACGCATGTCGATCTTTGTAATACGCAGATCCATATCGTGCTGACCGGTTAAGCCGGGGTTACCATTGATTTCGATTTGTGCGTCGTCAAGGTTCGCCGTAACTGACAGGTGCTCATCGTTGAGTTGGTAGTGAGCCGTTGAAAGGTGAATTGGCACTCGATTTAGGGTTGCGTCATCCAGTTGTAGGTTCCCGTCAAGTGCAATCTTTCGGAGGTCTGAACTGTTACCTCTGAATTGAATTTTACCGCCCAAATCTGCTTCGACATCCAAAAAATCTTTGGGGAAATCTACAATCGGTAGCAGTTGTTCCGTCCGAAGGGAATCAAGTTGTAGCCAGCCGTTGTACGCTAGGCGTTGTGAATCTGCTTGCTTGGGATGGAAGTTAATTTCTACCCCACCTGTCAGCTTTCCTGAGGCGAACATAGCGTCAACATTGGCAATTTTAACACTACTTGGCGTGAATTCGGCTTGGAGGGTAAGATTCTCAAATTGGCATGCGTTTAGGCGGACGTAGGGGAGATTGAGTCCGAATTTTCCGACAATTTCTGATACCGGACCGCTCGCTTCTACGTCTACTTCTGCTACTCCCTCTATCTCCCCTGGAAAGGATAGGATTTTTTGTGCGTCGCGGAAATCGAGAGTAGCTTGGATCTGCGTTTTTACCTGCGGAGATTGCTTGCTAGGATTATTTGCTTCGCCGGAAACGGTCAGCTTAGAATTGCCCAGCACTAGATGAAGTGATTGTAATACACTTCGATTCTGCTGTAACTCGAATTTAGTTTTGAATTCATCAATCTCCGTTTCAACGCCATTCAGTTCAAAACGGCCGTCTCGCACTTCCAGATCACCGCTGTACTTCCAGTTGGTTAGGGGCCCATCGACGCGGCTATGACTGTAAATGCCGCCGATCGCAATTTTAAGGAGATGTCTTTCATCTTCAAAATTGATAACGCCATCTCCAATACTAATATCTTCAATATTGATATCAGAGATTAGCAATTGGGCAGGGAACTTCGCTCCGGACTTCGATTCATCTTTCGGAATTAGCTTGGCTAAGTTGAGAATCCCGTCTGCATCCATACGAGCGTTGATTTGAGGCTGGTTGAAATACAACCTAGTGATGAGGAGTTTCTTTTGCGCTAAATTCCATAATCTATATCTTATCTGGATTTCATCCAGAGAGATTAGAGGGGGCTCTTCTGGATTCGCAGCTGCGATTTGTATCCCTTTGATATTCAAACCGGTCAGCACATCTCCTGAGATTTGATCGATGGTGACCGGATGTTTTAACCGCTTCTGGAGTTCAGATTCTAACGTCAGGCGAGCCCAGTTGAGTACATAGGAAGAGCGCAGGAACAAAAAGCCTCCAATAAGAAAAATCACTCCAAGGCAAGCAAGTAGGATTAAACCTTTGTTTCTTCTGCGCATAGAATTAGTCTCAATTTTTTGGTATTTAGGAAGTCTCAACCGAACTTAATTTTAGTTTTAAAAGTCGCAGTCCTGATCTGAAGCAATCGATAACGTCGCAAATTTGGATTTGAGCTTCAGCAAAATATAGCAAGAATAGAGGAAGATTCAGATTTAACGAAGTGACAGTTTCAGTTGGCAGTGTACACTTCAAAACTAAGCGCTGAACCGCATAATGGAAGGAGAGAGAGGTGTAGTAGGATATTTTTAATTCAAATTGTTACTGCATTTTGCTATTGAGTGTTGCTAAAGATAACTGCTGGTTTGGGTTCTGATACAACCACATTTCCATGTTCTTCTTAAGATCAACCCACTCATTGTCCAATATTGAATACCAAGCGGTATCCCGATTTCGACCTTTTATTATCATGTGCTGTCTAAAGATACCTTCAAACTGAAAACCGAGACGCGTGGCAGCTAATCGAGAGCACTCATTCAGGGAATCACATTTCCACTCAACCCGACGGTATTTCAACCTATCAAAGGCCTCGCAGAGCATTAGATATACGGCCTCCGTGTTTACGCTTGATCTTTGGGCATCTGGTGCATACCAAATGTGTCCGAGTTCCAGTCGTCGCATATCTGAAGCGATGTTTAGAAAGCTCACCATCCCAACTCGGTGCTTCGATTCACGATGGTGCACAGTAAAGAAGAGCGGATCATTCGATTTAGCTCTAGTCTCAAGCCATCGTCGCATGCTGTGTACGCTGTCAAAGGGCCCGTAACTCATATAAGTCCATATCTGCTCCTTCATATTTGAGCCATGGGCGCATTCATAGAGTTCCTCAACGTCGGCTTGTGGATTGACGGGAGATAGTAGAATGAACTCACCTTCGTAGTCTGTCTGTCGAGGTGAGTCAACATAAGCAAGTGGTTTTATAACAGCTCTAGGTGGGACAGATAAACAAACCATAGTCGCTCTACTTCCAGTCACTATCCGGGGGTCAAATGTTGGAATATTTTTATTTGATATAAGGTTGGTGCATTCGGAATGTAGAATCTATTTTGAGGATGCTGGAAATATGTAGATGACCATGCAAGTGCAAATCTTGGTCGATTCAAATCTTACGAATGCCCAGGATATCAACGCTCACCCATGAGATTCGGAGCAGCCAGCAAAGTTTCTAACACAGTGAAATCGAACCAATCGAATTGACCGGTATTGACTTTGGACTAGGAAATAAACAAATTCTGCGTTCACTCAGCATTTCGCTCTAAACTCAATTGACGAAGAACCCGCCCTATTGAGGTGATTCAAAGTGTTTGTTACTGACATGACATTTACGGATATCCAACGACTTTGTAAACTTCCACACATGTGCCCTGCACCGTATCTCGCACGGCTAGTAAGTAGCAAACGATTCTACCCAATCGATGGTTAGAGTTAGATATTTGCCGTTCTAGTCGTCGTTTCAGTATCCTGTATCAATTAACACAGATGGCTGAGAACGTTGGGATAATCTCAATTACTCAAAAGGCCTATTAACGTCTTAGGCCGTTCAATAGCATACTGAGTTCTTCTTTAACCATATCGTTTTGTTCTTCGTTCAGAAAATAGCTATAGAGATCAAGTTCAAGGTTATCATCATGCGCTTTTGGCGCATTCTTAATCTGTTCCATAAATGCATCTTTTTTCAGGACTAAGACAATCCGTATTCTATCCTTTTGATCGCTCACGTTCGGTAATGCCTTAATGAGACGCCGCGCCAACTGTTTTCCATAGTCTTGTTCACCGTGAATAATTAAAGCCCTTGCCGCTGCCTCTTTCGCACCTTCATTTGTATCAGTTGTAACAATTTCGATGAGCTGATTGAGGGCTTTTTCATTTGGATATTTTTCAAGGGTTTGACTCGCATACACACGCACCTGTGGATCAGAGTCACTGAGAGTATTGACGAGTTCATCCGTTGGAGGATTGTCAATTCGTAGCATCGCCTTTGCAGCCGCACGGCGCACCACAACATCGTTATCGTTCAACCCGTTGATAATTTCTGTCCTATATTCTTCCTTGCCGAGGTTATAAAGTGCGATGTTGATTTCCATTCCCAGTCCTGGGCTACTTCCACTTTGCATTGCCTCTAAAGCAGGAATTGCGCTCGCATCATTTATCCGTCCAACCAACTGCGCCAGGATCATTTTTATCTCTTCAGAGGTATTTGCATCACCAAGCACAGCAGTTATCTGGTCTAAACCTTCGGAACCGATTTGATACACCATTTCAATCAAGTCGTTTCGCATGCCCAGATACCTTCTTGTACCGATATATTCGATCAGTGTAGGGACAGCTTCAGCTCCTTTATCCACGAAAATCTGTTTCGTCGCTTCTTGTGTGCGATGTCGCTCAGTGAGCAGCTGAATTATTTTTTTCATTTCAACAGCGTTTAATGCCGCAACTCTTTCACTTCGCGCCTGTTTATACTCAGCGTCAAGGTGGTGCGTCCTAGCGTCTCCGGTAAAGATGGCATGTGAGTAGGCAATCAGTAATAGCGTTCGTGGTTCGACTTTTTCGGCTGGGGTTTTGGCTTCCTTAGCTTCCGCTAATTTTAGGTGTTCAACGGCTTCAATCGACAAACCGGCACCGAGCAGCTTTTTCCTACCAACCTCTAGTTGTGTAATCGGTTGTTCTTGATTACACCCAACGCCAACAGCCAAAACAAGAAATATTAGTAGGGTTGAAAACTTTTTCATATCTAACTCTTTTTCTCCTCTTTCAAATTTAAGGGATTGTATTGGGTATAACGCTTTTCTAGCGCATGTGTGTTTTGCATAGAGTCTAAGTTTACAAAATATTCGTTATTCTGTCAAGAGAATTATCAGTAAAAATTTCAGTATCGGTAGTAGATAGTCGCACCCGGTTATAATGAAAGAGATAATGACAGAGGAGGTTCTTGATTTCGTTTGCCTTTTCTGATAGGGTGTGCTACAATGCAGATTTATGTTAAGATTGAAACTTCAGCAGGGAGTTTATGAATGCGCGTTGAGAACAATGATTGTTGTTTTGCCTGTGGCAAGAAAAATCCTTTTGGACTGCAAGTTAACCCGGAGATCGATCCCGATGGAACGCAGGTAAAGATTGAATGCACGCCCCCCAGCCATTTTCAAGGCTGGGCAAATGTGATTCACGGTGGTATTTTGAGTACACTTCTCGATGAAGCAATCACTTATGTGGGAATTGCTAGCTTTGATGGGCCCGCGGTGACAGCACAACTTGAGGTCCGATTTAAGAAACCAGCAATAACCGGTGATAAATTAATCGTTACCGCCAATCGAGTCAATATGAGCACACGCCTCATTGAGGCTGAAGCGTACATCGATTCGGAAAATGGAACACGGATTGCTGAAGGAAGTGGGAAAGTGATGAAGGTTGGCGGTGTTTTTTAACATCTGTTCGATATCCTGTACATGGCTTGAGTAGCATTTCTGAGTTACTGAAATCGAGCGATCACCCCTCCTGAGCGAGACAAGGTTTTATTTAAGAAAATGGTATGTACACCCCCCTAACTGTATTAAATTCACAATGACACGTCGATATATCGTCCAATTTGACTCAGCAAAATTACCAAGGATTGACACTGATTTCCTAGTAATCGGCAGCGGGAACGCCGGGCTAAGAGCAGCTATTGAAGCCAATCAACACGGTGATATTTTACTGATTACTAAGAGTACTATAGAGGATAATAATACCCATTACGCACAGGAGGGTATTGCTATTGTCATGAGCGAGGATGATGCCATCGCTCCCCATGTTGAAGACACGCTTAAAACCGGGAAAGGGCTCTGCAATGAAACAGCTGTCGGGATAATGGTTGAAGAGGGAGTACAACAGGTTTCAGAACTGATGAAGTGCAACATACACCTTGACAAAGAGGAGATGATATTAGTCAATCACTTCAAAAAACAGGAGCGGGTGCGCATCATCGAACATGCCTTTGTAATCGACTTGATGACTCAAGGAGATAGATGCTATGGGGTGGTTGCCCTTATCAATGACACACTTCACTGCATTTTTGCCAAAGCGACAATTCTCGCCTCAGGCGGACTTGGGCACATCTATCAATGCACGTCTAATCCGGCTGTTGCTACAGGCGATGGTCTTGCGGCAGCGTGGAGAGCCGGATGCAAAGTGATGGATATGGAGTTTATTCAATTTCATCCAACGGCGTTATTCTTGATGGAGACATCGTATTTCTTAATTACTGAACCCGTACGTGAGGAAGGCGGCATCTTAATCAATGCGCGCGGGGAACGGTTTATGGCAAAATATCACGAAATGGAGGAACTTGCTCCGTGTGATGTTGTAAGTCGCGCAATTCTGAATGAAATGGAATTAACCGGAGCCCCATGTGTTTACTTAGATTTGACCCACCTGCAATCCGATTTTATACAAAATCGTTTTTCAGGAATTTATCAGTTTTGCTATCAGTTTGGAATTGATATTACTACTGATGTTATTCCGGTCAGATCCGTCGCACATTTTGTGATGGGTGGTGTCTGCACAAATCTAAACACAGAGACAAGCCTCCGGGGGCTGTACGCTTGTGGAGAGGTAGCCTGTACCGGCGTTCACGGAGCAAGTCGGCTAGCAAGTAATTCTTTACTTGAATGTATTGTGTTTGGTGCACGTGCCGGGAATGCCGCTGTTGCCTATGCACGGACAATCGAAGCAGATAGTTATGCGAACATTCGTATCTCCTCTGATGATGCCGTCCCACCTAACAAAACATCTCAGAACATTGAGATTGACGCAGCAAAGGAATCCATCCAAGAGATAATGTGGCGGCACGTTGGGCTTGTTAGACATGGAGAAGATTTAGAGGCGATATCCGATGAATTGAACGTGTTAAACCTGAATTGTTATTGGCACAGTACTGAAGCATTTGAATTCCAAAACATGCGTGATGTTGCGGCACTGATCATGGAAGCGGCAATCTTACGTACCGAGAGTCGTGGAACGCATTATCGGGAGGATTTTCCCGAACAGGACGATGTTAAGTGGAAAAAGCATATCGTCCTTCAGCGAGGGCAAGCAGCGAGGATTGTGGCGGGCCACACATAAGGATATTGAACCATGATTCCAAAACTACAGAAAGCTATTAGTCGATTCCCAAGTATCTACCTCAAAGGAGAAATACCCCAATGAAAACCCCCCGACTGATTTACTATAACGATGCCCATCATTTTAACGCAAAGCGGATAGAACCACCGGCTTCCATTCATCAGCTCCAATGGCCTGTTGACGAGGTAGTTGGCACGGGTGTGGATCTCTTGGTGTTGGGGCTCGGATATGCTGATGTTTATTTCCATAATAGCAAGGTTGGACGTGTTGTGGGACAGATGAAGGAAGTTTGGGAAAACTATATCGACTGGCGAATTATGCGGATGGTGGAGGAAGCCCAGAAACTGGGCACCGATCAAGTGCACGAGGTTATCAAGCGGGGGCGCGAAATGGGATTGACCGTATTTCCTTCCCTGAAATTGCAGGCAAGTTCACCGCCAGAAAGTGATCGGTGCGGCTTGCTGAAATTGAACCATGGTGCCGAAGTATGTATTGGAGAAGAAGGCAGAGCAGAATGGTGTTATGACTTCGCTCACGAGTTGGTGAGGCAGGACAGACTCGCTGTGCTTAGAGAGATATTGGAGGACTACACTGCCGATGGGATAGAATTGGATTTTATGTTCGATTCGTATTATTTCAGGCAGTCTGAAATAGAGAAAAATACTCCGTTGATGAGTCGCTTTATCGCTGAAATTCGGGAGATGGCAAACGACATTGGAGATCAACAGGGAAGAGAAATACCCATCATGGCACGCGTTGATCTCGACAGAGAGAAAAATCTAGCGATGGGACTGGATGTGGAAACATGGCTCAAGGAGGGCAGCATCAATTACGTTGTCGGACAAGACCCGTATGTGCTGACGGACACGGAACCAAAACCTCGCTGGATGCCCGATGCGGCCAACGCAGCGGGTGCTGCAGCTTACTACCGTCCACCCCGACGCGTCTATGATGAGCGAACGGGCCTACCAAGTATTGAGATGTACAACGCATTAGGACAGACACTTTGCTGGGAGGGATGGTCTGGCATGTATCAGGGCTACTTACCCTGGCCCTTCAGCGAAAGGGAATACCAAATTCTGCGAGAGGTCGCTTATCCTGAAGTCCACGCGCGACGTGACAAGCGTTATCTGCTTCAGCCACGAGAGGGAGAAGCGGACAGACCTACAACTACGCCAGAACGTCAACTACCATTGGAACTCAAGGAAGGGGAAACTGCTGCTATCAATATCTGGATAGCCGATGACATCGAAAGTGCAAAAAGAGACGGAGAGATGCGCAAGCCAATCCTCACCCTTCGCTTCTCCTTCTTCTGCATTGAGGACGATGTTGAGTTTCGCTTCAATGGACGAGTTTTGCCTTGGGCGGACGCAGAAATTACTGACGAACGTGCCTTGACCATCCAAGCAAACCTAGCAGGATCCATGCACATCCAAGCACCACTTGGTATGTCTGCCCATTGGTTCCGGTACAAACTGGAATTGGATGACCTCAAACGAGGAGAAAATATCCTCGAAATCGAAACAAAGGGTTTAACAGAAACCGCAGGCTTTACCCGTAGCCTCAACGGTGTGGAGGTTCAAACACGCTACAAGGATTTCCTCCGGCCCGAAGGGCTTGAAGTAGAGCGGGTCGCGCCACCGGGAGGGTAACGAAAACCGTAATTATTGGCATTTTAACGTCCTTCGCCAATAGAGAGCGCGGATAAAACATATGGCTATCAGTCCAAATCCAAACTTGAATTGAGGAAATACTGTCCCAAAGGATATAAAAAACCTTGCATTGCAGCAGGGTATATGATATGTTAAAGGGGTTGTACCATGAAGAAAGGAGGTGGCCCAATTGGCTCGAGTTTGCCACGTGTGTGGAAAAAAACCGATGGCTGGTAACAAAATTGCCCGAACCCGCGGACAGATTAGTAAACGCTCAAAGCATAGACAACTACCAAACTTACAGCGTGTCCGCATTCAAACGGAAGGTGGGAATCAACGTGTCCGTGTCTGTGTGCGATGTCTCCGGACAGGAAAGATCATAAAATCGATTTCTGGTGGCGGGCAAGTTGCCTACGGTAATTGAAAGTATCAGGTACGAATGGACGATACTGGATTCTGATTGCTTTCAAACAGTTACACGTTTTTCAGAGGAAAGAGATGTAATCCGAGTAACGCTTCGCACCCCTTTCAAGTAGCGGATTGATTCCATGATAGCTTCTAACTGTTCAATTCCATTCACTTCTAAAGTGAATTGATCGTAGCCAGTTTCCCTATTTAGCCTGTGAGAACCGATTGTGTCGATATTCACCTTGTATTGGGCAATTAATGTGGTAATTTCCGCCAACACTCCGGGGCGGTTATCGCATTCAACCAGAATTGGTGCAGGATAAGTGAGATTCTCAACAGGTGTCCATTCAATATCAACAATTCGTTCTGGCTCATTAATGATGCGGGGGCAATCTGCCTTGTGAACGGAAATGCCCCGTCCCCGCGTGAGGTATCCGATGATTTCATCCCCCGGAATGGGATGGCAACACTTCATAATCCGCGCTATATCTAAATCAATGCCTTCTAGTTCAATTGTTGGTGCGGACTGGGGTGGTCGTGCCGCTTTTTCTTTTTTCTCAGTAATAAGCGATTCAGGCTGCAATAAGTTAGCGATATGTGTTGCTGACTCCTTACCGTTGCCAATTTGTCTAAAAAGCTCATCAATTAACGACAGTTGTGTCTTCTTTTTTGATATAAGTTTTCCCGCTATGTCAAGTAGTTGTGGCGATTTGAGATAGTCTTTCAGACTCAGTTGACGCTGCCGCATATCAAGTTCAAGCAGTCGTTTTCCAAGATCGATAGCTTGCGCACGATTTTGTTCGTTGAGCGAAGACTGGATTTTATTACGAGCCCGTGCCGTTTTGACCCACCGCAGCCAATCACGACTTGGGTATCCATTAGCCCGTGTCTGAATTTTTACCCGATCTCCATTCTGTAACCGATACTTCAAGGGAACTATCGCACCGTTAACTTCCGCGCCACAACAGGTCTGTCCAATATCGGTATGTATCTTGTACGCAAAATCAATTGGCGTTGAACCCGCTGGCAAGCTGTGGAGGTCTCCTTGGGGTGTAAAGACGAACACCTCGTCCGGAAACAGTTCTCCTTTCATGGAACGGATAAACTGAAAGGGATCTTTGAACTCTTGAATCTCTGTAAGCATCTCTCTGAACCAAGCAAAAACCCGTCCGTTATCTGCTTTTGATGGCATGCCTTCCTTATAGCGCCAATGGGCGGCAATTCCATATTCGGCGATTTGGTGTATTTCATGGGTCCGAATCTGAATCTCCACAGGTTGAGCGCGGTCTAAAATTGTTGTGTGTAAAGACCGATATCCATTTGCTTTTGGCAGGCCAATAAAATCCTTGAATTGTTCAGGGATATGATTCCACTTGTTGTGTAAAATTCCAATCACCGCATAGCAATCGCCCACGCTGTTGACCAACACACGAAGCCCAAATAGGTCTCGAATTTCTTCAAATGGAACGCCTCGCTGATGAATTTTCTGATAGATACTGTAGATATGCTTGGGGCGCCCATAGACCCTCGCCTTGACTCCCATTAGATCCAGCTCTTTCTGCACAACATCGACCAGCCACTTCGTATACGCCTCCCGCTCGGCTAATTTTGCCGCAAGTAAATCAGCAATTTCTCTGTACTCGTTGGCATGCAGGTATTTGAAAGCCAAATCTTCGAGCCTACTTTTAATCAGCGCAATGCCCAATCGGTGGGCAAGTGGTGCGTACACCTCAAAGGTTTGTTTGGCAATACGTTCCTGTTTGTGCGGCGGCAAAGAGGCTAGTGTTTGCATATTATGCAAACGATCCGCCAATTTAATCAGGATGACGCGAGTATCCCTCGCTGTTGCGAGCAGCAACCTCAAGTAATTCTCTGCCTGTCTTTGTTGCACCCCGCCCTTGAACTTATACTTACTAATATTGGTTACGCCTTCAACAAGTTCGGTAATTGTTTCCCCAAACTGATTCACAAGCTCATCACGGGTGGCTGGTGTATCCTCTAGGACATCATGCAGCAGCCCCGCGCAAATAGTATCCGTGTCCAACTTTAATTCAACTAACGTCTTAGCTGTCTCAAGGCAGTGAATAAAATAAGGGTCCCCAGATATCCGCTGCTGACCATGATGGCAAGCTTGACTATATTCAAAGCTTCTTCGCAAAAGACCGCAATCCGCATCGGGATTATATGCTTGGATTTGGTGAATTAGATAGTTGACACTCATACGATACCCTCTCCCAAATCTGTTTGACGTTCTGCCACAATTGAAATTCCGAAAACCACTGACTCGTTTGCTTGATTTGTTCGCCATTTAGATAGATTTCGGATTCGTGCAGTTGACGTTTCTTCAACGGTGATGGTAAAAGCTGGATTTCTTGCTGTGGAGAATCCGAATATTGTGTCAAAAGCTGCAATTCTTCAAGGATTGAAAGACCGTTTTCAACGGCAAGCACTGGTATTGAATCGGCTTGTGCACCCGACATCACTGCTTCAAGTGTGAGTCGGTCCCCGTTGTCTTGGCTGAGTGTTTGTAGGCATTTATAGAGTTTTCGCAAAATCTGCTTATCTGGATACTGCCAAGAGATGCATTTCCGCATCCATTCTATATCTTTGGACTGATAAATGAGATGGATATACGTGGTCTCAGGATGTTTGAATGCGGATAGACACCGATTAAAAAAAGTCAAATGTTGAGGAACTGGATGGCAAAAGACTATATGGGTGATATGGGGCAGGTGGGTCAAAGTACAACTGGAGGCGATTGCAAGCAATTCACCACGCACCAATTTTTCTATGGTATGCCTTTTTTCAGCCTCGGGCATATCGGCTTCACACCGTCCAATATCTTCCATTGAACCCACCATCTCGAAGAGTTGATCTAACGCTTTTTTATCCCGCACATATAGTAGGGTTGGTTCGCCTTGTTTGAGAAGATCGCATAGATAATTCTGCTTGCTGTCCAGAACTCTGCGGTCAACAATTCTAGCAGGACTTCCCTCCTCATTAGTTGGAAATATTCCGCTAGGGACATGTCGTTCGAGCGCGTGGATGTGCAGATCATCAATCTTTAGTTGGAGACGACGGACATTGTTCCACTCGTTAATCTCTGGCTCAAAAGCCAGATCTAATCGAATGTTCTTGTTTTTCAGCGCGATGAAGTAATCCGACATACCCCATCCAACCGCTTCAAGTGTTTGTCTACCGTCCGTCACGAATAGCTTGAGGTGGTTTTTTTCCTTCCCCATTAAGTTCGGCGATCCTTGGAGGCTAAGATTGCACATCGCAAGGAGCGGTGCTGAATTTTCCGCCCCAAACGGTTCAAGCTGCTGCAACTCCTCTATGGCTTGCAGTGTCAGATAAGAGGATTGCACCTCAAGGTCAACTTCTAACTTCGGAATCAGATCTTCATCAGAGAGGTGCTCGCACGCATATTGGTCAAATCGGAGGGCAAACTCATCAATGTTTTCCGTTTTGATTGTTAATCCTGCTGCCGCTTGATGGCCACCATGTTTGACTAATAGTTCGCCACACGCGTTTAAGCTGTCAGCGAGATTCATGCCGTCGATGCAGCGGCCTGAACCGTGTGCTTCGTCTCCGTCAATTGCCAACACAAACACTGGACGATAATACTGATTAAGCAGCCGTGAAGCGACAATTCCAATGACTCCCCGATGCCAATCTTTATGGGCGACAACCAATCCTCTCTTTTTTGGATGCTCTCTATCCTTTTCAATTATAGCGGCCGCCTGTTCTCGAATTTTGTTCTCCACTTCCCGTCGCCTTAGGTTATGGGCATCAAGTTCTTTAGCAATTGGCATGACTTCATCATAGGATTCACCGGTTAGTAATTTGACTACCTTGCCTGCCTCTTCCATCCGTCCTGCAGCGTTAATTCGCGGTCCTAAGACAAAGGATAAGGTATGCCCGACAATTTGCTTGTTGCCGCTATGGTTCGCCACATCACAGAGAGCTCGTATCCCTGGGCGTTCACGCTTGTTGAGTTCCGTCAAGCCAAGACTTGTAAGGACTCGATTTTCCCCCGTTAGCGGAGCGATGTCTGCAACCGTACCTAGCGCGACTAGGTCCAGTTGAGATTGCAGAAACGGGTCCAGATCGCCACCGCCCATCAATCCGTGCGCCAACTTGAACGCTAATCCGACCCCCGCAAGTCCATCGAAGGGATATTCGCTCTC
>JAKZSX010000140.1:0-5232 GCA_047517405.1 Candidatus Poribacteria bacterium | reverse complement strand
GGTTTGCACAATTCAATTCGGAACGGGGAAAAATTGGAATGCGAAGCCATCCAGATTTTCCTGAAAAATCCAAACCGCTGGGTCGGCAAAGTGCCTACCGAATCGGACATAGAGCAATTTCGGGAGGCGTGGGGTGCGTCTGCCATCGTTAGCGAAGGGCTCGTCCACGACATCCACTTAACCAACCTTGCCTCTCCCAAGCAGGATGTCCTTGAGAACTCACGTGAACAGTTTCGTGTCCAAATGGAACTCGCGGATTCCTGTGGGATTCGGTATATTGTGACCCATCTAGGGTCGCATCTTGATGCCGGCGAAGCGGAGGGTTTGAAGGTATTGAGTGACAGTCTAAATGAACTCTTTGAGCAAACGGCGGGTGGAAGCGTAGTTATCTTGTTAGAAACCACGGCGGGACAAGGGACAAATCTGGGATACTGCTTTGAGCATCTGCGTCAGATTATCGATGAATCGAAATATCCTGAAAGGTTGGGCGTCTGTTTCGATACCTGTCATGTCTTTGCAGCGGGATACGATTTGCGGACGGAAGATGACTATCACCGGACGTTTGATCAATTTGACCAAATTGTCGGATTGGATCGGTTGCTTGCGTTCCATCTCAACGATGCGAAGTCGCAGTACGACAGCCGAGTCGATCGCCACGAACATATCGGCGAAGGGAACATCGGGATAACGCCTTTCCAACTGCTGGTCAACGACCCACGCTTCGAGAACATCCCAATGGTTATCGAAACACCAAAGATGGAAACGATGCACTCAACCAATCTTGCGGTGTTGAGAGGGTTAGTGAAAGATTGAAAGGTAGTAGGCGAGGCAGACGTGGGGTGTCCATAAGTGCATTTACGGTTTAGGTCTTACGTTCCACACATGGAAGAATCCTAATATGTCCATCGGTCCTTTGGAAATTTTGACTCTGCTCATCGTTCTTCTGGGCGTCGTTCTGATCTCCCGTCATCAAGCCAAGCGGATTTGTCCCCAATGTGGTTTTGCGATCCGATCGTATACTACTGAATGCCCCGAGTGCGGGATGGTTTTTCCGAGGAAGGAAAGGGCGCGTTCATGAAGATTACGTTTCTGGGTACAGGCACATCACACGGTGTCCCGATGATTGCTTGTCGTTGTGCTGTCTGCCGATCAAAAGACCCCAAAAATCACCGCACCCGTCCTTCAATTGTCATTACCCTCGACGAGGACAAGAACATCCTCGTGGATACCTCACCGGAGCTTCGGCTTCAAGTTATCCAATGTGACATTGACCACATCGACGCCATCCTTTTTACCCATGCCCACGCAGACCACCTGCACGGGCTTGATGATGTCCGTGCCTATTCTGAGATTCAAGGCACCGCCATCCCTTGTTACGGCAGTCCCGAAACCCTTGACCGTCTCAGCACTGTTTTTGAATATGCCTTCCGACTTCAGCACCTCGGCGGCGGTATTCCGCAACTGGAACTGGTGACGATTGATGGTCCCTTTCAGTTATTTGGCGTTAAGTTTGTTCCCATTGATCTGCTACATGGAAAGACGGAGGTGCTCGGATTTCGGATTGGCAATTTTGCCTACGCTACAGACTGTAACCAGATTTCGCCGACCTCAATGGATTTGCTGAGTGGTCTCGAAGTTCTGGTGCTCGATGCCATCCGATGGGAGCCACCACATCCAACCCATTTCACGATTCCAGAATCGTTGGAAATTGTGAAACAACTCAACCCCAAACAGACCTATTTCACCCACATGACTCACGACGTGGAACATCATTCGACGAATGCACGCCTGCCGGAGAATGTTCAACTTGCCTATGACGGCTTGGTGGTGGAAGCTTAAAAACGGGGGAGACATATATGAACCGGCATCCATTGCTAGATGTTGAACGCATTGAACAAGCACCAGACGTTTATCTCGATGCCGTAGGTCGTGTCTTTGCGGCTTTTGGTGGACGCACCTAGGATTCGGGAAATATATCGTATGGGGTACAAATCCAACAGGGACGCTATTTCGTAAAGACAGCAGGGCACCCCGATGATCCGAATCCCTTTCTGAGTCATGTCGAGAGGGTCTCGCTACTCCGAAACGCCATCCGGCTCCGGCGGAGTTGCGGGCACCGCACCCTTCCGTGTTTACATCAAGTGATAGAGTCGCCGAGCGGTCCGCTACTTGTTTATCAATGGGTTGATGGCGAGCTCATCAGGGTGGATGCTGCGATACGCAACGACCCACGGTCGACCTTTCAGCGTTTCCGACGGCTCCCGTCTCACGAGATAATACGCGCTTTAGATCTTGTCTACGAATTACACCACCAACTCGCGCAGTTAGGGTGGGTTGCTGTCGATTTTTACGATGGCTGCATGATCTACGACTTCGGCTGTCGAGAATTGCACGTTGTGGACCTGGATAATTACTGTGATGCACCGTTTATAAACGAGATGGGACGGATGTTCGGTTCGTCGCGTTTTATGGCTCCTGAGGAGTTTGAGCGGGGTGCACGCATTGATGAGCGTACCACTGTGTTCACTATGGGGAGAACCGCAGCCGTGCTGCTGTCGGACGGTACGTTGGAGCGTCGTCCGTTTCGCGGAAGCAACGCACTGTATGAGGTGGTTCGCCGCGCTTGCTACGAAGATCCGGGGAAACGATACGATTCGATGGCAGCCTTTTTTGCTGCGTGGATGGACGCACGTATTGTCGAGTCGTCGTCGCAATGAATGACTTAACAGATAGCCCACTTGGTCGCTGGTCATCAGAGGAATCTCAACCACTACGAACACACTGTCAAGTAATTAGGGAGGCGAACAGCAGGTGAACTGTGCTACCAACTACGGTTTCAGGCTCTCGCCGGAGCACCTCGCCGCCGTCAATCGGAAACGACGCATCGTCGTGAATCATCAGGTCGATGGTTTACTGTGCGCTGTTGAACAGGGACTAACCGTCGAGCAGATTATGGCGTATGAGTTCGCGTTTGCCGATACGCTAGGTAGTCACATTGACGCACAGTGGTGGTCGCTTGATAATACCTTCCTACTAGAAGGACGACCACTGATAGACCAGACAAGCCCGTCGGTGCCAAGCTATGTGAGCCCAGAGCGCGTCAAGGTCTTCCAACATTGGTTAGATGACGGTATCAACATTGCTGAAGTTTACATTAAGGAAACAAAGAAACGGGATCTCGAATGCTTCTATTCCTATCGACTCAACGAGGATCCGTCCACCGAGCATCGTGAATTGGCAGAAGCGTGTCCCGATTGGCTAATCACCGGCGAATGGGTGCAGCCGCTCTGGAACTTTGCCGTGCCGGGTGTACGCGATTACAAGGTCGCTATCTGCCGAGAATTGGTGGACGCATATAACTTCGATGGGTTGGAGATCGATTTTGCACGCGGCCCTATCCAAACCGCCCCGGGTCGTCAATGGGAGCAGCGCGAGCATATCACGGAATTTCTTCGCCGGGTTCGGCAGGAGACGCTCGAAGTAGAGCAGAAGCGTGGACGGCCCGTTCTGTTGGCGGCGCGCATCCCAGACAATCTTATCGGTTGTCATTTCGACGGAATTGACGTAGAAACGTGGGTGCATGGGAACCTCGTTGATTTGCTGGTCTTGGGTGTGCGTTCGTATGAGTTGGCTATCGATCAGTTTCGCACCATTATCGGCGACAAGTCGATTCAGATCCTTGGAACGCTCGACGACCACCATTGCACGGATGGTTATTCTTGGCCCCCAATCGAGGTGTGGCGTGGTGTCGTCGCTAACTGGTGGCAACAGGGGGTGGACGCGATTCAGACCTTCAATTGGGGTGTTGCACCGCCCGAAGTTGCCCAGCACTTGAAGGTTAAGACACACGGTGCCTACTTTGATGGCACACGGATGATTCCTGTGTATCAGCAGGCATACGGCGAGCTCGGCGATCCAGAAAAACTAAAATATTTGAACAAACACTTCGTCGTCCAGCGTCGCGGCGGCGGCGGATCCGGTGGAGCCAACGTCGATGAGTGGCACCCCCCGCGGTTCAATTACCAAAACACAAACATGCTCGGTCAACTGCCTATAACATTGGATAACTTAGGATTGGTTGACGCGCTGATTAGGCTTCGCGTCGCCGACGATTTCACCGTTGAAGCAGAACGAATCGAGCGATTAACCCTGCGTATCCTGTTTTCCGACCGGGCAACAAAAAATCTGCCGGAGCATCAGAAAATTGACGCTGTCCCTATCAATCCCTTCTGGGATCGACCGCAGTTGTTCACTTCGCCACCGCAAAAGGCCATGATTGACCGGCTCGAAGTACGTCTCAACGGTGTGCTGTTGGATGAAGGGATTGTCGATGCCGGCTGGTTTATCTTCGACACAAATCCGAAGCTGTTTGCGATAGGCATCAATTTAGTTGGCATCCGAGTTCTGGACCGGGATCCACAAGGAGTGGCAATGACCGTGGAGAAAATCGAGGCACATGTGGAATATCGGTGCCCTTGAAACTCCATAACCGCTCCTAAAAGGTGTAATCGAGGAGGGTTACTTTTTCGCTTAAACTCCTCGGAGGACGGATTCATCACGCCACGGTGGGATGTGCGCTTCCAGCGTTTTTGTTTCCGAAGCTAACCCGGAGCAGTTAGACGCTAGCACCTCAAAAATCTTATTCGCCACGATGCGGTGTCCGAGGTCGTTTGCGTGTACGCCGTCATGGTGGACGAGCCAATCCGCGTCGCGATATGATGCCAATAGGTCAACGAAAAGGCATTCACACCCATTCGCCACCCCTTTAGTTGCATCGTTGTAGCGGTAGAATAAATCGAGGTCGGCGTGACTCCAGCGTTCACCACCGACGGTAAAGTCGGTCATATAATACGGACCGGGCAAAACGATTAACGGCTGAATTTTCTCCCGTATGCGCCGGATGATGTCGCGCATCTCGTCGCAAAAGAGGTCGATGGGCGTGCCACCGCGTGCGTCGTTGAGTCCGTACGAAATCACCAGCAGATCCGGTTCGTTTTCAATAACGTGTCTATTGATGCGCTCGTTGGCAGCGGGATTTCGATCGGATTCGAGATAGGCTGGGCCCTTGGTCGAGATTAGATTAGCACCGATGCCCACGTTGACCAACTCCATAGGGACACGCTGAAACTCGTTGATTAGCCGTGCCAACTGATTTGCCCAACATCGCTCGCGAATACTGGACCAGCCGCCGGCGGTCGTACTCTCTCCAATGGTAACTATCTTTTGAAACTC
>JAKZSX010000139.1:0-6643 GCA_047517405.1 Candidatus Poribacteria bacterium | reverse complement strand
ATACACAAAGAACGGCGGGAAAACGTGGGAACAGTATGAATACATCAGCGAATTTCCACTCAGCGGTGTCTGGTTTGTTAGCAACCGCCGTGGCTGGACTGTCGGTGCAAATGATCGGATCCTCCTCACAGAGGACGGTGGGAAAACGTGGAGGCAACAAACTAACCGCTACGAGCGTGAACGTGACCGGATGATCAACGACAACAAGCGGGTCTTCTTTATCAGCAAAAACGAGGGCTGGCTTGTCGGTACTGATGGCTCAATCTTCCATACGATAAACGGCGGCACCGAATGGACGCGTCAGGACAGCCGCATCCCACTCATCAACGGGCATGTTCGGGACACTGTCAACAGCATCCATTTTGTGGACAATACACGTGGCGTGGCAGTCGCCGATGTCGGTTTCATCACATTCACAGAGGACGGTGGCGACAATTGGCGATTGCTAGAGAGTGGCACCGAAAATAATCTGACCGGGATTCAATTCACCAGCCCAAATGAAGCATGGGCGGTTGGCTGGCAGGGCACAATTATGCGCTCAGAGGACGGTGGGGAGACATGGGCGATAGTCAGCGGCACAACCGCTAACAACCTTGAGGAGATACAATTTGCTGATGGAGATCGGGCAATCGCTGTCGGCGAGAGAGGCACCATCGCCATGACCCAAGATGGTGGACAAACATGGACTGAGGTTCAGACGGACATCTGGGACAACATTCGAAGCCTCTATTTTGTCTCCGACCTAGAGGGTTGGGCGGTCGGTGATCGCGGCATGATTGTCCACACCTCTGATGGCGGACAGAGTTGGGAAACTCAAAAAAGCGGATGGTGGTATTCGCTTTGGGGCACCTACTTCGTCAGTCCAAAGAAAGGCTGGGTCGTTGGAGATCTCGGAACAGTCCTGTATACCGCTGACGGCGGTGAATCTTGGGTTCAACAGACGCCGGGCGAATTTCACATGCTCAAAGAGGTGTTTTTTCTCAACGATAAGGAAGGTTGGTCGGTCGGTTGGCCCGGCATTGTCATCCATACAGCCAACGGCGGGCTAACATGGACACAACAAAAAACGCCTACCTACAATGAATTGTACGCACTCTACTTTATCGACAGCAAAACTGGTTGGGTGACCGCGCAGTTTGGAGAAATTTTGCATACCAAAGATGGGGGGAAAACGTGGAAATTCCAACGGAGCGGCGTAGAGGCAAATCTGAATAAGGTCTACTTCGCTGACGCAAATCACGGCCTCATTGTGGGAGATGGCGGTGTTATCCTGACCACTACAAACGGTGGAACGAAATGGGAGAAGCAGGAGAGCGATACGGAGAATGACCTATACGGATTCGGCCTTTCGCCGGAAGGGATGGTCGCTGTCGGCAAAGGTGGGATTGCAATGCGTTACTCTATTGACGCAGAAGAATTGCCAGCCGAACTCCCGCCTGTGGCAGAGCGAACGGAAGCTACCGAAGCTATCGAGGAACCGCCGGCTGTTGAGGAGGTCACCTATCAGTGGGAAATTGTCCGTCAGGCGACTTGGGAGACCGATTTCGCCGACACCTATTTTCATCCCACGGCGGATGAGCCAGCCACTTTACGCGGGTGGGCGGTCGGATCCGGAGGCGCAATTGCACACACGACGGATGGCGGCAAAACGTGGCTACCCCAGCACAGTGGCGTGAAGGAAGATTTGCGCCGTGTTACTTTCATCGATGAAGACCATGGATGGATTGCCGGAAGCGGTGTGCTGCTTCGGACAGAAAACGGTGGACAAGAGTGGCAGGTTATCAAAAAGGTTATGCAAAATTTCCGTAGGATCGGTGCCATGCAGTTCATCAACACGAAAGAAGGTTGGCTCGGTGTCGATCAGGGACAAACACTCCATACGACGGATGGCGGCGTAACGTGGAAACTTCAGAAAACCGGGACGACGAATCAATCAATCACAGCGTTTCATTTCATCAATAGCACCGAAGGATGGGCTGTTGTTCCCCAACGGGTCGAAGGCGGGCTGATTCTGCATACCGTCAACAGTGGCGACTACTGGGAAATTCAAGACAAGACCCATCAGCCTACCGCCGCGGTACATTTCGCCGATGCGAAGTCCGGCTGGATTGTGGGCAGGGATGGCAAATCTGTCACCACACAGGATGGCGGTGCAACGTGGCAGCAGCTCTTCCCGGAAACCATGGTGGAAGGACTTCGCCGAATCAAGTTCCATGACCATCAGCGTGCTTGGGGAATTGACCGTAACGGAGCTATTCTCGTAACAAACGACCAAGGCGAGAGTTGGCTACCTAGCTATGTAGGGCTTGAGACGGTGGCTGAGCTAATCGCTGCGAGCGAGCAGGTGGATACAGAGGGTGAAGAGGATAAAGATCAAGAACCACAGCCAACTATCGACAACCCGCTGGACGACAATTTTACCGACATCTTTCAGAGGGATTTGAGCGAGCAGCGATCACGCACCGGACGTTTCACACCTGAAGGCGAAATTGAAGCCGATGCTGAAGATACGGCTACAACACAAACAGACACAAGTGCAGAAAACCGAGAAAGACCGAGATCCCGTCAACGTCGGGCATTTCGTCAATCCGGGCTGCCAATCACAAATGTGCATTTCGTCGGTGACCAACACGCGTGGGCAGTTGGTGATGCGGGACATATTTATCATACTGAAAATGGCGGGCAAACGTGGGACCGCCAACTCGGCGAGCAACTTGATGACTTTCGCGATATTCTGTTCCTAGACAGCACACACGGTTGGCTTGCCGGAGATAATGGCATACTGCTAGAAACTCGGGATGGTGGCAAGACCTGGACTCACCTGCACAGTGGAACCGAACAGAACCTCGTCGGTGTTCACTTTGCCGATGTGTCGGGGTTAAACTCCGAAGACAGAACGCGATGGGGTTGGTCAATGCGGCGCGATGGCACAGTGCTGTACACAACCAACGGTGTGAGATGGTCAGCGGGCCAAACGCCAATGCGTCCAGGGCTATTTGAGGAGGATCCGCCGTTGCCATTTGCCGTAAACGATGTCGCGTTTGGAGACTTCTCCGAAGGTTGGGCGGTCGGCAGGGATGGGCATATTATCCATAACCAAGATGGGGGACCCATCTGGACACCTCAAAGGACCTCTACAGGAAAAGACCTTGAAAGGATCGAAATGAAATTTGCGCCGCTCGGTTGGGCAGTTGGGCATAGCGGCATTATCCAACGCACAATCAACGGCGGCGGATATTGGAAACATCACGAAACCGATACCGGTTATAACCTGTATGGTGTTTCGTTCATCACAAAACGGAAGGGTTGGGCAGTGGGCGATTACGGTATCATCCTTCGCACAACTGGAGGCGGATTTAAGTGGGAAGCCTTGTCGAGCGGTGTTACCAAAGTGCTCCACGGTATCCTCGCGTTATCGGAGCAGGAAATCTACGCCGTTGGTGCCTCTGGCACAATTCTCCGCTCAATGGATGGTGGCACGACATGGGAACGAGAACATACGGATATCTCCAACAACCTGCATACCATAGTCCGCTCCCCAAACGACGACACGCTATGGGTGGTCGGTCAGTGGGGTGTTGTCCTGCGGCGGAAGAGCGACTCCGAGAAGATGTCAATGCGGTAACGCAATCCGCAAGTCGGGCATGGCGCGTCTACAAGCAGCAGTTCAACGACAAAACTGCTCATAAAATTGAACAATTACTTTAATTTGAGAGTCCTTTAGAATGCAATCAAAGTCTAAATCAAGCAAAGCCCTCGTTGTTTCGTTTATCTTACACTTCATCGTTGGCGTTGTGGGTTTTTTCTTCTGGCCCACACAGCAGTTTTTTTCGGATCAAGACTCTATCAGCGCAGTGCTGATGAAGATCGAAGAACCCAAGACGAAAAGGATGAATCGCCCGAAACGGCCTCAAGTACAGAGACAGAAAACAAATGTGCAAACCAACCAACCGGCGCTGAAGATTTTGACAAGCAACGCACCCGCCACAGATCGAGGGGTCGTTTCAGCAGCGGAGCCGACGCAGTTTACCCTTGGCCCATTGAATCTGAGCGATAATGTAGGATTATCAACGGGCAGTGTTACACCGCAAGCGATGCCGCAACTGGAACGGGTGATAACGAACCCCATCAAAAAAACCGATCCGGAGGAACGTCCCAAAAGCCGACTAGTCAGATTTATCGAAAGACAGGAGGGACCACAGCGGATCATCTACTGTGTGGATCTCTCGTCAAGCATGCTCGGCTTGACACCGCGAAAACTTCGGAGAATCCTTGGCACTATGGCGAATTCGTTGGAATTTCTCGAACCGCACGATCAATTCAACGTCTGTACTTTCAGCGAAGAGGTTCAATTCTATCGCCCCGATTTCCTCTCTGTTAGTGATGAAAACATCGCTGATACCATCGCCCATCTTGAGAGTGCAAAGCCTGTGAAGAATTCACGCTATTCAGACAAAGATATGCTTGAAGCATTACAAGAAACGTACAACAAGGGCCCCACGATCGTAGTGCTATTTAGCGATGGCATTCTGACTTCAGGCATTCCCGACCTAAAGGCTATCGCGCAACACACAACGACCGATACCCGAATCTTCACTATGGCGATTGATATGGCGGAAGATTTTCCCGGTGCTGTGTTGCTAGGTATGTTAGCCACCCATAGCGAAGGCGAATTCTGGCTCGTTGGGCGTTAGTATTGGGCATCTTTCTTAGAGTGGAGGAACCATCATGAGTGCACAGAAAAAAGCGCGCTTGGGGTTCATTGGTGCAGGGTGGTGGGCAACCAGCAATCATATGCCCATTTTTGCGGCACGTGAGGATGTCGAGTTGGTAGGTGTCTGCCGTCTGAGGACTGAAGAATTACGGCAGGTGCAAGATTGCGTATGCCACTGAAGACTATCACGACCTGCTTGATAAGTGTGAATTGGAGGGTGTGGTTGTGGCTTCACCCCACACACTTCACTTCGAACACGCCCGCGCCGCCCTCGAAAAGGGGTTGCACGTTATGTGTGAAAAACCCCTAACCACCCGTGCCGAACATGCACGAGAATTGGTACGGTTGGCACAAGAAAAAGGCGTTCAACTATTGGTGCCCTATGGCTGGCATCACAAGCCGTTCATCCAACACGCCAAACGGCTCATGGACGGCGGCGGAATCGGCACGATAGAGTATGTGCTGTGTCACATGGCTTCGCCGATTCGTGGGCTGCTCAGTGGTGAGGGAATGGACGTCGCTGAAGTGAGCGGACAATCGGAAGGGACAATGTTCAGTCCAGATTCTGCAACATGGGCAGATCCCCAAGTCGCGGGAGGGGGCTATGGGCATGGACAGATTTCGCATTCAGCGGGGTTGATGTTCTGGCTCTCAGATTTACGTGCAGAGACCGTCTTTAGCATGATGACCGCACCGGGAGCGCAGGTGGATCTGTATGATGCAATTACAACCCGTTTCACAAGTGGTGCGATTGGCACAGTCAGCGGTACAGGTACGGTGCCGACACATCGGCCATTTCAGGTAGACATCCGTTTCTTTGGCACTGAAGGGATGCTTCTCCTAGATGCCGAACGCGCTCGCATGGAATTGCGCCGGCACAACGGAGTTGACGAGGTTGCCGACGTTGCTCCAGATGCAGGTGGCTATGAGTGTAGCGGTCCCCCCAACAACTTTGTGGACCTGATTCTCGGCATAACCGATGTGAATTGGTCGCCGGGGGAGGCTGCTATGCGAGGGGTAGAGTTGCTTGATGCCGCCTATCGCTCCGCAGCGTCCGGCGTGACAGAGGCGATATAGCCCAACCCCAAAAAGGGAAACGATTCCCTCGTTTTCTTACTTTCCTGTGAGTCCTTTAGTGCGAAGCGCGGGACTGTCTAGAACCTCTGGATTTACTATCGATTCGGGCATCTGCCCCGTCAGCACCCTTGCGACCTCTGACGCTGCGGTTCGCTGGGCATCGTATGTTGACTCTTCCGAGAGGAACGCAACGTGCGGTGTTAGAATGATGTTTTCCAGCTTGAGTAGTGGGTCATCAGGGGGCGCGGGCTCCTGCGGTAAGACATCCTGACCCGCCCCAGCAATCCAACCCTCGCTTAACGCCTTGTGGAGCGCCACTGTATCAATGATACCCCCTCGCGCGGTGTTAATGAGGTAGGCGTTGGGCTTCATCTGACGCAGCTCGGCTTCACCGATTAAGTTTTGCGTTTCGGGTGTCAATGGCGTATGGATCGAGATAAAATCAGATTTTGCAAGGAGTTCAGGGAGTTCGACCTTCACCGCACCCTGCGCTTGAATAGCCTCCGATGTAACATACTGATCAAAAACGATAACCTCCAACCCAAAGGCTTTTGCCTTCGGCGCGATTGCCCGCCCAATCCTGCCAAACCCGATGACCCCTAGCGTCTGCCCACGGATACGGCGCATCGGTGGTCCCACATCCCGGTTCCAACTATTGATGTGCTTATGGAATAGAGGAATCTTTCGAGCGCACGCTAGCAGCAATGCCATGGCGTGGTCGGTGACCTCATCAATGCAGTAGGCCGGGACGTTGGTAACAACGATTCCTGAAGCTGTTGCTGCATCCAGTGCCACGTTATCAAACCCGACCCCATACCGAGCGATGGCTTTACACCGTTGTGCAACCGCTAT
>JAKZSX010000138.1:0-4028 GCA_047517405.1 Candidatus Poribacteria bacterium | reverse complement strand
TTCCTGGCTAATCGAGCGTTTTTCACACGCCTTCATGATATTGCGTTTTAGCTTTTGGCGATCGAAAGCCTCGCGGCGCTGGTCCTTCTTAATAATAAAAAGATCTAATACTTCAGCGCGCTCATACGTTGTAAACCGCTTCGAGCAATGGAGACACGCCCGGCGTCTACGGATAGCAGTTCCTCCGTCAGTATCGCGTTTATCGATGACTCTTATGCTTGAACCGTCGCAGTATGGACATTTCATAGAACACCAATATGTTGTGTATAATTCCATTTGTCATACAACATGTTCGGATAGGGACTAATATAATAAATGATTATTATGGAATTATACACAATATAAATAATCTGTCAATAGTTTTTTAACATAATTTTACCAGTTTTTTTTGAAAATTAGCAGCCGAGACTCAAACGGATAATTCTTGCCGAACTTTGCGAAGATGTGGCACAATAAGGCGACCAATAAAACTTGCGATGAATTGGCAAATCCGGCGGCTTGAGTTTGGGCTCATGGAAAAGAAAGCGCAAAACGATAAGAGAGACCCAGTTTTTGACAGCAAGGAACAACGATCGTTGTTCCCTACGATTTCTGTTACACAATTTCTGAACATGAGCCTTAGTTTGAATCTGTTAATCCAAGTGATGCGGGTGCGGGCAGTATAGAAATTGAGACAATGAGAAGCGGGTATTTTCGTGTTCTCGATGTCGTTCGATGAAAATCACTAAACAAAGGGAGGTTTGAGTCGTCGAAAGCGCATCAACATACATCGGAGAGAGCTGTCTATGAAGAAATCGAGGCATGACCTAACCCAAGGGAGCATTTTCAAGAACCTTATACATCTTGCCTGGCCAATTGCTCTCAGCAATATTTTGCAGGATTCTTTCAGTGTGGTTGATATGATCTTTGTCGGAAAGCTGGGAGCTGAAGCGATTTCGGCCGTTGATATGAGTTCAAATCTTCAGCGGTTGATTAGTGTGCTTTCACTTGGTATCTCCATGGGAACGGTCATTTTGGTTTCTCAGTCGATCGGTGCGAAACAGCAAGAACAAGGGGAAAACCTTGCAATGCAGGCGCTCATTTTGAGCGTTGTATGCCCCCTTGCGATTGCGTGTATAGGCTTTCCACTCGCTGAAATTGGACTGCGGTTACTCGGAGCAGAGGAAGAGGTGGTACGACTAGGCGTACCTTACTTGCGCATCACACTGCTTGGTGGTATCATGATGTTCATGTCAATGACGTTAGGTTCCATTTTCAGAGCGGGTGGGGATTCAATGACACCGATGGTTGTCATGATTTTTTCAACGGTCTTAAACATCGTCCTGGATCCCTTACTGATATTTGGCCTTTGGAAGTTCCCGCGTCTGGGTGTTGCGGGATCTGCGTATGCAAGTGTGATTGGCAGGAGCGCCGGGGTTGTGATTTTCCTCTACCTCTGTTTCATCGGACGGAGTATCATCTCGTTGAAGCACGTTAAGCGGCGTATCGACCTATCAGCAATGGGTCAAATTTTGCGTCTCGGAATTTTTAGTTCGATGCAGGGATTTCTGAGACACGCCTCCCGGTTGGGGTTTATTCGAGTCGTGGCGATTTATGGAACGAACGCTGTGGCTGCCTACGCCATCTGTATGCGTCTCCGTATTCTGATCATGCACTTGGGTTTCGGATTTGCAAACGCTGTCGCGCCGATGGTGGGCCAGAATATCGGGGCGGGCAAGATTGACAGGGCAGAAAAATCTGCCAATCTTGCTGGTGGATTGGCAACGGTGCTTATGGCTGTGCTTGGCAGCTTATTATTTTTCTTTCCCCATTTGTTCATCAGTATATTTACCGGACAAACGGAAGTTATCACTACCGGGGCGGTTTACCTCCGCTACCTATCAGCTACTTTTGCATTTATCGCGATTTCTATCGTATTTGGTCGTGCTCTCAACGGTGCAGGGGACACCGTTTCCCCGATGGTGATGACATTCATCTGTCAACTCGGTATTGGATTGTTGCTGGTGATCTTGCTTTCCTATTTAGTGGGAATTAAGGGAGTCTGGATTGGCATCGCGTTATCAAATGTTGTACAAGGCGTGTTGATGTGGTTGTGGTTTAGACGAGGGACATGGAAGACCAAAAAACTGGTGGGTAAGAAATGATGTTAGCAGTGCCTTAATGGATCAGGAAGCAAGCGCTTACAGGCGGACAATACGCTAGCCCTGCCAGATTTCAAATATTTGTATAACTTCGTTCGCAAGAAGCTGCTGTGCAATCATCTCAAGTTTGGCTTGATTTAGGGATCCGTGTATCCGGTACTTCTGCCCTGTTTGTGCGGCTTGGACATCTGGAATTCCCATATCGCGCAGCCCCTTGAGAACACTATCACCAACAGCATCTGTTACCCCTGGTTTCAACCGCACCTCGATGGTCCATACGGAATGTCTTGGGTTACGATTGTCAGAATGGTTATAGACATAATTCTGTGTCACCGGATCAGCAAGGAGTTCCGCACACACACGCTCGATTGCATCTGAATTAATATCGCCTTCGATCCAGTAGATTTGAACGGTGTGCACGGATTCCACACCGGCAAGCCCGAGATCGGCGATGTCTTGAAGGATACCCTGTCCGATAGCATCCGGCGTTTCGGGTTTGTAACTAACTTCAATTTTCGATTTCAATTTTCGATTTTCCTATCTTGATTTCAATAAACTATAAGGACTGAAACGTGCCAACGGAAGAAGCCAGTGCCCGAACGCTGTTGGTTATTGTCAGCGTCATCGGAATTATTTTTACAATTGTAATGATCATCCTTTTCTTCAACGCGGCCCCTGCTCGTTCCGACATTCCAGATCACCAGACTTACACAGATCCAGCTGCTTGTCTAAAGTGTCATCTTCGCGGAACAGAGAAATCACCAACCATGCCACATCTCAACGTCGGTAACTGTCATATCTGCCACGGGGTGGCGAAGGAAAAGCAGTCTAATTGACAAAACATCCCTATTTTCCTATCGGCCGACTTCCCACGCCAGATGCTGCAACTCTGGTCCAATCAGTTTTTCCCAAGCTAACTGTACCGCAGCGGTTGAGCCGGGCGTCGAGATAACTATTTTCCCTCGGTACACGCCGGCGGTAGCACGCGATAACATCGCGGCTGCTCCGACTTG
This sequence comes from Candidatus Poribacteria bacterium, assembly GCA_047517405.1. Classification (GTDB taxonomy): domain Bacteria; phylum Poribacteria; class WGA-4E; order WGA-4E; family PCPOR2b; genus PCPOR2b. Next base: position 874 of record JAKZSX010000138.1, on the reverse strand, counting down.
GTCGTAGCTAAACATTCGGAAGAGCTCACCAAAACCGGGTAGGGTTTTCTCTAAGGCTTGATTCAACACATCAAAGGTTGTATCACGTGGGGCGATACCTGTGCCTCCGTTAAAAAGAATCATGTGCGCGTCGCTTGCTGCAAATTCGTCCAGCACAGCTTTGACCTGATCCGGTTCATCTTTAATGATGCGATATCCCACGACCTTATTTCCATCAGCCGCCAATTGTTCACGGAGGAATGCTGCGTTTTTATCTGTTTCCGGTGTACGTGTATCACTGACGGTAACGATTGCTACGATCACCGGACCGTGTTCCGCAGCCATCTCTCGATGCTGCGCGGTGCTTGCTGAAGTTTTTTCTGCCATCTCTGTTCTCCTCAGAATTAGACACTGCGAAATTTATCTTAAAAATCCGATTGATACAGAATATGCGAAACGTGATATATTGTCAAGATTAAATAGAAACTCGATCTGGGGTTGATGCAGTCAGCGCAATCGTGATACAATGGACAAAACAACCTCTGAAATTAGAAAGAGTTGAGGGCAAATTTACCAAGATTAAATTAAGACAAGGAGTATGATATGGTTCCTCTTATTAGCAACATCGGCTATGGTCTATTAGGTGCCTGCCAACTTCCACGTCTCTGGTGGAAAGTTACCCTTAGAAAAGCGGGACTGCTTGACGCCGAATATCCCGACTGTAGCGGAGGGCTTGACACATCGATCCTCGAAATTTTAGATTTAGACAAAGAGACGACGCTTTCCTACGTGCGGGATAATATGCCGAACTATCTCGAATTTGAGAGTTGGATTCTCCAGCAAAAGGGCGGGTCGATTGACAAAGAGGTGGTAGCAGATTGGAACGAAAGTGTCC
>JAKZSX010000137.1:0-9305 GCA_047517405.1 Candidatus Poribacteria bacterium | reverse complement strand
TATCGGTTGGGGACGTTCCCACGCGCTAGGCACCGGCTTGGGTCTCATTATCGGTGCCAAGCTGGCGAAGCCGGAAAAAGTCTGCACCTATGTCACGGGCGATACAGCGTTTGGCATGGTCGGGTTGGACTTTGAAACCGCCGTGCGGGAAAGGATCCCTATTATCACGGCGCTGTTTAACAATGGTGGGATGGCAGGCGAAGCGAGGGGGGTTGCCGAAGCGGAGTATCAGATCAGCAATCTCGGCAGCAATTATGCAGATCTCGCGCGGGCGATGGGCGGTCGTGGGGAGCGGATTGAACACCCCGCGGAAATTGTTCCGGCGTTCCAGCGTGCCCGGCGTGTTACTGAAGAAGAAGGGTTGCCGGTGCTGCTTGAGTTTATGACGACGCGAGAGAGGGGATCATCTGGTCCCGGCAACGATTTTAAGCCTACGTAGCCTGCAGAGACCAGAGGGCTAGCAAATCTGGTGCAGATTCTTTATCAGTCTATCAACGTCAAAATAAGAACAGGGGGAGTCACCATCGCACTCACACCTCAAGAAGTACAACTTTTTCGGCATAACGGCTTCATCAAATTACCGACGCGGTTGAACGATGACCTTGTGGAATCACTGAAAGCAGCAGCGTTAAAAGACATTCGGGAGGAGGTTGAACCGGTTGCGCGTAATAAAGACGGGCGGGTGATTCGCATCTCCGATCTGTGGGGGCGCGGCGGCATCTTTCAAGAGACGGTCGTATGTGACGAAATCCTCAATCCGTTGGAATCGTTATTGGGTCCCAATATTGATTTTGTTCGCAACCGACATAACCACGTTTATCTTCGTGACCGAGATTCAACTGCCTCGTTAGAACTCCATCGCGATGTGAGGCATTGGTCGCGCACCATTGTAACGGTACTGGTTTACCTTGAGGATACCCATTTGGAAAACGGGTGCACCCATGTGGTGCCGGGATCGCACGTATTGCCGGACTTCGTGAATCTGAATGATGGAGATCTCGTGCATCAAATTGCTTTGGGTCAGGTTGTCCCCGTCCCCATGACCGCCGGTGGATTGCTCGCCATTGACAGTATGATGATTCATGCTGCTGGCAGAAATCGGACAGATGGCACGCGTATGAGCATGACACTGGGTTATCACACCGTTGATGAACTGTCTCTTGATAATCCGAAGCGGGTGCTAGTGCGTGGCGAGCGGCTTTATAAAGGGAATGATACCAAATTCTAACGTGAAATATGCAAAACGGCTGACAAAACAACTTGAGGGCAACTACAATAGGTCAACTACCCCACCCTGAAGGGATAGGGCTTGTTGCCCGTTCCCCGGGATTTACTGAGTTTCTCGGTCTTAGCTCGTAACTTTACATACCCGCCACCGAAGGGAAGTAGCTCCCCTTTAGAAAGATTCTCCGTGTAGCGGTGCTATCACAGGTTCACCTTCCGGGTAAAGCCTCAGACAAACAAAAGCCTTCCAACTACTACGTTGGGAGGAGAGCGAGAAACGAGCGTTTTTCCTAAGCCATCGAGTTACTAAATATTTTAGTTGTAGGTCTATTAAGTTTTCTTGAGAAAAAAGTGATTTTTTAGAAAAAAAAGAGGCGGGATTTCCTCCCCAACCTAAAGGATGGGGTCTCCATCCCGAAGATTCTGATGAGAAAACTGGTTTTATTTGATATTGATGGCACGATACTGAGTACGGACGGAATCGGAGGTCGGGTGCTTTACCAAGCAATTGAGGAGGTCTGCCACGAAAAGGGAATGTTCGGGGACAATCCAACCCCCGAACTTGGGCGGGTGCGGATGTCAGGGATGATGGACACGCAGATTGTGCATGATATCTTAGAGGGTGTGCTTCCCGAAGCCACCGTCCAACAGCTACTGCCCGATATTTTTGACCGTATCGCTAAACTTTTGAGAGAAGGATGCAAAGCGGAAGGCGCGAATGTCAGGCTGTTCGATGGCGTACGAGAATTGATTTCAGCTGTGGCAGATCACAAGGCGTGTTTAATCGGGCTTTTAACTGGCAACAACAAGGGCGGTGCAGCTGCGAAACTAGACGTTTTTAATTTGAACCCCTTTTTCCAATTGGGCGCATTTGGGGATGATGCGCGTTCTCGTAATGCACTACCGGCTATCGCTGCATCTCGCGCTTTTGAACAAACGGGTGAGCGGTTCGCCGGCAAAGATATCGTGATTATTGGAGATACACCCCGTGATATTGAGTGCGCTCGTCACGCGGGGGCGTATGCCATCGCCGTGGCTACCGGTCAATACTCTAGTGAAGCACTAGCACCATATCAACCGGATGCACTCTTTGACGATCTGAGCGATACCCAAAACGTCATGGGGACAATTTTATCTGCGAACAGCGTTCAGGCGTAATCTTCGGCGTTGTCTTCGGGTGCGTAGCCAATCTCTTTTCGGGCATTCTCGGTGTCCCAGTAGGCGCGCGTATTATTTGAGATGCCGTAGTAGATGCCGAACTTCACCGATGCCGCCTCGATGCTCCGTTTGGTCATCTGCACCATATCTCGGTGGCTCAACCAAGTGGACAGGATGCGATCGCTTGTCCGGTTTTGCACCGACTCCACCGGCTGGAAAGTTCCGATGCGCAAGCAGTGCACCGACAGCCCGAATTCATCGACATAGTATCTGCCCAGTGCTTCACCGTAGGCTTTGCTGGCACCGTAGTGGCTATCGGGACGCACTGGCATTTCAGGCGTTGTGTAGACACCTTCCTGTTCATACATTCCGGTCACATGGTTGGTGCTGGCAAAAATCACTTGAGGCGTCCCAGTCCGCCGGGCTGCTTCGTAGATACAGTAGGTGCCTAGGATGTTGTTCTCGTAGACCGATTGAAACGTTGCACCAACCTCGGGATCCCCTGCCATGTGAACGACCGAATCCACGCCGTCTACGACCTCCACCATTTTGTCAAGATCTTTGATGCTCGCTATATGGACCTCTTCCCCCGGTGCTGCCGGCAGAACAGTCCTATGGTAGAGGAGTCGCAAATCGTAATCGTCTTTCAGCCCATCTCGCAGCACCCGTCCGATTTTGCCCGCCGCGCCGGTGATAAGTATCTTCTTCCGTTCCATATCCGTTTCCCTTTCTAATCTCTCATTGAATTACGAATGGATTTAATATAATACATACCACTTATTTTGCCAGCTGTTCTGCGTAAAGTCAAGCGGATATCCGATAGAAATATACAGATGAGCGGTTGGCTGAATACGCGTATCCAATGAGGCTACATCTACCGATTCCTCGAAAAGATTGGATTCGATGCTTACTGTGTGTGGCGTGTTTCCTATCACTGTGAACTTAGACTGCTAACTGTTTTTCGTTGACATTTGTGTGCATGCCTATATAATGTCAAGCGGATTCCACTTGCAATTATTTCCTATAAGTGTCGAGTGTGGAAACTCGACAATTTAACTGCACACATGTCGCCCCGCTGGGGCCAAAAAAGTTGAGTGCGTTCCAAATACCCGGTCCTGCCATTGTCCGTTCTAGGCTCAATGAACCAGGATCGGTATGGTGGATTTCCGGGTATCTGCGCAAGGATTGAACATGTCACCCTTCTATAGATCCGCTGGAGCGAAAGACAGGTTGAATCAACCGCTACCGATACGTCCGCAATGGTAGGGGCGAGGTTTCCTCGCCCAGTGGGTTGGGAGACCCAACCCCTACGGGTTAGGCTCGATAATTTGTAGGGGCAGGTCTTGTGCCTGCCCAAAATGCTCACGGAACGGAAATGAGTTCAATTTGTCAAATGTCAACAGAACTTAGGTTAAAATATCTTGACGAACTCATCAATGGAGGTAATAGATTATGGCACTTCTTGATACAGAAACACAGGTCTCTGTTTTGATAGGCGGTTTTACCGGTGGATTGGACCACCCCGAATGTATCAGCTGGGGCTGCGACGGCTTTGCGTATGCCGGCGGCGAGCTGGGTCAGGTGTACCGGATTAGTGTGGAACAGAAGGAATTTGAAGAGTTCGCCAATACCGGTGGATTCGTGGGCGGTATCGCCCAAGACGGGAAACACCACCTTTATGTTTGTAGCGGCGGCGTTAAACGGGTTGAGCCGGATGGGACGGTCAGCGTCTACTGCGATGGTACCGACGAGCAGTCGCTCGAAGGAGCAAATTATCCTGTCTTCGATCGCCACGGCAATCTGTATGTGTCTCACTCCGGTGGGTGGAAAGAGGATAACGGTTGCATCTTTCGTATTGCCCCAGGCGGGAAGGGAGAGGTCTGGTGTCGCAGTTTGGCTCAGTTTCCGAACGGCGTGGCGTTGGATGCTGCGGGTGCATATCTCTATGTCGTCATGAGTCTCAATCCACCGCGTGTTGACCGGGTTGAAATCAAAGCGGATGGGGGTGCTGGAGAGGTTGAAACGTTAGTCCACTTACCGGAGACTGTGCCTGACGGGTTGGCATTTGACACGGAAGGAAACTTGTACATCTCCTGCTACCGTCCCGATCGGATCTATCGACTGGCACCGGACGGGCAACTCGACGTCTTGGCAGAGGATTACGAAGGCACAGCGATTGCTGCCCCAACGAATATCGCCTTCTGCGGTCAGAACCGCGATCTCTTTCTCAGTGCGAACTTGGGACGTTGGCACATCACGCACTACGACTTGGGAAAGACAGGGATGCCACTGAACTATCCGGGCATTTAAGAAAAACGTTCCGATTCCGCTCAAACCCGGCTACGGCTTCGACAACGTAAAAAAATGGAGAATTATCAAGATGAGAACGAACTGGGTCCGAGAAAAAATCCGCTCCGGCCAACCGACCATCGGTTGCTTCATGGGGTTGGGCAGTCCAAACCTTGCCGAGCTCTTGGCACACGCTGGGTATGATTGGCTCGTTATCGAAACGGAGCATAACGCACTCGATTCCGCGCAGATTGAGCACATGCTCATGGCGATGAACGGGACCGAAACCATCCCCATTGTCCGCATCCCTTCTGCCAATCCGGTCTTCATCCAACGGGCGCTGGACATAGGCGGCATGGGTGTTCTTGTGCCGATGGTAAAGACAGCCGATGAAGCACAGGCTATCGTCGATGCTACGCGCTACCCGCCGCAAGGTAGACGCGGTTGGGGACCCTTACGTGCCTCGCAATACACGGTTGACAATGAGGACTATTTCTACCAAGCGAATGACAATATACTGGTCTTCTTGCTCATTGAGACTAGGGAGGCTGTGGAAAACTTGGAGGCAATCGCGGCTGTGCCTGGGGTTGACGTGTTATATATCGGTATGTGGGATCTGTGCCTGTCAATGGGATTGAACCCGCTGCACATGCCGTTTCCAGAGACTGACGCGGTCATCGAACGCGCCCTAGCGGTTGGTCGCGAGGCCGACGTTGCCATCGGGTTTGGAGAGAGCACACCGGAGGGGTTGCAGCGGCGGCAAGTACAAGGTTTCACTGTTTTGGGCTACGGTCCCGATTACTACCTGCTTTTACAGGCAGCCCGCGCAGGTTTGGAGGTGTTCAAGCGGTCATAGAGATGGAGGGACTGTTTCTGCGTGAGGGTCATATCATCGCGGAAGCGGGTGTAACGTATCCGCGATTAGTGCTGCACGTGTTGGGCTGTGTGGTTGCGACAATCAAACTGTCCGCCATAGTGGACTTCGTAGATGTACTCATAAACCGCTTCCGATACGCGTCGTAACGTATTGGATCGACGTTGCACCCATACCCCAAAAGCTTCGGAGCGATTGTGATTGCTGGTTTTGGTCTGATCCTCGATCATGCCGGTAAAGATGTAAGCTCGCTGTTTTCCTTCCGAATCGGTAATAGCCAAGATACCACTGTCGCCGACCAAGCCGTAGACGGTTCCGGTCTTGTGGTATACACGGACATTTGGCGGCAGACAGGTTCGATCGTGCATACGATCGCCGTTTGGAAGTCCTAGATAGTATTTCATCTTGTTTGAATACGGCAGATTCCCAAGCCACAGCTGGTTGTAGAACACATTCAGCTCGTGTGCTGAAGTCATGTTTCGATAAGTTCTGCCGCCGGCGGGAATATATTCAACGATGCGGGTCTGCTTGAAATATGGATAGTTCCATTTTAAGATTCGAGCCACGCCACTCGGACCGCCGAGCAATCTTATGAAATAGTTCGTTGATGTATTGGCACTGTTCTGAATCATCCGACGGAGCTGCTGACGATTCTTATTGGTATGCTCGAGCCGTTTATGTTTCACCTCATGAAAGTAAGCGAGCATAACAAAGTTCTTGATTAACGAAGCCGCCATCATTGTCTGGTCTTGGTTGATCGAAACCACTTTTTTCTGCTTAGTCACGTCGTAGACAACAAAGCTAGTCCGATCTGTGCTTGCAAGCACACGTTTGTTCCGCAATACCTTGATGTATTGATCGATGCTCTCCTCTAGGTTGGAATCCGAGGTAATAGTCAATGGTTGAGGCTGGGATTGCCGGGGTTGAGATCGTCGAGGCTGGGGTCGCTGAGGCTGAGATCTGCGCTTGCTTGGTATAGACGAGTAATCCAGACTCGGTATTGCGTAGGCAGCGCTAGATCCTTTTGCTTTCGTTACACCTGCTTGATAAAGCAGCTTCGCATGATTTGCTGCCACCCGACGGGTTGTCTCATAATCACCATTCCGATCATAGATGACGCCGTACTTCCTCCCGTCCTGTACCACCTTGATCTGCTTCGCAATATCCGGACCTAATACCTTCTTAACTTTGGTGGCATATACTTCGGCACTCTGTTTCTTAGCCCCCCAAGAATAACTGACATCATAAGTTCTCGCTGCGAATGACACAGACACGGGTAATAGGAAACTGATTAAACTGTAAGTAAATAAATGCGTGTGTATTCTGGTCATAGCTAAAAGAATAACGTGGATAGTACTTCAACGTTTCACTATTTCGTTGACGGGTTCGCCATTTTTCTATATTTGAAAATAGTAGATTGAAACGTCACCGGGGTGCCTCCATTGTACGAGTGATCTCGCGCAAAGGAGGATTGGTTGGTGATAAGGGCGAGATGATGTCCCTTTCATTCCACCTTGACTGAGATGAAGGCGATATTTCTACAATTCTGTTGAATCTGCATAGGTAATTATGCTATGATAACATAGAGACGTGCCAAAATCCCCAAAGTTTAACCAATTATAAGCACTGTTTGACGTAAAAACAATAATTTTTTTACGAATACAAAATCCAGACAGAAATCGAGCATCCCTGTTACCAAATCAATGGGTCAAATCACGGTTAGGTTTCTCAGTAAATTGGTGGAGCACGTTGAGATTCTCATGAATTTGTACTGTTTCTAACATTTTTTAGGGCTACAACCGGGATAGGAGCCGTTCCTCCTCAAAGATGGGAATCTTGGATCGATGTTATGAAACAACAATTCAAACCAAATATACTAATCATAGACGATGAAGCTAGCATCTGCGAATCACTACAAGGTATTTTAGAAGACGAGGGATACAACGTTGTAACGGCTTGTAGTGGTGAAGCAGGGGTTCGCTGCGTTGCAAGTGAGCAGATCGACTTAGTGTTTCTCGATATCTTGATGCCCGGCGGCTTTGACGGCATTGAGACACTACGGCGGATTAAGCAGATATCCGCCGATACAGAAGTCATCATGATCACCGGTCACGGCACCTTTGAACTCGCATTGGAAGCTGGGAGTATGGGGGCATTCGATTTCTTGGGAAAACCCCTTTCGCTAGATATCGTGCTAGCTAAAGTAGAGGAAGCTGTCCAAAAAATTGAACGCAGACGCACACAACTCGCACAGGAAAACAGCGATTTTGAACGTCCAATCATCGGCACTAGCCGACCGATGCAGGAAATCCTGACAAAAATTCGACAGATCGCGCCGACCAATGGGCGCGTCCTCATCACCGGCGAAAGCGGCACTGGAAAGGAATTGGTCGCTTACGCCGTTCATAGTTTCAGTCTACGACATAAAGCCGCTTTTGTCAAAGTAAATTGTGCGGCTATCCCCACAGATCTCATTGAATCCGAGCTTTTTGGGCATGAGCGTGGCGCGTTCACCGGCGCGTCCAGTCGGCGCATCGGGAAATTTGAGCAGGCTGATGGCGGCACAATCTTTCTCGACGAAATTGCCGATATGAGTCCGTCAACGCAAGCGAAGGTGCTCCGTGTCCTTGAGGAGCAAGAATTTGAGCGGGTCGGCGGTGGGCGGACCGTTCGTGTTGATGTCCGTGTCATCTCTGCGACGAACAAAAACTTGCAGGAGGAGATTCAGGGCGACAATTTTCGTGAGGATCTCTACTACCGATTGAATGTTGTGCCCCTCCACATCCTGCCTTTGCGTGAGCGGGTTACAGACCTCCCGTTACTCATCGATCATTTCTTGTCTCGATTTTGTCGTGAAAATCAGAAATCGAAAATGACGATGGGCGAAAAGGTGCTGGAGGTTCTGAGCGGATACAGTTGGCCCGGCAATGTCCGAGAACTTCGCAACATGATGGAACGGCTTGTCATCTTGTGCCCGCGTGAAACCGTAGAGGTTGACGATTTGCCTGTGGAACTCAATCATAGCGACAATCCCTCTCAGATTAGCACGGACACACCACTCAGAAAGGCAAAAAACGAATTTGAGCATCATTTTATCCGAAACTGCCTTGGAACAAATGGTTGGAATATCACTGAAACTGCTAGACAGCTTGGCATTGAACGCACAAATTTGCATCGCAAAATGCGGCAGTATGATATAAAGCGTTAATGTGATGGAATTCTGTTAGCAGTGACATCTTGTCAGTTGGACAACATAAGGAGAAGTAAGCATGGAAATAAAAGTTCACAATAATAATGTCGAAAAAGCACTGAGAGATTTGAAACGGAAACTTCAGACGGACGGCTCTATCGCGGATCTTAGAAACAGACGTTTCTATGAAAAGCCTTCTGAAAAAAGGAATCGAAAACAGAAAGAGGCAAAAAGAAAGAGGGCAAAGGCTCGGAGCTTTGAACGTTAGGAGTGAGTTATTGCGCAAACGAGGGACTTCACAGTAATCCCTATGCGTTGAAGGAGAAATTCCATGAATATAATGAAAGCCGCGATTTACACAGGGATCGAACAGATTAACATCCAAGAGGTGGAATACACCCCGCCCGCTCCGGGATACGTCGGGATTGATACCAGGCAGACCGGAATTTGCGGCAGCGATCTCCACAGCTATTTTGGTCACTGGAATCAATCGCATACTCTTGCCGCCGGTCACGAAACCTGCGGCACCGTCATCGAATTGGGTGAAGGTGTCACAGGACTTCAACCGGG
>JAKZSX010000136.1:0-5611 GCA_047517405.1 Candidatus Poribacteria bacterium | reverse complement strand
CCCGCGGATCGCAACGATCTTCCCTACGGCTTCCCCGTAGGACTACCTCAACCCCAACCTGTTGAGCTGTAAGAAAAACTAACATAACGAGGTGAACGATGAGCAATGAAAAATTACGGGCAGGCGTTATCGGATGTGGCTTGGGAGCGTATCATGGATATGCTTATGCCAATGCCTCCGAATTTGAACTCGTCTCAGTCTGTGACCTGAAACCTGATGTCCTTGATAGCTTCTTTGAGCGTTCAAAGATTACACGCGGCTCTGTCCGCGAGTACAATGACTACCGCGCCATGCTCGAAAAGGAGAATCTAGATGTCGTCAGCGTGGCGACGCCGGACGATTATCACACCAACCCGGTCTGCGATGCCTCGGACGCCGGGGTCAAGGGGATTCTCTGTGAGAAACCGCTGACAATCAATCTTGACGATGCCGATCGGATTATTGAAACAGTTGAGCGGAACGGGACCAAGATGTCGGTGGACCATACGCGGAGTTGGTTGCCGCTATACCAAGCGGTGCGAACTGCGGTTCGGGAGGGTGAGATCGGTGGACTGACTCGCATTGTTGCACACATGGGGGGACGCCGGTCAATGCTTTTCCGTAACGGCACCCATCTAATTGACGCGGTCTGCTACTTCGCCGATGCAGCCCCGGTCTGGCTCATCGCCGCACACGAACAAGGCTTTGAGGACTACGGCGTTGAGTACAAGGGGGAAGGCGGGCACGACCCTGCCCTCGATCCGGCATCGTCGATTCTTATTGAGTTCGCCAACGGGGTGCGCGGCATCGTGAACAGTGCCAAGATGACGCCCGCCGGTTGCGAATTCGATCTCCAAGGACCAAATGGTCGCTATGTTTTGAACGACAGTCATTGCAAAGCCTGGAAGACAGATCAGCCCGAAGGGACAGCGACGGAAGCACCGGCACCTCAAGGCGAAACCTATGGAGACTTCTTCGGTGATACTTTGATTTATCCTGTCCGGGAACTTGCCCAAATGGTTTGGAACGATGTACCGAGCAGTTCACCACCGCGCCGCGCTCGACACACATTGGAAATTATGCTAGGGGCATTGCAATCACAATCACGCGACAGCGCGAAAATTCACTTGCCTTTGCCACGAGATTAAGAACACTGTGGAAACGAAACTGGTAACCGTTCAGGGGTTATTCTCTAACACGCCCACTAACCCGTAGGAGGTGGTTCTTAATGTTTAGGAAAAAAGCGCACCATCATCACGGCGGGCATCACCATCACCACCACGACCATGAAGATCACGATCATCATGATCATGACCACGACCATGGAGAACACGGCCATACACACGGCGTCATTGACCCGTCTATTATAACCACGGGGCGCGGCATCTGGGCAATAAAGTGGTCCTTCTTAGGACTGATGGTAACCGCGGTGTTACAGGTCGGCGTGGTTATACTTTCCGGTAGTGTTGGACTGCTCGCTGACACGATCCACAATTTTGGCGATGCGGCGACTGCGATTCCTTTGTGGATTGCTTTCTCCTTCGCCCGCTTGAAACCGAACAAACGGTTCACCTACGGTTATGGGCGTGTCGAGGACTTGGCGGGTATCGCAATTGTGCTTACGATACTGTTCAGCGCGATTGTTGCAGGGTACGAATCGATTAATCGCTTCTTTAACCCTAAAACTGTTGGACACCTTTGGATCGTTGCTGCTGCGTCAGTGATCGGTTTTATCGGCAACGAAGGGGTTGCGATATTTCGGCTTAAGGTTGGCAAAGAGATTGGGAGTGCTGCGCTTGTTGCAGATGGCTACCACGCACGCGTTGATGGGTGGACAAGTCTCGCGGTGCTGGCGGGGGCGATTGGGATATGGCTCGGCTATCCGCTTGCGGATCCCATCGTCGGGGTACTTATCACCATCGCAATTTTTGGGATTGTGTTACAGTCAGGAAAAGCGGTGTTTAGCCGCCTATTGGACGGTGTGGAAACTGACGTAATTGATGAGATAAACCACGCCGCTCACCATGTTGAGGGTGTTGAAGAGGTAACAGATGTTCGCAGCCGCTGGATCGGCCACCGGCTACATGCGGAAGTGAATGTCGCCGTGATGCCGGACCTTTCTGTCGCTGAGGGACATACAATAGCCAAGGAGGTTCAACATCAGCTCTTCCATCACTTGGACTATCTTTCTAGGGCGGTTATTCATATTGATCCGGTCGAGGAAGCTGGCGAACATCACCACAGTATCATAGAACATAGTCATGACGATTTGCCGACCCACTCGCATGTTGTGTAAATACGGATTGGGAATCAACTGAAAGGGAAAGCATAATAGATGCAGCATCTTGAACCGGTAGATATTCTGAATCATATTCGACTGGGGTTGAATTCGCTTGTCGGTGGGCTTGACCCGACGAATAAGCACATGCCGTACTGGTCTATCGGCTTTGCTGAAGGGCGGTTGAAGCCGTTTAGTCACTCCGGCGCATGGGACTGGTGTCACGCTGTCGCCAGAGCCATTCACGCTATCGGTATGGTGGAGCGTGCCACAGGCGAATGCGTGGACGAAGCTATCTGGAGGGATCTTGCCGATCTTCAGATCGCGCTGTTCGATGAGACGGACAACCTGCCCGGCACAGCGGATAACGATACAGGTGAACGTTTCGTCCATCTCCACAACATACGAGAATCCACACACGCTCTGAACGGTCTTATCCATCGCGGTGACGAGCGGGCGCGAGAATGGAGTCGGCGGATGATTCGGACCGTCCGCGCTGCACTGGATGACGACGGTGCCATCCAACTTGACCGTCTTCCCTCTTACGCCTCAGATTACAACCACCAGCCATCGCAAGAAGGTCGCGCCGTTGATGCACTAATTCGGAACTATCGCGTCACAGGCGATGAAGCCGCCCTAGAATTGGCAGGACTCCTGACTTCCTATGCGCTGGAACACTGCTTTACACCCGAAGGAAGGATTAAGGAAGAAGCGGGAACGCATGGTCATTCCCTCAACGCCATGGTTGCTGGAATGCTTGACTTCGCCCTACTCACCAACGACGCAGATTTGTTGAGCAGAGTCAAAGCCATCTACGACGTCGGATGTCCACGTTTTAACAGCAGCTTCGGTTGGTCGATGGAATCGCTGCATAAATTCCACCCCCGCGGCGAATCCAACAACACCGGCGACCTGCTGCGCGCTGCCTTGCTTTTGGGTCACGCCGGCTGGAGTAATTACTTCGAGGATGCAGAACGCATACTTCGTGGACATCTGCTACCTTCACAGGTTATCAATGTAGATGACCTACCCGACGACCTTGATGAAACAGATGATAGCCGTCATCGCCGCGCCTCACGTTTGCGCGGCGGCTTCAGCTTTCCAACCCCCAATGATTACCTCCTGCATCCAGATGCTACTATTGCAACGTATGATATTACATCTGGTGCTGTGGATGGGATGTGTGAAGCTCTGTCGTCCATCATTACTTCAGACGCTACCGGCGTGCGCATCAATCTGCTGTTCAGCCATGAGGCGGAAGGGGTGCGCCTCACCAGTCATCTTTCCCAGACAGGGCGGCTTGAAATTGAAAACCGAAGTGGGCGGACGCTGCTGGTGCGTATTCCGTCTTGGGTGGATAAGAAAGATGTTTGCCTGAAAGTCAACGGTGTGGAATCTCCGAAGATATTCATCCAGTCATATCTACTTAACATTGGTAATGGGACACCTTCATCAAGTATTATTACTTTCCCAATGCGTGAAGCACGGACGGTGGAGAGTATATGCTTTGAAAACTACACTATTGACTGGCGGGGCGACCAGATCATTGCCATGTCGCCACCCGCGAAACATCGACCGATGTTTCCACCTTGTGATTGATATGCCAAGAATCCATCACCTAAAATAGTAAAGTGTGGCTGCCTCAATGGGATTGGGATTCAAAGCAACTTTTACGACGGATCGGATGAGATTATGATGAAATTGCTCGAACAGATGCCTGATGCAGTCAGACAGAAAATTCGGAATGTGCTGACTCAGGAAGAAGAAGAGTTCATTCGTGTGTCTACCGATCTGAATCCTGATGGAACCTTTGGGGAGCAGTGGGTCGTCGTCACGGATAGGCGAGTGATTCTAGCCCCTGCGGAAGGGGTCGATGGAGTTGTTGACGTCCCCATCAAGGAGTTAATGAGTGTCCAGACCGAACCCTTGGTTGGAGGGGGACGCTTGGAAATCGAACGAGAAAAGCAGCCGACCCTCTTCGTGCCTTACTCTAGCTCACTTGCGGAAAAATTCTCTGAGGTCGCACGTGGGCTTGAGCAACTCCGCCAACAAGACGAATTTTTTATTAACACGGAGCTTGACCAAACGCGGTGCCCCAAATGTGGTAGGCTGTTGCCTGAGAAGAACGGAATCTGCACAGCTTGCATCCGTCGATTTGCAACATTAGGGCGAATTGCCGGCTATTTGAAACCTTATAAATGGCGTGCTGGCTTCCTAGCACTCGTCTCGCTAGCAACTATCGGTTCGGAGCTGATCTCACCGCAAATTACGCGGCACATCGTTGATAATGTCTTCTTACCACCGGAGGGAACGGCTGATAGTATCGACAACAGGGCGGCACTTCTAGGATTGTGCGTGCTTGGGTTGATTGCTGCTCGCCTGCTCCGTTGGGGTTCGGAGTTGGTGCACGGCTGGATAGTAAGTTGGCTGAGCGCGCGGGTAACAGCAGATATTCGAAGCCATCTTTATCGGCGGCTGGAGATGCTCTCAATACAATTTTACGATAAGCGTCAGGTAGGGGCGCTGATGTCTCGTGTAACCCGGGACAGCGACATGCTGCGCGAATTTCTTGTCGATGGACTGCCCTACATGATAATCAATGCCCTGATGATTTTCGGCATACTCGGCTTCCTCTTCTGGATGCATTGGCAGCTTACCCTTTGCGTGTTAATTCCCATTCCTCTCATCATTATCTGGGGAAGGTTCTTCTGGCGGCGCATGCGACGAATTTTCAACAAGCATGGTCAGAGCTGGGCGCATCTCAGTGCCCGATTAAACGAGGCACTCGCCGGTATCCATGTCGTAAAGGCTTTTGCCCAGGAGGCCCGGGAGATACGGGAATTTGAAAAGAAAAACACCCATTTGATGCAGATTTCTAGGAGAACGGCACGTCACTGGCTTGTATTCTTCGCGGTGACAAGCTTCCTAACCGGATGCGGGGGATTGATCATCTGGATGGTTGGGGGAGTAGAGGTACTTAGAGGCAACTTAACCCTAGGCACCCTCGCGGCGTTTTCACATTATATGTGGCTCGTCTACGGTCCCTTGGAGTGGCTTGGCAGGGTCAATAGCTGGATGACACGAGCTTTTGCCGGTGCGGAACGCATTTTCGAGGTCATTGATGCGACACCCGAAGCCTACGATGATCCGGAGGCGACCTCGCTAGCAGAAATAAAAGGACGGGTCACCTTCAAAGATGTCACCTTCGGCTATGACAAGAGTAAACCGGTCCTCCACGAAGTGGACCTTGACGTTGCACCGGGGGAGATGATTGGACTCGTGGGCAAATCCGGAGTGGGTAAGACAACTACCATAAACCTAATTGCCCGGTTCTACGATGCAGACCGCGGCACC
>JAKZSX010000135.1:0-4508 GCA_047517405.1 Candidatus Poribacteria bacterium | reverse complement strand
CCTTGATGATGTCGTTAGGCAATATTATCTTGAAAGCCTACGCGCCTACCAAGAGGGACTATACATTTCGTCTGTGATTTGTCTCGGCGCTGCTTCAGAGAGAGCCATACTCTGGTTGGCAGAATCCATAGAATCCTTCTGCTCCAAGTATCAACAACCAATTCAGAAGAGAAGGCGGAACATATCTGACCTGACCAAATATCTTTCAGGTAGTATATTAAGCGATATTTTTCCAAATGATGCAACGTTTGAAACGGAGTTGAGGAAACGGTTGGTCCTACTAGGTGATCTATATCGTGAGAACCGCAACGAAGCAGGGCACCCTAAGACCGTCGATCAAAGCTGGTTAGGGGAAGATCAGGAAATTCTTCTAATTCATTTTCGCAGGTACATCACTACGATATGTAAAGCCGTGGAACGCCTCAAAAAGCAATCAGCCTCTTGATTGTCTTGAGTGACAGGGTATTTTGTAGGTTGGGCTTCCTAGCCCAACCGATGCGGATTGTTGTGAGGTCGGGCAAGATGCCCGACTACGTGCTAGTAAATTGAGTGCACCTTATCACTTCACAGATTTCTTCGCTTCCTTGAACTTCTCTTTAGCAAACGCTCTCCATTCCTTCAGCTTTCGGTTTCGGAAGTCTGGCATCTTCCATTCTCCCTGAGAGAGTGCCATCGCTTCCGCTTCTGTTATTGGTATCTGGCCCAAAATCTGAATCGCGGCGGCACGCTTCTCTGGATCTTCACTTTTATTGATGGCTTTCCATGTATTGACCAGATCTTTGTGCGACTCAATGACAAGCGCACCGATGAGATCCCCCACGATATCCCAGCGTATCCCGCCTTTTACCGCGTCGTAATCAACGGGGTTCAGATCCATCGTAAACGGATTGGCGGCAACACAGCGGTCCCCAAGTTCATCGTACAGGGCTGGAATAACACTACTACGGTTCAACCCGCCTTTCCACCTCGGTCCCTCTGGGTCGGTGTCGCGTAACAGCCAAAGTTTTTGTGCTTGATCTGAAAGAACAAACTCAAGGAAATTCTGAGCAACTTCCATATTGGGCGCACCTTTGAGGATAGCAATTGAGTCAGGGCTGACGACAGCAGCGTCTGGCGGCACAACATATTTAATTTTGTCTGCGCCAATTTCGGCAATCTTACCGTAGGCATAGAAGTCAATTGCCATGCCGTAGATAACCTGCCCCGCCCCAACATCTCTGGGAATTGTATTTGATCCTGCGGAAAACCCTCTGACATTCCCGCCAAGTTGTGTAATCAACTCAAAGCCTTTTTCCCAGCCGTAACCTTGCAGGATGAGTTCGTACATCATGTGTGCACTCCCGCTTTCGCGGGGATCTGCCGCACCGACGCGGTTGATGAGTTTCGGGTGCGTTAGATCGTTCCACGTCTGGATTTCAGGTAGATTCAAAAGCACACGCAACTGTTCATTGTACATAATTCCAAAACTTGATAAAGCCGCACCATACCAGCGATATTCTGGGTCGTAAACGGGAATGCCAAAAATCTCTTTCGGGATTCGTGCTAGTTGGGTTTCTGATAGTTTGTAGGGAGCGAGCAATCCCTTATCGGCGAGCTTGAGGTAATTGTCTGTCCCGCCGCCGAAAAAGAGATCTATCCCGATACCTTCGGGCAGCCGTTTGAACTCTGATTCAATGAAGCGGAAGTCGGTAGAAGATCCGCCTTGGTCTAACCAATCTGTAGTAACTTGGCGTCCTGTCTCCTTGGCATACCACGTCTTAAATGCGGTATCGAACTCTGTTTCGATACCTTCCCAGTGTGGCGATATAATAACGAGCTTATCTTGAGCGGATACGGTTTGTCCGCAGATAAGAGTGATAACACTACAGAGGGTGATGAGTGTTGCAAAAGCCAATCTATTCTTTGATTTCAGCATAGTGGTATATCCTTATTATTGAGATTGTAGATTAAGTGAATTTCACAGATTGCCCGGATTTGAATCCGCGTTCATCTGGTGAATTGGCGATAACAGTTAGATGGGGATCCGGCGGACGATTGCTGGCATCTGCCAGATTAAAATCAGAATTATTGCTAGCAAAATAAGATACCATATAACGCGCTTCCATAAACCCATGCGTTGGGCGGAACGGTTCGAGAGTTTCATCCTATCAGTTTACCTCCTGTGAATTGTTGGTACGGTTTTGTCACATGAAGCGAGGGCAGGCCTATTGGCTCGCCTCCGCCATCGTGATCCACTCGGTTTCTGGGGTCGTCGGTGTCAGACGATAACGCAGCTTTGCTTCGATCTTCTCTGTATCGCTGAGGGTATACACGACCTCCCGCGTTTCACCGGGTGGTATGCGACTGGTTTCAGGTTCGTTCGATGCGGCGGAAACGAAAACTTGCTCATGGCGACTCACTGCTCCGTTGACATCGAAGATTTTTATGTCGAGGATAATCGCACGCAAGGCTTCACCCGGAAGGAGATGCCCCGCCTTATTGGTCAGACGAACAGTTGCTTTGCCCTCTGCTCGGATAATTTTCAGGTTTGCGGCACTTTTAAGCTTATTAACACTACGACTGCCCATCCATGTGTGCCGCCGGATAGAAACGTCGTCGTAGCTATGGACACTTAACCGTCGTTTGACAGCGGGCATATGACAGGTAGCGCAGGTCAACCCCTGTTGCGCAGCGGGACTATTTTTGAAACTATCAACCTGATTGTGTTCGGGCACACTCGGTTGACCATGGCAGGTAGCGCAAAGCGCCGTTGGATTGGCGTGAGCCTCAGAAGTCACGTTCGCGTGGTACATCGGATTAGCACTCTCGTGAGGCCCATGCATTGCACCGTGTGCATCGATATGACATACGATACAAGAAACGCCAAACTCCCGGTCCGCAGCCCGCAGCTTCGGCATTTTTCCGATACCGGTAATCAGAATTGGTTCAGGAGCATGACACGGATCGCACTTCTTCTCCCGATCTACGACCTGACTCGCGGCTTCTTGATAGATTGGGTCCTCCCACGCCTTAGCGTGCATCGATCTTTCCCATTCGCGCCAGATTGCCGGATGGCATCTCTTGCACATTTTTTTCTTTGTAAAATCTCGGTAGATGTCATCGTAGTTAAGATAGCTAGGCTCGAAGATTGATTCCTCTCCCATTTCGTCAGCAGCCGCTACCTGTGCACTAGGAGTTATGAATGCCAGGAACAAACAGATCCATGCGATTCTTAGCGTTATAGTCAATGTCATTTTAACCCTTGCTCCAGAAGAAGAGATGCCGCCTTTTCCCCGCTGTTAACGCAATCTGGGATGCCGATTCCACGATAGGCGTTTCCGGCGAGTGCAAAGCCGGGCAGTTTTCTCGCCTGCGCCTCAATTTCCGCCACCTTATCTAGGTGTCCTAAATGGTATTGCGCCATTGCGTTCGGGTGTTTGTACACGAGGGCCAACTGAGGATCACCTTTGAGTCCAAGCAGTTCGTGTAGCTCTTTAAGCACTGATTCAACTATCTCCGATTCCGAACGACGGAAATACGACTCTCCCCTGCTTCCTGCTCCGCCCACATACGCCCGTAAAAGGGCATAATCCGCCGGGGCACGGCCCGCAAGCTTGACGCTGCTGAATGTGCATCCGATAATTGAGCGGTTCTCAGCGGCGGGCACAACAAATCCCATCCCGTTGAGAGGGTGTTCAATATCCGATCGGCGGAAAGCGAGGTTCACAATGGCAGAGGAGGCATAGGGGATAGAAGCGAGAGACTCCGACAGGCTCGGAGCAGCTGTTTTGACCAACCCTGCTGCACGGTGTGCGGGGAGCGCAACACAGACCAGATCGCTCTCTATCTGTTCCCCATTCGCCAGATGAACATACCATTTGTCCTCTTGATTCTGGTAGTCCAGATGACTGACCTTTGTTCCAATCTGTATGCAATCGTCAGGTAAACGCTCCGCGAGGGTATCGGTCAGGGTTTGCATCCCAGATTTGAAAGAGAGGAACAGACTGTAGCGGGGACCGCTTGTGCCGCTAGCCCCTTGTTTGGATTCTTTCTTTCGTTCGACCAAGGCTTTGATGATGCTGCGATGCTTCTGTTCCATCTCAAGGAATTGCGGCATCGTGGCTTTGAGGCTGAGATTCTTTCCATCCGCGGTGTAGATACCGCCTATCATCGGCTGCGCTATCCGCGTGAACGCTTCCTTTCCCAGCCGGCGCCTGATGAAACCTTCTAGCGATTCATCGGCATCGCTTCGTCTGCGGGGTATGATCCAATCCAGTGCCATCCGCAATTTTCCGTGCCAGCTGAAAATTGGCGTCTGCACGAAGGGCCAGAAAGAGGCGGGTGCCATCAGATAGAAGCCATCGGGGACGGGATACAGCTTGCCTTTGCGTAGAACAAAACTGCGTCGCTCCCTTGGATTCGTGCTAAGGAACTGATCGGCGATCCCCAGCTCTTCGGACAAGGCTTTTGCCCACGGCTTTGTGGATAGGAAAACGTCGGGACCGTGTTCGATGACAAAGCCATCCTGT
>JAKZSX010000134.1:0-3321 GCA_047517405.1 Candidatus Poribacteria bacterium | reverse complement strand
GCACCAGGGCATCACCGGCTCCTTGAGACCCCAGAGGATGAGATGTCCCAGAAAGTGCTGCCGGTTTTCCTGACCGACATAAACGATATTATTTCCATCCTGCGAGATACTCGGCCTGCCCGTGAAATCCTCCGTGTTGGTGAAGAGGTTGCCCCATTGAGACGGCAGTAGATTTACGATGTTGAGATCTTCCCCTTGGGATTCCGTATGACTTCCCTGTGTAGAAAGGAAGTGAACATGCGAGTCGCCGCTATACCAACCCTCCGCGTTCATGTGAACCCATCGTTTGAGGCGCAGAGTCAGGTCACGTTGTCCCGGCTCGATGTTCACCCGTGTCCGCAGCGGTTCATACTCAAATCCGCGTGCGATGTCCACAATAACTTCGCCGCGCGGTAACCACCCCTGACAACGACCATCGATGTATGCGTAGGTGATTTGTCCAAGTCGGAGATCTCCACCGATGTCAATATGCCAACTACCGAGGTTAGAATTGACCTGATTGTGATGTCCGTATGGTTGATAGGGAATACCTTCGGGCGAACGGAAGTGAACGCGACATGGGATTGGTTTGCCTGTATCATCATCAAGGACATTGACGTGAACCCAATTCCGTCCACGGTCTAAGAGTTCCACGCGCATTCGTGGGGTTTCGACCACCTTCTTCTCTTCGAGATCGCCCCATTGAACCTCACCCACCTTTTCCTCGCCCTGTTTTACCGTCACGGTCGCTGACGGAATGGCAGCAACCTCGACATAGGCTGGACTCGACTTGGGATTCTGTGCTTCTCCCCAACCGGCGAAATCATCGTTGACGAAATCATCGGCTGATGTTTCGGGCAATGGATGAACATAAGTTGCTATCCCCCGATCGACCTCTACGTCAAGGTCAAACGGTTTTTCTGCGTCTTCAGGGTTTGTCAGGATCAGGCGCGCTTCACGCTTACCTTGTCGGACGAAAGGATGCTCGTCGAGGTGCGAGAGTGTCACACCAGCGACGATAAAACGGGGACCGCTCGGCACAATCTCCAGCGATTCGACCTCGCGGTCTGGATGCGGATTCTCCCAAGCCCACAGATAGTAGCCGCGTGCCGTGCCACGCGATACTTCGGTTTGACGGCGACCCATATCCTCCCATTTCCCTTCATGGCGCGGCATCAGTTGGTCGTTCTGATCCGGGAGTGCGTGGAATGGCGCTCCGCCACCGGAGAGATCGGCAATTTCAAATCGCTCGCGGATGGGGATACGGATTTCGGCACCTTCTGCTAGTCGGAACACATAATCTGCGACAGGCTTCCCTAGTGCTCCACCCTCCATTAGGTCTGACTCTAGCAAGCGGTGTGCGATGATAACGCGGCGTGCGGATTGCTTAATTGGAATTGTCACGCTCCCCGACGCATCATTAAGCGCGATGAAACATTTTGCACTGTCCATGTTTACCAAAAATGGAAGCCCACGGAAGGCTTGTTTGCCAAGCGGCGCATTCGTATTCGCGCCTAAAACTTCCAATCCTGCGTTGCATAACGTTGACAAATCGAGCGGTTGATAGTCTGCCATGAGAGGTAGCTCCTTCCTATTGCGAACTTCGATGATGGGGTTTGAGGAGTGACGAGTCAGATTTGATGGGGTGTTTGTCAGCTACTCCTGACGTTTTATGTTTAAGCCCCCATTGAAAAGTCAGTTTCCTCGCGCGTGATGATTTCAAGCAGGGCAGGTTTTCCCGCCTCCGTCTCTTTTTGGGCACGTTGAATAGCGGGGATAATATCCGCCGGGTTTTCGACCTTCTCACTGTACCCGCCCAATCCTTCCGCAACCTTTGCATAATCACCGGATAGAAATTTGGTCCGGAAGCGTTCGGTTGCGACAGGCATGTGCTTCTCGTAGCCGCCAAGTGCCGAGTTGTTGAACATAATCGTCAAGATGGGTATTCGTTCCCGTGCAGCGGTTTCAAAGTCCATCCCCGCCATACCGAAGGCAGCGTCTCCCATGATATTGACGGCGAGTTTTTCCGGCGCGGCCATCTTTGCACCCAGGATCAATCCAAGTCCATATCCCAACTGCGTGGATTTGCCCCAACCGATATAACCGTGTGGGGTAATCGCTTCATAGAAGGGGAGGACCTGATCACGCGGATTCCCTGAATCGTGGGTGACAATCGTTTGTGTCTGATCGACCGCCTGCATCAGATCCCAAACAACGCGATACGGGTTGATAGGAATTTCATCCGAGGTCAGTTTCGGCATCCATTCTGCCAGCCACTGTTCCTTCACGGTTTTGATTTCTCCAGCAACTGCCTCACTATCACGTCCGCCTCCACCCAGCTGCTTTTTCGCTTCATCAATGAGTTGTCTCAAGACAATTTTCGCATCGCCGATAATAGCGTAATCGGCGGCGTAATCTTTGTTGATGTCGAGCTCATCAATTGAGTTGTGGATTAACACCTTCCCATCGGGAATCGGGGTGGACATGACCGACGTTGATAGGCTACATCCAAGCCCGAAGACAAGATCCGCTTTGCCTAGAAAATGCTTAACCATTCCAGTGCCGGTATGTCCACTAGCGCCGAGAGACAACGGATGGTTTTCAGGGAATACACTTTTGCCAGCCATTGTCGTCATCACAGGAACGCCTACCAATTCTGCAAATTCGATCAGTTCGTCTGTTCCATCGGCGTAGAGGACTCCCTGTCCTGCATGGAGGATTGGAGATTCCGCAGCAAGCAAGGCTTTCACCGATGCTTCGATATCGCTGGGATTGCCCGCGGGTTTAATCTTCTCAGGCGATTTGTAGTTGAAACCGTCGTCAATATCTTCGCTAGCGACATCGGTTGGAATCTCAAGCATCACCGGTGCTGGATGTCCTGTCCGGAGCAGGCTAAACGCACGGCGCATCATGGCTGGAACTCGATCCGGGAAGTTGACTTGAGCAACCCATTTCGTTATACCGCCGTAGTTTGGAACCGCCTCGAAATGGGTGGGGATACCGTGGCTACGGCGAGCGACCCCGCCCGGTAGCATCAGAATTGGAACAGAATCCGAAAACGCTTGGGCGACCCCGCCGAACGCATTTTCGCTACCGGGACCGGACTGGACACATGCAACACCCAAACGGTCGCCGTTGGAAATGCGACTGAATCCATCTGCCATATTGATCAACGTCCGTTCTGTTCGCGCCATAATCGGCCGGATGCCGACCTTTGCACAAGCGTCAATGAGGGAGTTCGCTGGGAAACAGAACAGATTCTCAACACCTTCAGCCTTCAAAATTTGTGCAACTGCATCAATAGCTTGCATATATAATCTCCTTGTTTAATCGAAATCTATT
>JAKZSX010000133.1:0-6403 GCA_047517405.1 Candidatus Poribacteria bacterium | reverse complement strand
TCCGAAATTGCCCGACGGGTTCCGGCGACCTCACCGGGTTTCTTGAACAGGGCGATATCCACTTCTTGTTCCTCGCCCGACACCGGATTCTTCGCGGTGAGCGTCTGAGGCTCGACCGGGAGATTCTCCACCCGAAGCTGGTCATCCAGAAACGGATCGTGCTTGGTCTCAACCCGCAGCGGCAGATCATCCTGAACCGTATCACCAATATCAATGAGTCGATTGGCAAGCCAGTCACCCAGTCCGTTTTGGTCAAGCAGCGACATCACCACGTCAATGTTGGTCTTACACTGTATCAGACGCTCGCGCTCATCGGTTACCGGTCCTTGGCGAATACCCTCAAATTCTACCCCGTAACGCTTCTCAACGGTTTCTGCCAAGGCAACGAAATATTCTTCGTTCATTTTGAAAGCGTACGGGTGGCTTGGGTAACTGACCAACTGATCCCCGTACCCCTCAATCTTCCCCTCTACTGCACTGGGCCAATAGCCCTTGACCGTCCGGCCGATAACGATCATCGGGCGGCGGTCATCGGGGTCCCAATCGTCCATGGTTTTGAGAACCGCAAGAATCTGATCATAATCATTGCCGTTTTCAAGGGCGAACACATTCCACCCGTAGGAAGTCCACTGCTCCTCAAGCTCGTACTGTTTATACTTGGAATCGATCACCCCACCCACTAAGGTGTCATCAATACCAGCGTTATTATAAGAGAGCAGGATACGCAGCCGCTTCCCTACCTGCATTGCGAGTGCCTGCGTTTTTAGCTCTTGGGCGTGTCCCTCGGTCATGGCAAATTCGCCTTCAAGCGCGAGCACTTTCAGTGATTCAGGGGCACTCAGAAAGTTCCAGAACGCCGCCTTGCCGGCAGCCGTCGCGATACCAATACCGGAGGGGCCACCGTTGACATCGTTAGTCAAATCAGTCGTTTCGGAATGACCCGCCAGCGACCGGATGCCGCGTAATTGTGCTTGTGCAAAGAGCGGATGATCCTCCAAGTCGTTCTCTTTCAGAAGAGTTTTTAGTGCCCCTGCGCCGCGTCGAAAACCGAGGGCATCGATCGGCAACATGGCAACTTCCGGTGCAACTTTGTAACGTGGATCCCCCGTAGCCGTGTGCTGACGCGCCATTGCTTCGCCCATAATCATCCACAACGCATACGCGGTAGGAATGTTATGCCCGCCGGCGAGCATGAACTTATCGCAGAACGGATGCTTGGGGTTACGATAGTCGTAGCACAAACCCCCAAGCTCTGGACCCGCTAAATGGAGTGCGACATTGTAAGGCGTGTAAGCCAACGGTCCGCCAAAATGCCCCGTCTGAGCGTAATTACCAAGCAGCACCAGCGTCATACAGGTCATGTGACCAATATCCTCAAAGCGCTCCCGATCGTATGTCGCGGTTAATGCTTCAACAGGTGATAGTAAAGTGTTCGCATTGAGCGTATTTTGCATCTTTATTCCCAGTGTGTTAGAGATTTGTGAGTGAATATATCGAAGTATCCCGAACCTTGAGTAAAGTTCTGTTTCGATGTTGTTGTGTAGCGGCTATCTCGTCGAGATTTGGCAGGTTGAGTTTACTGAAATTCCGAGCTATCAGGAAAATCGTAGAAGAAATTTAAGAAGCGTGATTGGGGTCCTAAGAATAAAAACTAAACGCATAAACGTCCTGTTACATGAGCCAAGTTATCGCCGACATGCACGCGATGAATGCGTCGCAACATAATGACAACGCCAGCATTCTCAGTTGTGATTTCCGTCATGACCTCACCGAAAGGATCGCGAACGGTGCCCAAGCGTTGACCTGCGCTAACGTCGTCCAGCAGGGCTACTTCGGATCGAAAATAGCCAGCAGCGGGTGTCGAGATAACACTGTCCATATTTCCATCCCCGGACAGATGATGTGTTATAGGTTGGAGTTGAGGTTGACCGTCCAGCATATTAAGATGTTTCATCACATTGATTACACCGGTGGTAAAACAACTCACATCAGACGGGCGGGCATAGCCGCCACCGCCGGCTTCGGTATAAATCGCCGGTACGCCGAAATCTGTGGCGGCTGACAAAGTTCGACCGGGCGGCATTGGTGGTGGATGCTCCCAAACCACCGGTGCGCCAAAGGCAAGTGCACCGGCTCGCGACTGTCTGCCAAGTGCATCGTTGCTATGCGTGAAGCCAATGAGTGCTGGGATTTCGGCAGTCACGCCCCCGCTGTGCAAGTCAATAACGAAATCGGCGGGTTTGATTAGCTTCTGTGCGATCCAGTAAGCAATCCGTTGCGTGATAGTACCGTTGGGGTCGCCTGGAAAGACGCGAGCTAGATTCAGTCCATCAATAGGGCTATTGCGGAGGACAGCCTCATAGGCGGGTATGTTACAAATTGGGACCATCAGTAACGCGCCACGTAGCATATCGGGGGCTATACGGTGGAAAACTTCAGGGATGGTCTCAACCCCTTCGTATTCGTCGCCGTGCACCGCTCCAAGGGCAAGCAAGGCGGGTCCAGGGGTTGCCCCTATCACGTAAAGAAAGGGCAAACGCCAGTCGCCTCCATCTGCCCGTGAACCGACCTCTAGCCATGCACACGCTTTAGAATCACGAGGAAACTGCGAAATGTTGAGTTCTTGAAAGCGCATCGCGCTTAGTGTCCTCCAACTTCACCGACCTGGATCTCAATTTCATCTCGATTTCGAATCCGTTCGACCAATCCATCACGAATATCAACAATCCGGTCAGAAACATCAAGCATCTTTAAGTCGTGGGTTGCCGAAATTACGGTTACGCCCTGATCAACGTTGAGCTGTTTGATTAAATCGATAATTTCGCGCCCGATGACTGTGTCGAGGTTCGCTGTCGGCTCATCCGCCAGAATAATACTTGGACCGTTTGCGAACGCGCGCGCAATTGCCACACGCTGCCGCTGCCCACCAGATAACTCATCAGGTCTATGGTGAATTCGTTCGCCTAATCCAACTCGCTCCAGCAGTTCTTCGCCTTTAGCGCGACGCTCGCTTTGCGATAGACCCGCGAAAATCATCGGCAACGTTACGTTTTCAAGTGCCGTCATGACGTGCAATAGATTGTAGCTTTGGAAGATGTAACCGACCCTGTGACACCGGAACCATGCAATTTGGGACTGGCTAAGCTGTGCCATATCTTGACCATCAATGAAAACTCTACCCGCGGTCGGAAGATCTAAGGCACCAATCATATTAAAGAGGGTTGATTTCCCTGAGCCGGACGGTCCCATCAATGAGATATACTCTCCGCTATAAATCTCCAAATCAATCCCGTCGAGCGCTCTGAGCACGTTGGTGCCCATGCGGTATTCCTTAACAACCTTTTCGGTTTTAACAACAGTGTCTGCCATCAGCGTTCCTCCTAAATTTCAGTCCGCATCGCTTCCGCTGGGGGTAGCTTTGCGGCACGCCACGCTGGAAACGCCGCGCCGATAACTGCCAAAATCATGCCGAGCACACAACCAGCGAGAATAATCAGTAGCACCCCGAATCTAGCGGGCTGTTCGTTCAGCACCGGTAGCAGGGGGAAGTAAAAGAACAGATCCAAGCCGTAATCCTTGAGCCCCAAGAGAAGCGATCCAAGGCAACCGATTAGTGCTCCGATGAGAGCACCAGCGAGTCCCTGGAATCCAGACTCCAACAGGAATAGCCTCACAACAAATCGATCCAAAGCACCGAGACATTTCATCGTGCCAATTTCTTGGAAACGTTCTGTGACCGCCATCAGCATAGCATTAGCGATTCCTACGACGCAGACAATTAAGGACATGATAATTAGCCATTTATCTTTCATAGAAATCCCGACCGGCTCATCTTCTTCAAAGGTAGTGATTTCCTGCTTTGAACCGCTTTCTTTCATTGCTACACTCACCTCGTTGTTCACCAAAACCGACACCAGAAATGCGATTCCCAACGTAATGCCCGCTGTTGTAATGACAGATCGTCCGAAACGGATCATCAAGCTCTGAAAACTAATCCTCACAGATTCCGCGAATGGGAGCTCAATCTGTTGTCCAATTGTACTTCGTGTCTGTTGTTCCAAATTGTATTCCTCCTGATTTCTAAAATTGAACGGTCATTTTATCATGCTGCGAGAATAAAGTCAAGCCTCGCATTAGCAAATTTCAGGGCAATCGTATGCAAAACTTACGCACATCAATCGCAAAAATCCTGTCCTATTTCCTACCGTGTATGACTATGAATTTGGCATACGACAATGGAAATCTGATCGCCCGCAGGTTAGGAACCCCCGTTTCATTAAGGTCAGGCTCTGCGCCACGACAGATGTTAACCCAAGGTTCTGATTGCTCAATTGCCTAATTTCTATAAGAAATGTAATTTCCCTAGCGAATTTACAACATTAAATTCCCAAGACTTCATGCCAGTGTTGGCGTCAACTGTGTAATCCCACCGGATAAGGACCGTATTCAATGAGAATTTCTACATCCTCGACGGTTACTCCCCCCACAAACCCGACGGGACGTTCCTTCAGTGCAACCTCCAATACGTTTGTCCCTTTCTGTGGACGCACGCACTCTAGATGAAATTCCAACCACTGACCGGCGTACGGATCTCGCGATCTGATAATGGCACGTGTACACCGCTCCTCTGCTAACGACTGTCCATTCAACAGTACCTCAAATGTGTCAGCGGTTACTAGGTTGGTCACACCAAGCCGGAGTCGAACACGCTGCACCCGGTCATTCTGGGTGTCGTCGGCAATCGCAAAAGGAATCTGATAACGCGCCTCCGCAGCCGCCGCTGGGATTTCAACTGGCAGAAAGGCTTCGTAATCGTGCCCGCTTGTCGCGTCGGAACGCCGGCGCAAAAAGTAGTGTTTATCGCCTTCCTTGACCAATTCCGGGTCCCCTAACTCGGTGAGGGTACGGCGTTCCGCGTCGCCCAGGGGCCAGGGCAGAAACCAAGTGTAGAGTCCATCAACCCCACGTTCCCAGAAGTTAGCGGCGGCTGCCCGCATCATGGCAGGGGTTGCATCTTCTACCGAATAGAATCGGCGATTCTCCTCGCTGTAGTAGGGTTGCAGCATAGCGTACACCGAAATATCGTTTTCGTGCGCCTCCTGTACCAACCAATCAATGGGCATGTTAGCGTCAAGCACAAAAAACGCATAGACCATTGGGACGACAAAATCGACGAGCCCCTCTCGGAGCCAGGTCTGTACATCCAATCCTGTCTTCTGGTTCAATTCCAAGGTGGGATATATCCGCGCTCCAATTTGCCCAGGTCCCCCCGGTCGATTTCGTACCATCTCAGCGACATCCCGAACGAAATCGGTCATAATCGGGGTATACTCCGGTGCGTCTTCGGGTGTAAACCAGAAGGGACTTCCGCCCGGAGCCGCAGCGAAATCCAACTCGACACCCTCTACAGGATACTCCCTGGCGAGCTCTTCCAGCACGGCAAACTGATGGTCTCGGACTTCGGAATGGACGAATCCTCGTCCACCGTTCGCCAGCGCATACCGTGGGTCCATACCACCGTAGCCTCCCATGCGTAGGCTAGCGAAAAAGTCCATCCCTTTCTCGTGCGCCCGGTCGATGAGGAGTGTCAGCGGATCGATACCTCGGTCTATTAGGCTTTGCATGTTTTCCCAAATGCGCCAGTAAGGGGAACTGTCAAAGGGGCGGATGTCCTCTCCAAACTGCATGCCGACTTTGGAGGGGTAGAATAGCCCATCAGCGCGCGATACTCCGTAGACAAAGGTATCGCAGCTTGTGCTTGCGACCTCGTCCACAGCAGACCATGCCTCTTCCAACCGTATCGGTGGCTCAAAGACAAACAGGTAGTAATGACGCGCATCATTGAAATAGATTGTTCGGTGTTGTCTCATGGCTGATATTCTTTCTTGTACCTATTGCAGAGATGGATTTCTCGAACCTTCACAAAGCTGGTGATGTGTCTCTTTTGGTTCTTGACATTCAATCGTCAGCTTATTATAATCGAAGGTAAGAACATAGTCACTATAATTCTATATTTTTTTCAGGTATTCTTATTTAATCGAGTGAGATCATGAATAAAGAATCTCTCCACGCAGATGTGATTATTATTGGCGGCGGCGTAATCGGCTGTGCAATCGCTTATAACCTCGCCAAAGCGCAGGTAAAGACATTAGTTATTGATAAGGCAGACAACGTTGGGCGAGAGGCGTCGTGGGCGGGTGCGGGTATCTTGGCATCTCACGCATCAACGCACGAACCGTATGCCGAACTCTGCCGTGCGAGCTTGGCACTTTATCCGGCATTGGCAGAGGCGTTGCAAGCGGAAACGCAGATAGATATTGAATTTATTCGGTCTGGATCGATCGCGGTTTTCTTCACCGATGAAGAGAAGCAAGGGTTGACGGGGTTGGCTTCACGCCGGCTG
>JAKZSX010000132.1:0-7918 GCA_047517405.1 Candidatus Poribacteria bacterium | reverse complement strand
ACCCATACCGTATACATCGGGCGATCTAAGATGATCCCAAGCAACGACCAACCGCACGCGAGGATGTAATCCCCCACAATCAATCCCAGAAAAAACGGCAGCGATTGGCGATATGCACGGGCACCACCACTCCGCAGAATCACCCATTTCAGAGCTGAGGCAAAAACTATCGTAAACCAGTAGTCGTCAATGGCGCGGCTCGTCGCTAACGCATAGCCCGCCGGGTGAAATGGCCACCACAGCAACGTGCGACGTAAAAAGGCCAAGACAAATGTCAGTAATAGCCCTATGAGCAAAAAGCTATTGCCAATCCAATCCGGTGAGCGCGGATGCTGCAACCAGTCGGACAATCGGTTGAAGGAAGTCCACCCAACCCCCTTCATCCCACCAGCACGCGCTTCGGCACCGTAGCGGTAGAGAACCTGCGGAAAAATGGTAAACGCCGAAAGGAGTCCGATTCCGGTTGCAAAGAGCAGAAACCAAAAGACAGGACGACTCGAAAAACCTGCCTGTTCGGCAATCTTGAAGCCTTCGAGTTGATGCGGCATCAGGTAGTTCCTCTTGCGGTAGCTAAACCACACGAAAAGCGATAACCCCGAAAGGTTACGGGGACCGAAACTTCGAGTCCCCAACAACCTCACAAGCGAATCTTGTGGGGAAACCACGTGCATGATATGCTCCGGTACGCCAGACTCAGCACGGATACGTGCCATAGCGATGCACATCAGCAGAAAAATCAGAAAAAAGACAGCTGCCACCCAAAGCGACAATCCCATCCGTTGTGCAAAGATACCAAGCAGTATACTACAAATCACAATGCCAAAAACTGCTCCACGATAACGCAGCGGCTCACCAGAATCGTCGATTCCTGTACCAAAGCAGACTCTTTTAATCACCTCCCGAATATGACGGTTGATGGCAATTAGCGCAATTATACAAATTCCCAGCAAGGCTCCCATTGATTGTTGTCCAAAAAAGGGGTATCCCGGAATATTCGACCACCCAGTGACGTGGCCAATAATCCGTTCGATTTTGCGGAGTATGTAGAAAGACCAGCAAGAGATAGACAGATCTAACGGCAGCAGATAGGTCATACCAATCATAAAAAAACGAAAACGGATGGGGGTCCACCCGATGGCGTTCCACGGTTTTTCCGTGAAATAGTGATCAAGCCGGATGCCCCGCACCGGAATATAGGGAACGCTGGGGTAGAGGTAGTTTAGCCCGTTGATAATGTCAACGACCGCTGCCACCGCAAAACCAATCCAGAACAACCGGCTATGAAACAGCCGGGTTTTTGGGTTGCTCATCGAAAGTGGCAGTTGTATGATCGGGTAGGTCAATTTCTCCTGTTCCGTCCAAGGACGACGTAGGAGGACGGTGATGCAGAGCAGCAAGACGGTTAAAATTAACACAAGGAGGGTCCAGCTGATTGCTGGAGTGAGCCAGTATTGCCAATAATTTGCTGAATAAAAATCGACCTCTCCTACGTAAAAATCATGAACAGCTTCCCTGTTGGTGATGATTAGCCACGTTGGTAGGTTCCCTGCAAACAGATTGCTCCAATCGTTTTCGGGAGTTGCAAACCATGTCGTGTGTGGCAAAATGCCTATTAGTCCAACAAGGCTATCGTAGCCTGTAACTGCGCTCGATGTTGCGAGGATAATGTAAATCACCAAGAGATCCCTCTGTGAGAACGCCAGTTGAGGGACGATTCGACGCGCAATGGCATTATAGACAATAAGCCAAAACAGAATAAAGATTACGTTCAGTGGGAGCGATGCGGCGGTGAAATGTAATCCAGACCACACCATTTCGGTCACGGCGATCCAGTAGGTATTAAGCGGAATGAGTGCCGCAGCCAAAACGAATGCCTTCCATGAAACCCCTTCGCTTTGATTGGGTCCAAAAGCGTTTGGTTGTTCCTCTCTTTCTCTGACTCGTGACTGGGAGTCAGGGAGTTTGCCCACCTTCCAAGTTTCCATTGGCACTTCCTTTTTCGCTTGCTCGGCTTGATGGCACTGTTCAACCGTTCTGCTATTTTTTGGGATCTCGTTGTTTGCACACTATATGATATTCTAACATAGGGTCTTGACGATCAACATCAAAAATAATCCGTTCAGTTCTGAAGGCGTTTCTTTGAGGGCGAAAATTGCATTACCTTTCTGATTTACAGGTTGGGCGAAATTTGATATAATATACCAAAATGTACTATAGGCTGATAAATTGTCTGTTCTCTCGTTGAGGTTAAGGTTTGGACAGACAAATGCTCGGGCATGTTGATGAACTCCGTAAGGACCGATGATGCGTGACCCTCTTAGTATTGGAGGTGTCGGAGGGGAGAAGGGATCCACCGGACCGTTCTGGCACAATGTTTCCCTGAGTT
The DNA here is from genome assembly GCA_047517405.1 of Candidatus Poribacteria bacterium. Classification (GTDB taxonomy): domain Bacteria; phylum Poribacteria; class WGA-4E; order WGA-4E; family PCPOR2b; genus PCPOR2b. The sequence continues at coordinate 5,532 of JAKZSX010000132.1, read as the reverse complement.
CAGCAACAAGCCTTAGAATGAGCGATAAATCAAGGAGGCATATATGGATACAGCGTGTTTTGATTATTGCTTGACTGAAGATGAACGGCTCGAATTTGATCGGAAAGGTTTTTTTGTGGTCGAGAACGCTTTACCACCGGAGATGGTCAAAGACCTCACTACTGTGGTAGACCGGCTTGATGCCCAATACCGGAGCACGGGGATGGTGCCAAATCAGAAAGTTCATGGCACCATAGACCCCAACCGGCCACCAGCGGAGTTAATCGGTCCTCATGATCGGTTGAACTTAATGGACTTTGTGGGAAAGGACGAAATTTTTCTAGAACTGCTCGATTGGTATAAGACATTCCCAAAAGTATGGGGTATCTTGGGATGGAACCTCCAGCTCTACCACTCCCATATGACGGTCACCCCTCCGGGACCGCCTGACGAAGCAGGGGTGAAGAAGCGTTTGGGATGGCATCAGGATAGTGCGCGTTTGAATCATGAGTTGGAGACCACTCCCCAACCGCGTATCTCCCTTAAGGTGGGTTTCTTTTTGACCGATACCACAGAAGCAGGTAGAGGCAATTTCTATGTCCTACCCGGCAGCCAGCTACAGAAAACACCGGAGTTTCCCCCAGATGGTGTTTCAGATCCTGAAGAGGCGTTGGCTGTAAAGGTGCCGCCCGGCACCGCGGTATTTTTTGATCGGCGGCTCTGGCATTCTGCCAGTCCGAATTATTCAAATATCCCGCGCAAGGTGCTCTTTTACGGTTATAGCTACCGGTGGTTACGACCCAGAGATGACATGACTGTAGGTCATTTTATGGATCGCTGCGATCCGATTCGACGGCAGCTGCTCGGTGCCAGCACAGGTGGGCACGGCTATACGTCCCCAACCGATGAAGACGTGCCGTTGAAGGTTTGGTTGGCGGAACATCTTGGTGAGGAGGCGGTGGCGGCTTGAGCTTTCATCGTTCTATCTCTATTGCCGGAAGAAGATCGATCCGTCGCTTACGTTTCGTCCTCCAGATCTTCTTCCGTCATAATTTCTATCCCGTGCCGACGAAATAGTGCCGCAGTGACCCCATCACTATTGGTAAGGTTGCCGGTGAAAGAGCCGTCGTATATCTTTCCACAGCCGCAAGATGGACTCTTCGACTTGAGAATGGCGTGGGTCGCACGATGTGCTTGAGCAATTTCTAATGCGCGATACGCACCCGCTAGGAACGCCTCAGTTTTGTCTTCGCCATCTACTGTAACGACTTGCGCCCTTCCGTCGAGGACATGCGCTCCGTCTCCGCCGACAATTTCCGCAGCCGGTCTAGGGGTCGACAGTCCGCCCATCTGCTCCGGACAGATCTGAATCAATGAGTCCGCTCCAAATTTATTCGTGACTGCTTCGTTCTTGCTATCGAGACCGTTATAACGGCATTTTTCACCGATAAGACACGCGCTTATAACAATTTTTTTCATGGCAATTTCTCGACTGAAACCTTGTGTAGCTTTCACCCCATCTAATTAGATCTCTTTTTGAATCAAAATTACAGATGTCAACCCAATTCTCTCAACTAAGCGACCACATTTTCATTCATCACGGTTCTATCAACGTTGGTGTTTTGCGCGACGGAAATCGCGCCTTGTTGATTGACTGTGGCGACGGTAGCGTGCGTTCAACCCTCGACGTGCTCGGAATTACGACGGTTGATATGGTGCTATTCACACATCACCACCGCGATCAGGCGTCGGGCATTGGAACCGTAGCGTCAGATGACACACGCATTGGCGTCCCAGCGCAGGAACGCCAATGGTTCGAGTCAGTTGAAACGTTCTGGGACGATCCACAGATGCGCTGGCATCTCTACAACTATCACCCCCACAACCTGATGCTTGCCGAGTCCGTTCCTGTGACGGCTATCTATGCCGAGGGCGATTCCATCCAATGGGGGAACGCAAAAATCTGTGTCATTGATACACCCGGTCACACGGATGGGAGTATATCTTACACTATTGAAGTTGATGGACTCTGTTTCGCGTTTTGCGGCGATCTGATTTACGATACGGGACAGATCTGGGAATTATACAGCCTCCAAAAAGGGGAAGGGACAACGGATTATCACGGGTTTCTCGGTGATAGCCAACGATTGACCCATAGCCTCAAAAAACTGCGGCAACGGTATCCCGAAGTCCTCATCCCTTCACACGGAAAGATTATGCGCGATCCGGTAGGCGCAATTGAGGCACTCCTATGGCGACTTGATGCCTGCTACGATAAATATGTCGCTATTTCCGCTCTCCGATACTACTTTCCGAAGCTGTTCACCGCGTTTGAAGGCAGTGCTGAACACATGTCGATTCGCGAAGGCAAAGAGGTGCCGGAATTCCTACGCCACTACGGAACAACGTGGATGATTATTTCGGAAAACAGAGAGGCGTTCGTCATGGATTGCGGCAGCCCCGGCATTCTGAAACAGATTCAGCGTCTCAAAGCCGAGGGTGAGATCTCAGACGTGACAGAGTTCTGGATTACCCACTACCACGATGATCATGTGGACACCATCCCTCAATTTCAGGAAAGTTTTCCCTGCACAACGCGAACGGATTCAGTTGTGGCTGATGTAGTAGAGAATCCGCGTGCCTTCCGGCTCCCCTGCATTTCGCCCTCCATCGCCCGACTCGATCATCGCACCCAAGACGGTGATTCGTGGACGTGGAATGAATTTAAGATGACCGCTTACCACTTCCCCGGTCAGACCTACTACCACGGTGGATTGCTCGTCGAAGGACGAGGTGTCCGTATGTTCTTTGCTGGTGACTCTTTCACAATGGCAGGTATTGATGACTACTGCTCCGGGAATCGTAACCTGCTCGGTGAAGGCGTAGGATATGATCGATGCCTTGCTTGGATTGCTGAACTCAAACCGACCCATATCTTCAACTGCCACGTACAATGCGCCTTCACTTTTAGTGACGAAGAGATTTGGCAGATGCGCACGAATCTTGCTGAAAGAGAGCGTCTCTATGCCGATCTTTTTCCGTGGGATCACCCCAACTACGGGATGGACGAACACTGGGTACGTCCCTACCCTTACGAGCAGGATGTCGCCGCCGGCGAGGCGGTAACTTTGCGTGTATGCTTTACCAATCACTCCTCAGAAGCCCGAATTGCGAGTTGCCGTCCAATCCTTCCTGAATCGTGGGATCTAAATATTCCCGAACAGTCGGTGACCGTTCCACCGAAGCAGGAGGGATATATCACCTTTTCGATTCCAATTCCGACACACGCCAACGGCGCACAACGCGTCATTATCCCCCTAGATGTAACTTATGATGGACGACCGCTCGGACAGTTCCGTGAAGCGATTTTCGTGTTCTCTCCTGATGCCTAATAGGTCGTGAAATCTGCCTTTCAAAATTCTCCACGGCGAAAGCTGTAGCGAAGTTCACCTGCCAAAAACTCCCGTTGTTCCGGTGTCACCCGCTCAAGTAGATCTGCCGGCGGATCGTAGCGACGCCATGTTTGCATGAATGGCGGCGTGTATCCGTAGACTAGTGAATAGCGCGGGGACCCACCAGCTTTGAGTTTGGGACCGGCATGAATCAGCGTTTCGCTCAAGATGAGGACATCGCCCGCTCGGGATTGCAGTTGTTTCGCCAAGGTTTCGTCCATAAAGTCGCGCAGCGTTTTAGTAGGCGTGTTCATCCGATGGCTGCCCGGCATCAACCAAGTGCCCTCGCCCGGACCGTTGTCGGTCAGGTAGATGAAGGCTTTACTAAACATACAATGGTAGTGCCCATCTGCCTCAAAACTCCCGAAATTCGGGGCGGTACCCCGGTGCCAACCTTCGTCCTTGACGTGAGACACTTCGCTGAAGTCTTCGCCATTCGGGTAGTTAATCAAGTATTGATGCTCCTCAAGGCGCACATCGCCACCGACCACATCCTGAATGATTGGGAGCAGGATCGGGTGCATCGCCGTTTCCAGCAGATGTGGATGATACCAAGCACACCGTGAGAGAACGGTAAGTATCGGGGTTTTCGGATAGCCATCGTGCTTGTAGGTGCACCCATCATCAGCGCCCATCCGATCCGCCAAATCGATGAAACGCTGACATTCCGCTCGACTGAAGATGCCTTGGAGTAGAACATAGCCGTTCACGTCGTAGAAATAGCGTTGTGCCGGGGTCAGTTTTGCTTCTGTGTTAGTGTTCATTTGAATCTATCTCCCCTTAATTCGATTAGCCTCTCCCCTATTTGATGGGAGCTGCATTTTCGGCGATATATCTCTCGACCTCTTCTGAGTCTACACAACCCACGAAGGTTCCTCCCGGACCGACATAGTAGAAATTCTCCGCGTACTCAAGCCCGTACTCCTGACCGAGCTCTTTGTAAGCTTTTAAGCCAAATAGCCTGATATATGCACGATCCGCGGTTTCGTCGTCACCATTGAGTGCCGGCAGGCACAGCCCCTGTTCTGCGAGTCGCGCGTTGAGCCTGGATCCGCTTGAACCCGCCGGTCCCTGCGATTTATTGACGCTCATCGAAGCCACCTTCTCCTCTATATAATCGCTGATATCCACCACCTGATTGTACGGCTGCCCCTGACGCGCGACCCAGTAATACTGCTCTCTAACGGTGTGGGGCGCGATTCCGAGTACCACCTGTTCTGGATAATCCTTGCCCATACCAGCCATCCAACGCGCGGCCTCGACCGCTTGAGCGGTTACATAGTGATCTGGGTTTTCCTCGCTGTGTCCCCACGGGTTGAAGGTGAATACAGTGTCAACTTTCAACATGCGAAAAAGAAAAACTAGCCGGGCCCGCAATTCTAACGGTGACGCTTCATCGAGGCGATGATTCCGGTATCCAAGATTGAAAACCTGCTTGAGTCCCAGCACTTTCGCCAACTCGTCAACCTCGCGTTCGTTGCTCAAGATAGTTTCGCCGATGCTTGATGTCGGTCCGCACTTTTCGTCGTTGGTTGTCTGGATGAGGTAGCCGGTGTAGCCTTCTGCGATGAATTTAGCGATTGTGCCGCCGCAGAAAAGCGGGATGTCGTCCGCATGTGGTTGAACTGCGGCGAGCACCTTGCCTTTATGGGGTTGACCCGCTACAAATCGTTCGATCGTAACATTCCCGAATTCCGTTTCTTTATTTTCGATAGTCGTGGACATTGTTCCCTCCTCAATTATGCGAGATTGAATAGATCCTTAATTTGCCTTTTCCCCGTTTTCCGAGTCCTCATAGTAGCTTTGTCTGCTGAACCGCGTGAGTATATCGCCAATTTTATCTTGTAGGGTGCGACGTGGGTTGGCAGAGCCGAGATAATTGTTCACTATAATCGAGAACGCTACCGTTTCGCCATCCGCTGTTACGGTATAGCCAGCAAGTGCCGTTAGCCCCCTCAACGTTCCGGTTTTGGCGCGTAAAACCCCTTCCGCTGACATACCCCGCATCCGCCGTGTCAGCGTTCCATCCACCCCTCCAACCGGCAGAGAAGCAAGATATTCGGGCATCACCGCAAAATTATGGAACATATAGACCAGCAAA
>JAKZSX010000131.1:0-5270 GCA_047517405.1 Candidatus Poribacteria bacterium | reverse complement strand
CCGACGCGGTCATCGCACATACCGTTGATGTCAGTCGTAGCGATCAGGTAGAGCGGCTTATCTCAGAGACGGTTTCGCATTTTGGTCGGCTCGACATCATCTTCAGTAACGCCGCCATCATGCGGGATGGCTCGGTCGTAGATTTGCCCGAAGAGGACTGGGATGCACTCTTCGATGCCAACGTTAAAGGGGCGTTTCTTTGTGGAAAATATGGTATCCCCGCCATGCGTCAAAGCGGCGGTGGGTCATTTATCATTACAGCGTCGGCGAACAGTTTCTATGCCGAATCGGACATCGCGGGTTATTGCGCCACCAAAGGGGCTGTCCTGCAACTCACACGAGCCATGGCCATCGACCACGGTCCGGAAGGGGTACGTGTCAACTGCATTTGCCCCGGCTGGATTGAAACAGCGATGTCCCAACCTTTTCTGGAGGAAAACCCCGACGGTCGGGAGTTTGCGGGCAAAATCGCTCCAATGGGGCGTATCGGTCAACCCGAAGACGTGGCGGAAGTGGCACTGTTCCTAGCCAGCGACGCGTCCCGTTTTGTCACGGGAGCCGCTTATAACGTAGATGGCGGTTGGACAGCGGGTATGACAAAAGCACTCGCGTTGATTTAATGTAGGAAGGTAGTAGGTATACTCCGTATGCCGTAACCCCTGTGCCAATCACAGCACGTTGAATCGTGTTATTACAATTGCACCAATGAACTAGTGAACCAATGAGACACGTCCAACTTGAATTAAAAACTACATAAATGGTCGAATCAGAGAGATGTTATTTCGCTTTATTGACGCAATACTTCACCGTCGGGGAAATCTCCTAAATCTTCCCGGCAAAATTATCTGGAGAATATCAAACAATGATGGCAAATGCCCCAAAAGATTTATCTACACAAGATTACCGTAAAATTGATCGGGCACACGCTTGGCACCCGCTCTTTCAGCATCAGCTTTTGGATCAGTCGGATCTCCTCGTCTTTGAAAGTGCCAGTGGAACAACGATCGTCGACGCAGACGGCAACGAATACTTAGATGCCTACTCGGCACTTTGGAATGTCAACGTCGGCTACGGTCGGCAGGAGATCGCTGATGCGGTCTATGAACAGATCCAGAAGCTGCCATACTACCCACACGCGCAGATTAACATCCCCGCTACGCTTCTGGCGGAAAAACTTACAGCACTTTTGCCGGGCGATTTGAACCACGTCTACTTCTGCAATAGCGGTTCGGAAGCCAATGAGACCGCGATAAAAATGGCGAGGCAATACGGTCGGCAGAAGTATCCCGGCGAGAATCGCTACAAGATCATCAGTCGCTATCGCGGGTATCACGGTTTCACGTATGGAGCGATGTCCGCAACGGGTCAAACCCGTCGTCGAAAAGCATTCGAACCACTCGTCCCAGGCTTTCACCATGTCCATCCGCCCTATACCTATCGATATGCGCACGGATGCAGCGAATCGGAGTTCGGTATCGCCTGTGCCAACGAAATCGAGAAGGTAGTTCAATGGGAAGGGGCAGAGACAGTTATAGCCGTAATTGCTGAACCAATCATCGGCGGGGGTGGGGTGCTTGTGCCGCCAGACACCTATCTCCCAAGAGTCAGAGAGATCTGTGATGAATATGGACTCCTGCTAATCCTCGACGAAGTCATTACCGGCTTCGGCAGGACAGGGAAACTGTTTGGCTGCGAGCATTGGGATGTGGAGCCAGATATCATCACCCTTGCCAAAGGGCTGACAAGCGGCTACATTCCGTTGGGAGCATGTGTGGCAAACGATGCCGTCTTTGAAGAATTTCTCGGTGAGCAAGAGGAAAGCCGAGAGTTCGCGCAGGTCTGCACCTACGGTGGTCACCCCGTTGCGTGTGCGGCGGGACTGGCAAACTTGGAAATCCTCACCGAAGAACGATTGACAGAAAACTCCGAGCGTGTTGGGGCCTACCTCCTCAAAAACCTGAAGACGCTGGAGAGCCTCCCGATTGTTGGCGATGTCAGAGGGAAGGGTCTGATGATCGGTGTCGAACTAGTCAAGGATAGCGACGGGACACAACTCGATACCGCGACAACGAAAGCAATCTGTGCGGAAATGCTGAAGAGCGGTATCATCGTCGGGCGGATTGGGCAGACTGTGGACGAGCCCGAAAATATCATCTTCCTCGCACCGCCGCTAATCCTGACGATTGCCGAAGCAGATCGGATTTTCGAGACGCTCCGGGACGTGCTTGCGAACTTTGGGTAGTGTCGAAAGAAAGTGTCAAGCATGAAGAGCGTGAAACGTGATGCGTGATGCGTGAAAACCATCGGTTCATTAGTACCCGAATTATGGATTTCATAGAAAAAGAAGGCGCGAAACGCAAATAGAAACCGAGTTTTTGGTAGGGAACAACGATCGTTGTTCCCTACGGTTTCTCTTCGTGCCTTGTACTTTCTTTTTATTTGAGCCAATATTTAGAAAAAACTATGAAAGATCTACTACAAATCAACAAGCGAAAACCTACGCGGCAAGTCAATGTCGGAAACGTGTCGATCGGTAACGGAAGCCCGATCTCGATCCAAACGATGACCACCACGCTAACCCACGATATCGATGCGACACTGCGCCAAACCGAACGGTGTGTGGAAGCTGGCGCACAGATTGTACGCGTTGCCGTCCCCGAAGAGAGTGATGCGAAAGCATTGCCTGAACTGGTCAAACGCTCTCCTGTGCCGATTGTCGCGGACATCCATTTTAATTATCGATACGCACTGGCAGCCGTTGACGCCGGCGTTGCAAAGGTGCGAATCAATCCCGGTAACATCGGGGTTGAAAAACGGATAGCACAAGTTCTCTCTGCTGCCAAAGCTGCACATATTCCGATCCGTATCGGTGTCAACGAAGGATCGCTCGAAAAAGACCTGTTGGACAAATACCCTTCACCCACAGCCGAAGCCCTCGTTGAAAGTGCGATGCGCCATATCAAAATCTGCGAAGACCACGACTTTACGGACATTATCATCTCCGTCAAATCCAGCGAACCGCTGCGGATGATTGAGGCAAACCGGCTCCTCTCCGCGGAAGTCCGCTATCCTCTCCATCTCGGTGTGACGGAAGCAGGGACACCCCGCCGGGCGCACGTCAAATCCACGATTGGTATCGGCACACTGTTGATGGAAGGCATCGGTGACACCATCCGTATCTCGATCACCGGCGATCCAGCGGAGGAGGTTTTGACAGCGAAGGAGCTGCTCCGCACACTCGGCTTGGCGGATAACCTCCTTGATATTGTCTCCTGTCCGTTCTGCGGTCGTGGCGATGCAGAGGCGGATTACGAGGGTATCGTCACCGTCGCCGAAGAACTGCTGGAAAAGCACAATATCAAAATCCCTGTCGCTGTTATGGGGTGTGAGGTGAACGGGCCGGGCGAAACCCGAAACGCAGAGGTCGGGATCCACTTGGGCGGCAAGGAGCTCGCCGTGCTGAAGATCCGCGGCGAGAAGGTCAGGACATTCCGCGGAAAGGCTGAAGTCAACCCGCAATTTCTGGCGAGCGCGCTCTTAGAAGCGGCACAGCAGGTGCAAAATGAAGCGGGGAAACAGTAGATGGCTGCAATAGATGAAAAAATCGTCGTCCGTCAAACGGAGGCGATAGCCACGATCCAACTGAACCGGCCCGAAAAACTCAACGCCGTTGACCGCGAAATGCTGGATATACTTGACGCGGAGGTGAACCGTTTGCATCAAGACGAATCGGTGCGCGTCGTTGTTTTGGAGGGAAGCGGAGAACGTGCCTTCTGTGTCGGCGCAGATCTCAACCAGATCGCAACCTTTGACTCCGCTGATATCCGCAGGTGGGTCAACGATGGGAATCGCATCCTTAGTCGGCTTGCCAATCTTCCGGTCCCAGTGATTGCAGCGATCAACGGCTACGCGGTCGGCGGTGGACTCGAATTCGCGCTGGCATGTGATCTGCGGATTGCGTCAGAGGATTCAAGTTTCGGACTGCCGGAGATTACGCACGGCTGGTTTCCGGGGTGGGGCGGCACCCATCGGTTGTTGCACGTCATCGGCGAGGCAAAAGCGAAAGAGATGGTATTTCTCGGTGAGCGGATTGACGCACAAACCGCTCACGGCTTGGGATTGGTGAATCGTATCGTTCCTAGGGAAAACTTAACGAGCGAAGTGCAGCAAATCGCCGAGTCGCTGGCTCAGAAGAGCCCGGTTGCCGTGAGTGCCGCCAAAGCCGCGTTGACCCGAAATCCGATGCCGGAGAACGGGTTTGAGATCTCCTACGAAGCGTTGGCGTTATCGACCTGTTTCACAACGCCGGAGGTTCAACAAGGACTAGAGGCGTTTTTGAGTCGAAAGCGCGAGGCGTAAAGAGACCGGATCAGCAAATTAAAAAGGAACTGACCCCATGGCGAGTGAATTTCTTGTGGACGGAGATCTGTTTGTCGAAGTTGTTGACAACACTGACGGCGGCGGCATCCCACCCCAACGCCTCCAAACGCTCAGCCAAGCGCACCGCGACGGCAGCTTTGACACCACCGCTTTCCCATTCGAGCGTTCCAACGGTTATAACGGCGTGCGTCAGCTCTACAGTCGAAAGGGACCTCAGGAGAACATCTTTCGCTCCGGATGGGGCAGCAGCCTCAATTTTGAGTTTGCGTTTGACGTTTCAGGTGCAGCGATGACGCCGCGTTGGATTGACGGAAAAAATGGCAGTCTGCCGACACCGTGCCGATTAACTCGGCTGACCGACAATTCGGTCCGCTTAGAGACGTTTGTTCCTGAACCGCATCGTGTTGACGTGATCACCACCTTTACGCTCGTCCCACCCCATTACATCGATTGGGAAACAACGGTTGTGGCACGCTCCAACGGTTTCGAGGGAGATTGGCTGGGGTTGTTCTGGGCAAGTTATATTCACGCCCCCGAAAACAAAACGACCTATTTTCGTGGTCGTCGTAGCACGAACGCCACAGTAGAATGGATTGAATCGTTGGAAGAAACCCCGCCCGATCCGCGCGTTTTTGCCGGCGAAACAGATCGCTTACTACCAATCGAACCCGACCCAAATGGTAGATTGTTTCACAACATCCGTCCCATTCGCTATGTTGCCCCGGTGTTTTACGGACGCTGGCGTAACATGATGCTGGAGATGATGTTCAAGAATGAGGACGATCTGCGCTTCGCCATCCAGCCAACGGGCGGCGGCTTCAATAACCCGGCATGGGATTTCGCGCTGGTCATCAGGAACTGTGAAGTGTTAGACGCCTACCATTTTAGTG
>JAKZSX010000130.1:0-12118 GCA_047517405.1 Candidatus Poribacteria bacterium | reverse complement strand
CGGTTGATCACCGTAGATGTCCGAGAGGAAGCGTGCCAAGTCTCTGGGGAATTGGGTGCTGACCATAGCATCAACGCAAGTCGCGACGATCCGGTTGAGGTCATTCAGGAGTTGACGGACGGAAACGGTGCCGATGTCGTTTTTGAGTGCGCGGGTGGAAGCCCGAAACAGGGTTTGTCGGGAACCAAAACCCTTACACAAGCGATTACAGCTGTCCGATCGGGTGGGAAATTGGTTATCGTTTCGTGGTTCGGTCATCCGATGGAGCTTGATGTCGATTCGCTACGGGAACGGAGTCTCAGGTGTCTGTTCCCAGACATCAGCACCTTAGCGCACTTGGAACACACGGTTCGGTTGGTCGCCTCCGGAAGGATTCGGCTGAAACCGACTATCAAGCACGTTTTATCTGGCATTGAGTCCGTCCCCAAAGCCTTCGAGATCACCGCAAACAAAGGTAAATACGGAGCTATCAACCCGGCACAGGTGATGATGCACGAGTGATTTGATTTGCCAAAGACTGCTCTTCGCACACTATTTCAGAGAGGAAGAATGAATGACCGATCCCCAAACGACAGATGCCCTCCAAGCACTTCTCCCACATTTCCGTGAGCACGGCTATGTCATTCTCAAGGACGCCCTCACGCTCGATGAAGTAACGCACTTCCTTGAAATCTACGACCGTGACCGTGAGCAGTTTGGCAGCCCAAATTGCTGGCACCCTTTCTCCAATCAGATGCGAAACTGCAATGCGTTAGTCACTTCGCCGGAGTTTGACCAACTGCTCCGCCATCCCAAGATTCTGCCGGCGATTGAATTTCTCATGGGGGGACCCGTCTGTTTCGCCGAAATCTGTCTGCGCCACATGTCACCTTATGATGGCGAACCCTGCCAAGGTTTCCATCGTGATCGTCCGCATTGGGAGGATCATCCCCTTCGCATAGATTACTTACAACTGATGGTCTACCTCACCGACGTCGATGAGGGAACACACTGCTTCTCTATTTCGCCTGAGTCTGTCGATGAGCCGATCTTGGAGGTAGCAGCGAATGTGGAGCGTAACGGAAGGGTAGACATCCATGGATCCGCAGGCACCGTCGTGCTGTTCAACATTGCCGTTCCGCATACGGCAACAGTTCGCGTCACGCAACGAGAGCGGAAAACGGTTCAAGCGTATTATGGTCACCGTTCTCGCCCTTACCTGAGCGACTGCTCTGTGATACCGCCACGATTCTGGCGTCACGATCCGGATCCGGAGGTAAGAGCGTTTTACGGCAACCTTAACAACACGACCCGAGCTTTCTTGGCAGCCTTTGATCCCTAATCTACGTGAACCTCAAAGCTGAAGGGTACAACGCAGATCTTGAATCTTCTCATCGGAAAGGCAGATCCCTATGAAGCGTAGACATTCCTTGGACGAACCTCGTGTTTTCATGTTCGATGACGGACGGCACGCTGCGAGTCTTTATCAATTTGAACCGCCCCTCGAACCTTCGGACTTCACCTTTAACGTAGACCAACTGGCAGACAGTGGGGTCGATACCCTCATATACTTCGCGGTGCTTGAGGGAGGCGTGACCATGTATGACAGCCGCGTGGCACAGAAGTGGGGGGATAACGTCGTCAAATGGACGCATACGGTTTGGTATCGTGCCGGACGAAATATACACCAACTGGTCGCCGATGGCTACGATCCACTGAAGCTGCTCTGCGATCGCTGCCATGAAAAAGGGATCTGGTTCATTCCGAGCAACCCGGTGACCCTCTCCGGCGGTGATAGAGCGACTGACGGAGGGCTGGGTCGCAAATCCGACTTTGTGTATGAGCATCCGGAGTTTCAGGTGGGTGAGGAGGAAGACCCACGGGCATTGGACGCATCGCCGACTCGGTTCAGTTTTTTGCATTCGGAGGTTCGGGAGGAACGCTTTCAGGTCTCCGAAGAATTACTCGCCCGTTATGAAACCGATGGCATCGAACTGAACATGACCGATTTCGTTCCGTTTTGTAGGTTCGACGAGGTCGAGGAACTCGTGCCGATTATGACCCAATGGATATGCGACCTACGCGAAGTCGCGCGGAATGCCGAAGAGAAGCAGGGGCGTCGTAAACGCATCTACGTCCGCATCCCGGCGCATCCAGACGCTTGGCGAGCCCTCGGATACGACGTTCCGGGTTGGGTCTCGGAGGGATTGGTAGATGGCTTAATCTGCCAGCCCGGGCTCACACAGGGACCTGTTGATCAGGACTCTGATCTCTCAGGCGCGGTAGCGTTGGTTGATGGAACTCAATGCCGGGTGCTCGCGTCCTTCCAAAACGTGCTTGGCAGACAGCTGAAACAGTATGCCACCCCGCAGATGATCTGGGCTGCCGCTGCGAATGCGTATGCCCAAGGCGCGGACGGTTTCGGGATAGGGGATGCCCATTGGACGCCCAACGGTTGGCCCTGGACACACGACGAATATCAGACCCTGCGGTTGCTAGGGCACCCTGAAATGCTAGCGACAGCCGATAAACTCTACCGCGTCCGCTCCGAGACGCAAGGTGTGACCAAAGGCGTGGGCTGGGCACCCGGCGTAGCGCCTTCCCTGCCACAGACGTTGGTTGAAGGAGAACCGGTCGAGGTACGCCTGCGGATAAGCGACGAATTAGAGAAATGGCACGCCCTCGGAAGGGTCGAATCCGTTCAACTACGGATACGCATGATAGGGATTGAGCCTTTGCTGAACGAGGTCCGAATAGAACTTAACGGTCAACCGCTGCCGGATTCTATATTGGATATAGAAGATCTGAACTACCGTCTGATAAGTACCGGGGCTGTAGGACCTTACGGGCAGGTGTATAAATACCAACTGCCCCCTGCATATCATCCGCAGTCAGGGCATAACAGGGTAAGCATCACGCTGGTGAAACGAGATCCGAATATTGAGAATCCTTTTGAGGTTTACGATGTCGATTGTGATATCCGATACCGTCTCCACCGTCACTTTGGGCGAGAACCAATTGACTATTAGGGGGTACACTGGTAAGGCTTCGCTGAAGTGGGTTTTTCTTTCTCCTTTCAGAATGAGCGCGACATTGTGAGCGAAACAGTTGTTCCAAGTTCAAAAGCGTCTCCTTCATCGGACAATGTCCGACGATGAAATGGAAGCATTACGGAAAAGCGTACTGGTACTCCGTATCCAGCATTGAGCTCTGCACCAAACAATCCAGCGTTGAGAACTATACCTGAGTTAATATCTCGCTCACCGTCCCAATGAGCATAGGATTGATAAAACCCTAGATAGACGGCGTGAAACGCAAGCCAATCGAATGGGTGATATTCCACTTCTGCGGTCGAGGTCAGTTCTACAGACCCGCGATAGGTTTTGTTGTTTTCATAGAACGGAAATTGCCCTCTGACAGAGGCATTTAGTGAAAAATCGCCAAAGAGTGGTGTTCCGTAATGTAATTCAGCCAATGGGTCGAACGTTCCGGTTCCAAACTGGATATGGAGATGTTCCAGTCCAGCATCACCCAACGAGAAGGGGTTTTCTTCTGTTTTCCCTATTGGAATGCTGCTTCCGAGTGATCCAACCAAATAGTCACTGTCACGCAAGATGCCAAGCCTTCTGTGAGAAAACAGAAGACTAAAATCGGAAAATCCGCGATAGATTTCGTCGCGGTGGTGGATATCCTGGTTTGCCAGTATCGCCTCACGGTCACGGGGCGACGTGGGTTCGATTTCCTCAATGCTTGCGTCTTGATCCTTAATTGCGTAAGGGATACTAAGCATGACCTTCCAGTTGTTAGCTATGCTATACTGGACGCCCAAATCCAGACGAAGAAAATCAAGAGAGACAAGATGTCGGTGCAACGGTGATTTGACTACTTGTCGAGTTGGGGAAAGCCCCTTCGTCTCCAAATGTCCACCGTCAGAATCAAAACCTCTCAACACATTAAGGGAGAATCGAAATTTACCTGTGTCTTCTGAAGTCGAACCGACTTCACCTATCCCGCTACGCGGAATTGCGGGATTGCTTCAAGCACCACATGACTCCTGACCGAATGCAATCGGCAGGAGATGGGAAAAAACAAGCAGAAGCATGGATAAAAGGACTGTCGTTTTCATCATTTACCTCAAGTCTTAAATGAATAGAAATAGAGCTGTAGACCGAGACTACCGACTTAGAACTAAAAGTTGGCAAAGCCTCAGAAACCGTAGAAATTAGATATGAGAAGATTGGAGAAGGGAATGAGGCGGGGCGCGAGGGGCAATTTGATAGACGGGAAAATGTTCGTAGAGATTTAGGAATGGGTGGGGTCGTAGAACCGTTTCATGAGAAGCAAAGGGCACAGAGGGAACGGGAAGCACAACGGTCAGCGAAAATGCTGTGCGAAATAGGTGACTCAAATCCAAATCAGATGTGTTTGGGAAGGTGAATTCCAATCCAATGAAGCAACAGTTTCCAACGTGAGGGGTTTGCTGTTGAGGCGCATCTGAATTCCCTTCTTCTCTGCCACTTGTCGGGACACAGCACGCGGCTCTATGTCCTGATGCAATCTGTTTCATGTCCCAATCAAATTCGGTCGGAAGTATCTCTCTATGGCAGTATTGTGAACCCTCTTTAGTCGACGTCGAATTCGAGAGAGGAAGTTCACAATTCCCCTGCATCAGGACTGGACAGAGGATATAGATTGAAAAGCAACTGAGGAAAAGGATAGATACGATTGGCTTAACTTTCATTTTTGATTTAGTTCTACGAGGGTGTTGTTAAAAAAAACGAGTAAGATTGTATCGAATCAATTTCTCTAGAATTAGACACATTTTATACTATGATGGTTTAATGATTGGAGGAAACGATTGAAATTCAAGCTGTTTGTATGGGGTTTGACCGCGACCTACGGTCAGGTATTAAAGAAAAAATCAAAAGAGTCAGTTTCTCCACACCGCAGCCATTTGTTTGATTGCATATTTCTCTCTTGGAGGTAACTTAATGAAATCAACCACTGTCGCGCATAGTGCTGGTTTGCGCGTCGGCACGGGAAGCGTGAATCTTTCCGCTGATGATTCAATGGTCGTCGCCGGCAGCATTCTGCCGAGGCATGTCAAGGGTCAAGAAGGTGAGCTGAGGGCGGTCGCCATCGTGATTGAAAAGCCGCCGACCCCCAAACTTGCCATTGTCGTTTGCGATGTTATCGTTGTGACCCGCGATGATGTTGACGCGGCGGTCTCTGAGATTGAAAGGACAACTGGCATTCCGCCCACCAACATCCTGATCAGTGCCACGCACACACATCACGCACCGAGTACCATTGTGGTGCACGGCTACGGACGCGACGAGACCTTTTGCCAACATTTACGCGAAGGGATTATCCGGGCTGTCCAACAGGCAGATGGGAACTTGAGCGACGACGAATCCCATTTCTACTTCCATCAAGGCGAAGAAAATACGGTTGGTGGCAACAGCCGTCTATTGCTCGCTGACGGCACAATCTGGTGGGTGGGCCCGCGTACGGACGCGGTGCGACCTACCGGTCCTTTCGATCCACAGTTGCCGGTTTTCGCCTTCCGCGACGCTGATGACCAACTTCAGGCACTGATGTACAACCACTCCACCCATACCATCGGAACTTGTAACGGCGATGTCCGCTCTCCTAGTTTCTACGGCTTGACGGCGCAGGAATTAGAAGCCGAATTGGGCGGTAGCGTGTGCTTTCTGCCGGGCGCGTTTGGCTCGACGCACAATGTCACCGAAGTGCCCCCTCCCGAAGCGGTTAGGCGGTTCAAGAGGGCGATTACGGACGCTATGGAGCAGGCAAAGCCGATGCCCGTTGAGAAATTGGCGTCTATCCAACGTCCTTTTACGTTCAAGGTTCGGACGTTTGACGAAGCTGTGGAGGACGAAAAGGTATCCTCGTACTGCCGTAAACGTGTGCCGGACGGCGCGGATGGCACTATCAATGTTTTCCGAAACATGCGTCAGGTACTTGCTCCCCAACAGGGACAACCCCGTCAAACCACGCTCCAAGCGATGGTTATTGGTGAAGTTGCTATTGTCGGTATGCCGGGCGAATTATTCACAGGCTTGGGTGTTGACCTCAAGGCACGCTCCCCTTTTAAGCATACTTACGTCGTGTCGCTCACCAACGATTGGATGGGCTATCTACCCGACCGGGAGGCTCACACACTCGGTGGCTATCAAACATGGATGGGACTACACAGCTACGCGGAGGAAGGCACTGGCGAGCGGATGGTCGATGAATGCCTCTGTATGCTCCAGCAACTAGTGGATCAATAAGGGTAAGCGAACCGTAAACAGAACAACAGCGGCGGGCAAATTAAGAAAGACCTCGGAGGGATTGCAATATGGTGCAGTATTCTTTTGACAGACAGATTGAGCCAGAGCGGTTGCAGGGCTTGCTCCGGCAAACAGGCTGGGCAAACCAGAGGAGTATTGAGGGCATTCAAGAAATGCTCCAAGGAACGCCCCTCACCTTGGGTGCATGGGAAGGTGACCGTCTTGTCGGTTTTGCCCGAGTGATAACTGATGGCATCTACCGGGCATTGATCGACGATGTGGTTGTGAAGGAATCGAAACGTGGAACAGGTATCGGCTCAGAACTGATGCGGCAGCTTGTCGAGCGGTTGACGGAAGTAGAGGAAGTCTTTCTGCATTGTGGAGAACAGGTCGTTTCCTTTTATGAGCGGCATCGTTTTGAGCGTTCCTATGGTGTGGTGATGAATCTGAACAAGGATTGAGCTGTAGCAGAATTCGCACGAAAGGAATGGATAAATGGAAGAAAAGTCGAACGAACAGCGTGCTTCGCATTTGGTGCGTTTCGGCCAGACCGATTTGCACGTCTCTCGCCTCTGTCAAGGGACTGCATTTCGGAATATGCCACGGGCGGCGGATAACCCGATGGGGTTGCGTGTGCTGCAATACTGTATTGATGTGGGTGTGAACTTCTTCGATTCCTCAAACGCCTACGGTTGGGGAGGGGCAGAAGAGACCTTGGGAAAAGCGATTGCGGGACGGCGCGATCAGGTGGTTATCTGCACCAAAGTCGCGGCATCATACGCGCCGGAAGAAGAGGGTAGTCCGGGGAGACCGGCACGATTTACCCAAGATTTTCTGTTTAAACAGGCAGAAGGCAGTCTCAGACGCTTACAGACCGACTATATTGATCTCTACCTGCTCCATCAGCCGGACAAGGTCACGCCAGCTGAAGAGGTTGTCGATTCAATGGATGCGCTGGTGCGGTCGGGGCTGATCCGATACTGGGGTGTTTCCAACCATAGCGTCGCACAGGTGAGCGAGTATGTCGAGCTTGGTCAAAGCACGGGCAAAGCACCTATTGCGGGCACTGAAGATTACTATAATATCGCTGGGGAATCTTTGACTGATACGGGTGATTCTCGTGTACACCAACTAGAGCAGGAGATGTTTCCTGTGTTGCGGGAATCAGGGTTGGGACTCCTCGCTTTCAGTCCTTTAGACACAGGTCACCTTGTGCCGGGGCGCAACACTGATCCGAATACACCGTTGGGAACGCTGATAGGTGTATTGGACGAGGTAGCTCAAGATTTAGGCGTGAGCCGTGCCACGGTTTGCGTTGCTTGGGTGCTGATCCATCCAGAGGTAACGAGCGTACTGGCTGGCACTGAACGCCCTGAACATGTCGAGGACAATGTCGCCGGCACAGAGCTGATATTACCCAACGAAGCAATTGAGACTTTGAGCGCTGCCAGTGCAGCTTACAGAGAATAGCAGGCGTGTCTTGAGGCCTGTTAACGTACTGCCAGACACATTGCGCTCCGCTGGAGCGGAAGACATATGTCGCCCCGGTGGGGTGAAGAATGAAAGTGAGAAGGGGAGAAAGTCAGAAAGTAAAAAAAACGACGATTACATCTTACTGTCTTTGCCTTCTTTCCCACTTTTTGCCCTGCTGGGGCTAATGAAGCATAATACGTAATGCGTAAGAAGAGAGGGACCACAGATCTGCGTTCCCTACGAATTGTGTCGGGCAAGATGCCCGACCTACGGGTATGTATGCAGTAGTTGATGGGCGGGGAGACCCCGCCCCTACGAGAGAAATTTTCCATAACTAGCAATTTGGTTTATGTTAATGGCTGGAGGGACAAGATGAGGTAGAGTCCCCACATTTGCCAAGAACAACTTCTCACCTATCCAAAAGTAACGGAGGAAAAAATGAGACTTTTTCTGATTGGCTGTGAATATAGTGGCACAACGACATTAGCGCACGCAATTAACGAATGGACCAAGGAGACAATGGATAAGGAGTTTACCCTTATCCATGACCACTTCAAGCTCCCGGATACCAACCCGCACGGACCAGCGCTCACTGAGGAAGAAGTCGCACAGTTTGCTGCGCTCAGTCCGCGATTGACAGAGGTTATACAACGACATAACCTTTACTATCACACACCTTCTCAGCCTTCGTCGGGAGAAGACTTTCTCGGAATCGGTATCCATATCGAAGACGGAATATACGGACCCCTATACCACGGTTACGGCGGACCGGGCGAGCTGGGCGACCGGCAAACGATAGCAAAAAGCCTTGAGCAGCGTATCCTCAAGTTTGCGCCTGAAACCGTGCTTATCCTAGTGAAGGCTTCCCCCGCGGTTATTGCCAAGCGGATGAACGAAAATCCCCATAAATACCCCGTTGTGCCAGAAAAGGACATCCCAGATGTGTTGCAAAAATTCGAGGAGGCATATCAAAATTCGTCGATGAGATCTAAGACAACGCTAGACACCTCGACTGCAACGATCGATGAGACGGTCGCTGAATTCGCGGAAAAAATCCGACCGCACTTAACCGAGTCTGAACTCATGAAGCTTTAGCTTTCACAAGGGAAGTAGGCGCACCCATACTGAAAGGAAAAAAGGAAATGGTGGACAAGGCTTATCTCCTTAACCCCGAAGAAATCCGAGATTTTATTGTCAACGGGTATATTCAGATTCAAGCTGATTTTTCGACCAATCTGCATGGACATATCTATCAGCAGATTGAAGAGGTTCTTGCGAAGGAAGGCAATCCGGGCAATAACCTGCTTCCGCGGATTCCTGAGATTCAGCGGGTTTTCGAGCACCCGAAGGTTAGCGGCGCGTTGACAAGTTTATTGGGTCCGAATTACCTCATACACCCCCACCGTTACTGCCATCTCAACTCACCGGGGAGTGATGGACAAACTTGGCATAAGGATGACTATGTGTTTGACCAGAAGGTGCGTCATCACCGCTTTCGATGGGTGATGGCTTTCTACTATCCACAAGATGTCACCGAAGATATGGGACCGACGGGGGTCCTACCCGGAAGACAGTATTACAATACGGTTTCCGACACGAATCCGGCGCAAAGCACTGAGCGGACAACGGCACTTTGTGGGAAAGCCGGCACGGTGACAATCGTCAATTTCGACACGTGGCATCGGGCGATGGCGAATCGTAGCGACAAGAAACGCTACATGCTGAAATTTCAGTTTACACGTATGGAAGAACCCTCTCAACCCCTACGGAGTAACGGGCATACGAACTGGCAACCCGCGGATAACGATAGACATCAGGCGTTATCAAGGCATGTTTGGAATTGGCTCTCCCAAAGCCGTAATGCGGAGCCGACGCATGCCACATCTGACGAAAATGGATCTGTGTCACAATTGATAGCGTCACTCCGAGATATCGATGAGAACGCTCGCCTAAATTCGGCGTATGCGCTAGGTGAGATGGGGGAATCCGTTGTGCCGGCACTCATGCAGACATTACGAGATGAGGCTGAGGCTTTGGCAGAGAAAAACGTTGCAAAAACTGCAGCGAATCCACAAGGCGGTAATCCAGCGGAGCTGTATTCCACCCAAGCACTGACCGAGGTGGGACAGCCCAGCGTGCCGGCATTGATTTCGGTGCTAGGCGATACGTCTTGGCCCACCCGTGCGGCGGCTGCAGATACGTTGGGCAATTTGGGTTCGCTAGCAAAAGAAGCCGTGCCAGCATTGATTCAGGGGCTACGCGATAAGAGTTTGTGGGTTCGTCGCAATGCAGCAGAGGCATTGGGAACAATCTCGGCCCCTGCTGAGGATACTGTCCCGGCATTGATGCAGGTCTCAAGCGACCCGGAGATGCTGGTTCGACTCAATGCGGTGATGGCACTGGCAAAGATTGGTCAATCGGCAGACGGTATAGTACCGGCATTGGCGGGAAGGTTAAGCGATGAGGACCGGTATGTTCGTTACTACGCGGCTGCGGTGTTACGGCAGATTGGAACGCCCGAAGCACGAAGCGCGTTATGGGACGACCTATTGACCTCGCGCTGGTGTCCTATAACAACCGCGGAGAATCCTTATTGAGAATTATCCGTTTACGTCTCCCTGCCATAGCTGTTGCATCTCTTCACAGGAAGCCAAGAGCTCGTCCAGTGTGCCTTCCCCCTCAACCCGCCCGTCCTTCAGGACGATAATTTTATCCGCACGGCGGAGTGCTGGACGGCGATGGGAAACAACGAGACAGGTGGAATGCCGTGTTTCAAAGGCGCGGTCCCACAGCACCCCTTCTGTCTCTACGTCCAGTGCAGAGGATAGATCATCAAAAACATAGAGCTCAGCAGGACGGATAAACATCCGTGTCGCAGCGGCACGTTGTATCTGTCCGCCCGATAGCTTGACCCCTCGCGGTCCCACGATCGTATCGAGTCCATCTTCGAGCGTCGGTAGGTCCTCCTCCATCACACCCAACCGAATCGCACGGTTAAGCGCCTCCGGGTCATCTGGCAACCCCATGAGGATATTGTCCTTGAGCGGTTCACTGAAAAGTTGTGGGACTTGTGGGGTATAGGCGGAACGGGGCGGGACCAAGAACGACTTGGGATCGTTCACCACTTCGCCATTCCAGCGAATCTCTCCGGACTCCTTCGGCAGGACTCCTAGAAGGGTCCGCAGCAGGGTCGATTTGCCAGATCCAATCCGTCCGGTAATAACGATGAAGGAGCCGGGGGATATCTGTAGGTCGATCTCATGAATCCCATTTTCTGATTCTTCGTAGCGGTAGGTCAGTCCTTTGACCGTCAGTTCGTGGAGCTGATCTGCCTCCGATTTGACGGGAACTGGAACCGTGGGTGCATCGCCCCGGAGGTAGACCGGACTATGTTGGGCGAGTGCACTTGATGATGCCCCATCAACGATACCCTCCATTCGACCAAAGGAAATTTGTGCGCGTGCGTGATGTGT
Source organism: Candidatus Poribacteria bacterium (assembly GCA_047517405.1). Classification (GTDB taxonomy): domain Bacteria; phylum Poribacteria; class WGA-4E; order WGA-4E; family PCPOR2b; genus PCPOR2b. Next base: position 897 of record JAKZSX010000130.1, on the reverse strand, counting down.
CATCACTGTGCCCAGCAGCGAGCCGCTTCTAGCAACTTCACCCACGTAGGCCATGAAAAGGGCAATATCCCCAACAGTAAAGTCGCCCGACTTCAGCCTTTCCGCAACGAGTATGAGAATCACTCCCGTTGCTATATTCCCAAGATTTTGATTAATTGAGCGCAGGAGCTGTTCAAACAGGTTATCTATCAGGGTGGACTTCCGCCGTGCATCGTTAAGCCGCTGAAAGTACGAGATGACATTTGACTCCATCGTTGCGACCTTGATTGCCAATACCGCTTGGAACATTTCATTGATGAAGTTTGTCGCCTGCGCCGTAGCGATCCGTTGCGCCGCTCGATATTTATAGATATATTTTCTTGCTGCATCAATAATAATTACAACGAGGATAGACGGAATGACCGTGACGAATGTAATCATCACATTTATCCGTGCCATCCAGACGATAGCAAGCGCGGCAAAGATGAGGTTGCCCCACAGGTGAATGTATCGCTCCAAGTATCTAACGACTGTTCCCACATCATCGCGGAAACGATTGGTTACTTCGCCGGAGGCACTTGAAATACGGTGCGGTGTCCGGACCTTAAGCAGCGCAGCCATCAAATTTTTGCGAAGAAGCGATTCTATTGCGTACCACCAGCGAGGCCAAACGATCGCGGATCCAAACAACGTGATCCGGTCGCCAATCTCGACAGCGATAAATAGTGCCACGAGGGTCCATGGGGTGAATCCTGCTTGCGCATCGCCTGTGAGGCCATCGAAGAACGCTTTCATGATCAGCCCAGTCAGAAATGGGACAAGGTCATCTGCCCCCCGAAAGAGTATTGTAAGCAGAAAAAGTCCCGGACGGTAACGCAGGAGTGTTATGGCAGCTCGCCCTGTTCTCATATGGTTTCC
>JAKZSX010000129.1:0-15348 GCA_047517405.1 Candidatus Poribacteria bacterium | reverse complement strand
CCCACTGACATTCACGGTCATCCGTTGCGGGATACCCAACCTTTGCACATTCACGGCAGACCTGTGAAGGAGATAGATGGCAGGACGCCCGCAAACGCCCACGAATGTTTGTACACGCTTTTTGCGAAGGTCATCCAAGACGGTCACGATCTCATGCAAATCTACATTGAGGGTGCTAGAAAGCACAATATGGCGGTCTACGCATCCTTCCGTATGAACGATGCCCACGCCTGCGATGAAGCGCGTGGGTGGTATGGTCGTTCTCGGCAGAAGATAGAAAGCCCCGATCTGCTCCTCGGAGCTCCCGTTCCCGCAGGCGTTCACGGCGCGGAGTGGTCATTTTCTTGGAGATGGAACTACGCAAAAGCGGAGGTAAGGGAACGTTTTCTAGGGCTGTTCGACGAAACACTAACGTGCTACGATTTTGATGGATTGGAACTGGATTTCAGCCGCGCGTCGCCTTTCTTCCGGCCCGGTGAAATTATCGAGAATACTCCGACGTTGACGCAGTTCATGCGAGACGCCCAAGAGATTGTCAAACGCCACAGTGCCTCAAAAGACCGTGAACTCCGGCTTATTGTCCGGGTGCCTGTTGGCATTGGGGAGAATCTGGAGGCGGGGATGGACACAGAAACTTGGATACGCGAGGGACTCGCCGATATTGTCGTATTGGGTTCTCCGGGCTACTGCGTTCACGAGATTGATATCCATAAAGCGGTTTCCTTTGCGGAGAGAAGCGGGACGTTGGTGTTCACAGGGTTCGACGGAGCAACATATACCGTTTCACCGCAGGAAGGTTATGAGCGCAGCCCCTCCAACGTGCTGAGGGCTACCGCGCTGAACGGTTATCGTGAAGGTGCTGCCGGTGTCCATCTTTTCAATTACGACTACCCCTCCCATCGAGCCGGCCCTACTAACAGCAATGACTTTAACGTTTTTGATGATTACCACCTCCAGACCATACGAGATCTGAGGGAGCCTTCATCTCTGGCGCAGCGGAACCGGTGTTATTACCTTCCGTCTCCTACTGGGGCTGGAGGCGCGGACCACCGCACTCAGATGCCGCGGAAGCTGGCACTAATGGGCAGAGGAGCAGGCTCTGAGCACGCTATGCGCCTTATCGTTCATGACGATATTGAGGGTGGGAAAACTGAAGGGAGAATCAAGAAGACCGAACTCAGACTTCGCGTGGAAGACGTTGAGGATTCACTGGACCGCATCCACCTTGAGGTCAACGGGAGGACCCTCCCCTTCACGCCGAGTCGGACGGTGACAAATAGTCAGGGTCAACAGTGGTTCGTGTTTGATGATCCGCCGTTGCAACAGGGACTCAACACCATCCTGTTGCTCTTGGAAGGCATTAAAACACCGGACCCTTGGCCCAGCGTACAGCAGTGCGAGATCTTGGTTTTAACGAGCGACTTGACGTAAATCCCTAAATCTCTAACTTTCCTTTTAGGAGGAGGTCCATAATGAAACTGAAGGTCGGTATCATCGGTTGTGGACGGATGGCGAATACCATTGAAGATGAACAGATAGCGAAAAGGAAACAGGGCCCCTACCGTAGCGGCCTGGTGTTACCCTACTGCCACGCAGGAGGCTATGCAGTCGTTGAGGAGACGGAGATGGTCGCCGCGTGCGATATCATGGATGAGAAACGGAAGGCGTTTCAACAACGATGGAACGTTCCACGGGGTTATGCGGATTATCGTGAGTTAATTGATGTGGAAAAACCCGATATCCTCAGTATTACGACCCGCCCGGAGCAGCACGCGGAGGCGATGATTTACGGGGCGGAGCACGGTGTCAAGGGGATATATGCCGAGAAACCGCTCTGCTGTTCGCTAATCGAGGCAGATGCCATCAAAGAGGCATTTGAGCGAAACGGCGTGTTCCTTGAGTTCGGACCGATGCGTCGCAACTGGGCGGTCTATCGACAAGCACACAACATCGCTCATGGCGGGGAGTTAGGAGCCGTTCGGTCGGTGATCGGGTTCGCTGGCAACAGCATCGGCGGACATTTTCTTGATACGCTACTCTATTTATTGGGTGATCCCGAACCGGTTTCCATTCGTGGGACGTTGGGGGAACTGCATCCCGGCGAAGGGGATACCGCCAATATGCGGTTCGTGCGCGATACGGCTATCCTGTCGGCGTTTGTCGAATTCGATAACGGGACGACCCTTCATGCGGCAGCGACCGGAGCAGACCGAGAGTATGAACTGGTTTGCGAGGCGGGAATCATCCGAATCCAGAACGATGGTGAATCCTTATACGTGCGTAAAAAGGGGGAACAAGATCGCGTCTACGATCCGGTTGAAGTCGAACCGGTGACACCGTGGAGCGGCACCGAGCGCAAGGTTCGCGAGTTGGTGGAGTCGATAAAAACAGGAAGACCAGGGATTAGCAATCTGCGGGCAACGATGCTGGGGACAGAGATCGGTTTCGGTATTTATGAATCCCATCTACAGGGCGGCAACCCTGTCCCCCCACCGGTTCCGAATCGGGAACGTTGGGTGTCGAGTTGGTGAGTGGGCCCGGCGTTTCTACTAATTCTTTTTGGCTCATATAAAAAGAAACTGAGTTTTTGGGAAAGACTCGGTCTCTTGTGCGCGATTCTTAATATGAGTTATTTTTTTATTACTATTCCGGGTGCAATTCTCCCAAAGAGGTTTCGTCGGGTGATATGAAATCAGCGGCGGGACTTTCGACGCGACCGTAAGCGTTCCACACCTTGAAGCCGAGCAATGCCAACAGTTCCGGAGGCGCGTTGTCTAAGACCTCTTTTGACGTGCCGACCGTGAGATTCTCTTGCGTCCGGAATTGGGGACCGCAGAATGTCGACAGTACCCCTAGCCGCGGACCGTCGCTCACATTCGCACCGGTTCCGTGCCACATGCGGCCGTCAAACACCATCGCCGTACCTGCGGGACCTTCAGCGGCAATCGGTTCAACATCCCGATCCAGTTCCTTGTCTGGATGCCGTCCGGTCAGATGGCTTCGGGGCACGAGCCGAGTGCCACCGTTTTCAGCGGTGAAGTCAACCAGCATCCACATGACATTGACAACAACGGCTGGCGCAATCATTGACGGTGGACCTGCATCATCTGCATCTCGATGTTCCCGCGTAATTGACCCAGCGGGGAGCGGGGAGCGATCACGCCGGGTCGGTGGGGGCATCCACCACTGGTCGGTGTGCAGATTCATCGCCACGCCGCCCGGCTTGGCGATATTGGCGGTATAGCACGACAACAGGTAGTGCTCGCCGAGAACGTGTCCGATCAGTTCACGGACATCCTTGTGGAGCAACGGTCCATGAAAAATTTTTCCCTTGTTAATCAGCATCCAGACGCGCTGATTGACGCCGCCGCTCTTTTTGGCGCCGCCATCCTCAAAAGCAAGTCCTTGTTGCTTTTCCGCGGCTGCCTGCTCTACCAATCGAGTGCGTAACGCCTCAACCTGCTTTGGGGTGAGCGCGTTGGCGAGTAGACAATAGCCGAACTCGTCCAAGTGTGCCTTCGCTAGATTAAGGTCGGTTGTCGGTTGGGGCAAATCGTTTTTCGTTGTGCTCGTCATGACATCATCTCCATGGTAGTCGGTAGTTTAATAGCCTTCCGGTAATATACCCATCGGCACGATGTAAGCCCAACATTACGAATCAGCAAATTTCCACACCGATAGTGCGGTGCGCCCGAAAATCGACTCCCGTTCTTCCTCGCTCAAATCGGAGAAGTAGTCGATCGGGAATTGAAGTGAATGATGGTATCCTTCCCTCGAACTGACCGGCGGAAAGTCACTTCCCCACATCACCCGTTGTGGTCCAAACGCCTCCACAACCATACGTGCCAGCGGAGGGACGTTCTCGAATGGATAAGGTAGGTTACAAAACTCCCCGAAGCCCGGCAGTTTTATCGTCAGGTTGGGGTGTTTTGCCAAAGCAAGAACGCGTTTGAACTCATCATATGGTGGCACCGCCTCTGTACCCACACCTCCCAAGTGTTCGATGACAATCTGGAGGTCAGGAAAAAGCTTCAGAACTTCAGCAAATTTATCGCTGAAGAGTGTTGATGGATTTGAGGGGGCACTGACAACGAGGTTGAGTTCAGCGGCGGTACGCCACTGCGCAAGCGGGTCAGACGCTTCCGCCCGTGAGTCTGCGCCGAGGCGAATCCCCACAAGTCCTTGGTCAGCCCAGTAACGCATCCGCTTTCCGTCGTCGGTGCGCTCCACAATCATCGCCGAGGCAAGGCGGTTTGGGTGGGCTTGCAAGCATTCAACGTGGTAGCTATTGTCGGTGGTTCCCTGATGCTGTATTAAGACCGCCCGATCGACGCCGGATTGCTCCATATGGTAAAGCAGAGACTCGATGGGTTCATATTTATTTAGTCCGGCATGACAGTGGGTGTCGACGATGATCATTGGACGGATCCTTTCTCTATCACTGGATTCGTGAAAAATCTCATGCTTCATTTAGTAATTTTTACGGACGATTATACAATCTCTTAGGTGTGCTGGCTCAGAGTCGTCCGCCGGGTGTGTAGCCAACTCCTACCTTGACTTGGGTTCCCTCCATCTGCTCCACAACATATTGGAAGCATTCTTCAACCGTTTTGAACGGGGGATTTGGATATGTTTCGAGACTAAAGTTCAGGTCGTTCGCGCCAAACATGAGCATATCAACGCCGGGTTTGGCGAGTTTTCGTGCGTTAATAATCGCATCAACAGATTCCAGCTGCAGGCTGAGGATGCCGTTGTTATTCCACCATTCGGCGTATTCCAAGCGGTCAAGATCTGGCTTGAAACCGTACCCCGAGCTGGGGCCCCAACTCCGTTTTCCAATTGGCGAATAGTAGAAGGCATCAATCGCTTCGTCAACCGTTGCCTCCGTTTCAACCTGCGGCACTACAATCGCCAATGGACCCAAATCGAGGATATTTCCAATGAGATAAGCGTTCCGTGTATGTTTGATGCGTAACTGGACGGGCATCCCCAGCTCTGCCAAGTTGGCACAAAATGAAACGAGTTTCTCTTCATTGGATGCCGAGTGTTGGGCATCGGTCCCGATTAAATCGTAGGAGTCCTGACTGAGAATGGCTTCGAGTTCACTTTTTGAGGCACCTGTGGGAGCTCCGCCGATATTAATAATTTCGCTGTTGTGTATCCGTTGTTTCAACGTGAGTTGTTCTGACATATCTATACTGCCTCCTTGAGTTGTTGATCATATTATGCTAATCTTGCATTAAAATGTTCCCTAAATTTGGGAAGCATAGCCTCCCACCTGCGCTCAATAAAGCCCAAGGTAATTATCGGTTTCCCACTGGCTAATGCTCTGGTGATAACTTCGCCATTCTTCACGCTTGACTTCGATGTAGTAGGGGGCATATTCAGGTCCAAGTGCGCTCTGAATCACCTCGTCCTCTTCCAGACAGTCGAGTGCTTGACTGAGTGTCCTTGGTAGTACATCAATACCGCGTCGTTGGAGTTCGTCCACCGACATTTCGTAGAGGTTATCGTCGTTGCGCGTGCCGGGATCAATTTGGTTCTCGATACCATCGAGTCCGGCAGCGAGCGTTGCTGCCATGGCGAGGTATGGATTGGCGGCACCGTCCCCCGAACGATTTTCAATCCGTCCCGGACCAGGGATACGAATCATCTGCGTCCGATTGCTCCCACCATACGTGATATAAACGGGTGCCCATGTTGCACCTGAGCGGGGTGCACCAGAGATCAGGCGTTTGTAGCTGTTGACGAGGGGATTGGTGACGGCAACGAGGGCTTTGGCGTGGTGAAGAATGCCGCCCATGAACCAGTAGGCAAGTTGTGATAGGCCGTTTTCATCGGATTCGTCGAGGAAGTGGTTGGTCTGATTTTCAGTGTCCCACAAGCTTATGTGAAAATGTGCGCCATTGCCAGTTAAGTTTGCAAACGGCTTGGGCATAAAGGTTGCCGTCAGTCCTTGCTCCTCCGCGACGGTCTTGACCATCCACTTGAAGAAGGTGTGCCGATCTGCAGTGGTCAGTGCATCCGAGTAGAGCCAATTGATCTCAAACTGACAGTTGGCGTCCTCATGGTCGTTGGCGTATGGTCCCCAACCTAACTCCTGAAGATATTTGATTAGGGTGGTCATTGTATCAAGGTTACGGTGGAGTGCCCGCAGGTCATAGCAGGGCTTACCGAGCGTATCGAGTGGGTCCCACGGCGCGTAACTACCGTCCTCACCCTGTTTCAACAACATAAACTCTGCCTCGACACCGACGTTGAAGAGATAGCCCTTTTGTTTGGCTTTCTCCAATCCCCGCTGCAAAATAGTGCGTGGGCAGTAGGGCCACGCCTCGTCACCCACGTGGATATTCCCCGCCAACCACGCCACGTTTTTACGCCACGGCACGATAGTGAGTGAGTTAAAGTCGGGAAGGCTTGCCATATCCGGATCGTGCGGACCCTGACCAATTTCGCCCGCCGCAAACCCGGCAAAGCCCGCACCCTCCTCCGCCATATCATCAATATGCGTCGTCGGCACCACCTTTGCTTTTGGTGCACCCGCCATTTCTACAAATGAGCAGAGGAAGAATTCGATTCCCTGCTCCGCGACTAACGCTTTAACCTCGTCTAATGTCATTATCAGGACTCCTTTCTCGTTGCCGTTGGAAAAGACTCAACCTTCTTGATACGATAAGCATCACTCTCGTTCCTTCCACCCTGGTCCACCGCCAAACACACGGTTCGTCCCGGCGAGCGGGATGCCACAGATCATTGATGCCTCCAAATTCAACGCACGGAGGTCTTCGGGATCAAGGTCGTGTACGTCCGCCTTGCCACAAGCGCGGGCAAGGATCTGGATCTCCGAAGTCATCGCTTGCAGCAAGTTGGCGACGCGCTCTGCTGCTTCGTCGATGTCGAGACGTTTCATCAAGTCAGGGTCCTGTGTCGTGATCCCGACGGGACAGCGTCCCGTGTGGCAGTGGTGGCAGTGGTACGGCTCGGTGCCGAGTTCGTGATAATCCTCGACATGGATGGGTTTGTTACAGTTGAGTGCCATCAGTGCCGCCGTGCCGATGTATACCGCATCCGCACCGAGTGCCATCGCCTTTGCCGCGTCCACACCGTGCCGGATGCCGCCCGCGATAATGAGTTGCACTTCGCCGTACAATCCGAGATCTTCAAGTGCGGCACGTGCCTCACATACGGCGGCGAGCGTTGGAACCCCTGTATGCTCTTGACAGATTTCAGCGGATGCGCCGGTGCCTCCTTCCATCCCATCCACGACGATGACATCGGCACCCGCCTTTGCCGCCAACTTCACGTCGTCAAACACCCGCGTCGCGCCCATCTTCACGAAGATCGGCACCTGCCAGTCGGTCGCCTCCCGTAATTCTTCGATTTTGATAATCATGTCGTCGGGACCGAGGAAGTCGGGGTGCCGCGCTGGACTGCGCTGATCGACACCAAGAGGCAAGTCGCGTTGTTCCGCAACAGTATCCAGCACCTTTGAGCCGAGCAGCAATCCCCCTGTTCCCGGCTTCGCGCCCTGGCCAATTGTCAACTCGATGCCATCCGCCATTCGTAGATGGTGGACGTTGATGCCATAACGGGATGGCAGCACCTCGTAGATCAGTGCCCGGCTGTGCTCGCGTTCTGCCATTAGCATCCCGCCGTCCCCGGTCGTGTTAGAGGAGCCGACGATATTCGCACCCTTTGCCAGCGCGACTTTGGCATTGTAGGAGAGCGCACCCCAACTCATACCGGTAATCATGATGGGGACCTCAAGCTCAATTGGCTTTTCGGCGAAACGGGTGCCAAGCACGGTTTTGGGTGAACAGCGTTCTCGATAGCCTTCGAGCGGGATGCGGGTCAGGGTACAGGGGATAAAGGTCAGGTCATCAAACGTCGCCCACCGCCGCTCGCGCAACGTCCCAAATCCGCGGATACGGTATCGTCCTAACTCCGCTTTGACTTGAATATCTTCAATGATGTCGGGGGTGAATGTTCCACTGGTTCGGAGAAGGGCATCACTGTCTGACATGGTGTGAACCTCTCAACTACTTTTCAAAGATTGTTTACTTGGTTTTTAGGATAGCCTAAATTCGAGTGATTCGATAAACTCTTTGAGAACGAGTACTTGACACGTGTTCGTTCCCTTGTGTATTCTCAATTGCGCTTCCGGAAGTGGCATAATGCCATCCCGTTCCAGCGAATGAATGTTGTACTCAAGATCGTCGTCACAATCGTTTTCCCAGCAGACTACCAAATCAATTTCGTTGAGGAATTTTACTTCAGCCATGAAATCTTGTATCAGTCCGGAAAGTTGGAACTTGAATTCAACTGTCTTAAGTTCGCTTGGCTTAATATTTCGTGGAAGCTTTTTGCCTTCATTTTGGTCAATAAAGAAAAGCGCATCGTAGGTTGCCCGGTTTCCACCAACTCGAAATGGGAAATAGCCTCTTAACAGTTCCCTTCCAATCAATTCAAAGAATAAGGCAACAACCTCTTGTTCTTCTTGGGGCGTTGTTTTGAAAAAGAGCGGCAGTGCCCCTAGTAGATTGTCTCTATCCTTATAGTTCTCAAGTTCCTCTTCTTTGTTCCATACTGAGAATTGGGAAGGATCCGTGCCTTCTTTCTGACCAACAACCAGAGGAGCAACTCGTCGTAACATATGCCAAGCATCAAGAAAGAAAGCATCTATGATACCTTTAGAACGTGATGGAAGATTCCTTTTGCCAAACCCTAGTGGATAGTCGGCATCTAGAACGACGTATACGTTATTACGGACAGTTATATTTCGATTTTTCCTCTTTTCAACTCAGGATTTAACTGAATGCTATCGTGAGCATTTTGAATAGCTTCGTGAACAAGTCGCCACTGTCCTGAATACGTTTCAACCGTGTCTCGGATTATTGTTTTAACAAAATCTTTTTGAAGTCCAAATAGATTCATTGTAATACCTTTCATAACGCCTTCCGCCATACCGCTCGCTCGTCCTTGTCGAAGTTCCACAGTTTGCGCCCGGAGACGACTTTCTTGAAATTGCGAATTTCAACTTACGTCTCGTATAGATGGTCTTTTTTAGTATAGAGTTCTTCCACCCTCACCTTTACCTGTGTATTGTCGGAGAATAGAACAGCGACACTGGAGCCGTCGTCCTCAATGTGGATGGAGGAGAAGCGCACATCCGTTGGTATAACGGGGACAACCTCAATCTGTTCGAGACGCACCGTCTCAATTAAACCTTTCGTCGTTCCTTCGTTGGTGACAATCTCAATGTCGTAAGCTTCGTAGGGTGTCGTATAGACTTCCACCGTCGCCCCCTTCTCGCCCTTCTGAAAACCGTTGATGGCTTCCAGCAGCACCACTGTATCATATCGTTTTGCCTTCGTCATCTCTCTTACCCTCACTCAGAGGACGTAAATTCATAACGCCTCTCGCCACACCGCTCGTTCGTCCTTGTCGAAGGTCCACAGCTTGCGCCCGGAGACGACTTTCTTGAAATTGCGGATGGCCGTTTGTGAGTTGCCAACTTTAGCAGGGAGATGCTGGGATAGGGTGGATTCGAGGAAGGTGAGGTCCTCTGCGGCCGGTTCTTCAATCACGGCATCGTTGCCGAGTTCAGCGATGTTGCCGCCAACAAAGCAAACTGCTTCATACATCGAATCGGCGAAAGCTTCGCCGGTATCCCCGCAGACGATGATAGTCCCCCGCTGCGCCATGAACCCCGCCATATAGCCACAATTGCCCCCAACGATAATCAGCCCACCTTTCATCGAAACGCCTAACCGCGAAGCCGCATCGCTGCGAATGACAACCGTCCCCCCTCGAATTGAAGCTGCTGCGCCGTTGCCAGCACTCCCTTTGACGGTAACGGCGCCTCCCATCATAGACTCCGCTAATCCCCAACCTGCGCTCCCTTTGATTTCGACGGTGGGACCGTCGACCATCCCTGCGCAGTAATAGCCAACGCTCCCGTCGAAGGTCAGTTTCACCGACTGTAGAATCGCCACGCCCAGATTGTGCCGGGCGACGGGATTTTTCATGCAGATGTTGGTTTCACCATCCGCGATGAGGCGTTTGATTTCCGCGTTGATGTCGCGGGTCGTTTTACCGTCACAGATTATTTCTGCCATACACGCACATCCTTTGCTTGTGCTTCGCGCACCTCATAGCCGCCCTCGAAGGCAGCGCGGATCGCGATCTCTTCGGTTGCGACAGCGACAAAATTATCCGTTTCGGTAAAGAGTAGCGGTTTGAAGGCGAAGGGATCTTTGGCAAATCCGATGTAGTTCTCTGTCGCCGCGAGATAGCTGAAAGAGCCGTCTAAATCGGTAAGGGATGCGTCTAACGCTTCTCTGAATGTCAACCCTTGGGACAGTTGATCGGCGAGGTAGACGCCTATAATTTCGGAGTCGTTTTCCGTATAGAATCTAATACCACGCTGTTCGTAGATGCAGCGTAACTTATGATAGTTTGTGATGTGTCCGTTATGGACGATGGCGAGATCAGGATAGTTGTGCGCCCAGAAAGGTTGCGAGTGGCTCAAATCCACACGGCTCTCTGTCGAAAGGCGCGTGTGTCCCAAGCCGTGTGTTCCCAGAAATGTAGAGATGCCGTGGGTCGTGTCGAGATTCTGGGGTGTGCCGACTTGCTTGACAATTTCAAGTTCACGTCCCATGCTGACGACTTCGATGTCCGCATCTAAGGACTCTATGAATCGCGTTAGCGGTGCTGCCTCCCCTTGCAGATCGATGACGAGCCGTAAATACTCAGCAGTTGTTTTCACCTCGTGCACGGAGCCAAAGACCTTGACCTGTTCTGCAATCGAAGTGCCCCTCTCAGCTGCACCATCAAGTTCTCCCAATTTTACCTGCAGCGTGAACGCTCCATTTTCTGGCGGACGATAAAGTGCAACGCCCGCCGAATCCGGTCCCCGCACTCCCAGCGCCGTGAGCATTGTGAGAACGGTCTTGCCCACGGGTGCATTACTATTTTGCGTTTTGTCTAAAAAACCAGCGATACCACACACCTTTAACTTCTCCTTAGTTGTGCATCAGGTTATCACGTTTAAATGTAAACGGTCGCAATTTATCTTAACCTAAGTTGCTAGGTTCTGTTGACATTTGGGTGTCGAGATATGAATCTCGACCTACAGGATACCTGCCGGTATTGAACCGAGCGGCCAAGTCGGGCAAGATGCCCGACCTACGGGGGTGATGTTGGGTTTCACCTCATCTATCTATTCGAGACGCTCCGTTTTTTTACAATGGGGACAAGTTGAAAAATCCGAATCGGTTTGTTTTTCTCAGTCAATCATCTGTGAAACCAAAGTCGAGAGAATTTCTCGCTTCACTTTTTGACCGAGTTGATTGACATACAGTTCCAAGTGGTTAATGGAAGGAAGGTCATCTGGGGCTTCGACCGTCACTTGTATCGTCTTCATATAAAACGTCCTCTCTGAGTTGAAACGCTATCAAACTTTTATTGTCTAAGAGAACGTTAAAAAACCATCCGACCATTTCACAAATTCAGTCTTATCGGGCTTCAGAGACTCGATTTCTCCCATACACACGATTTCGGACGCTCATGGACGAAACCGACAAGCTAAGTAACGTGAGTTCGACGTAAGAAGTTAGTGTTAGTGCGGATATTGTCGTTTTCGGCGTCGAGTGGTGAGAGATGGAATGGTTAATGCCACTGACCACTGAACCTCTCACAAAAGGGGTTAGCCGCCCCTAAATCATCAAAACCGCTCGTGGTCTGCCTCCTTATATCGAACCCACATTAAGTAGGCCACTTTAAGCTTGTTAGGTTAGATTTTTGGGTCGCAATTCCTCAAGTTCCTGTTTTCTAATAGCACTGTTGATAGCCGCGAAGTACTCCTGTGCACTTGGGTCATGATCTTGATAACACATAACCGCTGTTGGGAAATCCTGATTCAAGAGGTACGCCACATTTATCTGGCGCACATTCAGGTTGTACTTTGCTCCGAGCGCGGTTGCCTTTTCCCGAATCGCAAAATTTTCATCGGTATACCAGCGGTTCAATCGGCGGTCTTTCGGCACGGAATCTCGGTTAATTTCTCTTGGAATGAAGAACGATTGGTTGAAATCGGAAGTCCACGCTAGGACTGGCAGCTGCTTCTGTGTAATAAGCCCCCTCATTGAGGCGTCAAAGGGGGTGTAACCCTCCCATACTGCCGACGTAGGAGTTGCGAGCGATAGCTCCGTCGTATTAACGAAAGAGAATCCAACGAATTCCTTGTTTTCTGTGTAATCCTGAGCTTCTTGAATCCTCGCAGGCGACCAATTGAATGGACCGTAGGCAGAAATCCGGCCTTGCGCCTTCTCGGCCTCCAGCACATCGATGATTTCGGCTGCTGGAATGTTCTCGTTATCTCCCCCCAGCACGACAAGGTCGAGATAGTCAATTTCCAGAAGGTTAAGATTCTCTTCGATGTCGTCGGAGACCGATTTGGGGAAAAAACGACTTTCTTCCAGCACCGATGTGACCTCATCGTGTCCGTGGCAGATTTGAAAAAAGAGAACGAGGTCATCTCTGCTGCCAAGACGTCTTATCCAAGAGGCGACATTCTTGCGGGTCTGTGTCTCGCCTCCTTCGCCATGCATATAGAAGCAATTGCCGCCCAATTCCACAAAATCATCGAAATCTTTATCATCATGCGCTTTGCTCACACAATGCGGACCGATAATCAGGGGAGAGATTAAGCGTCGACAGCCCTGAATTGAGATTGGTTTCATCACATTTCTTCAACTTGTAGCCGAACTCAAAAAACGTCCGGGAAGTGACTTTATCGGTAGTTTTTCAAAGATTTCTGTATTTTCCAAAATATCAAAACCACATTTCAAGCCAACTCCCTTCCGAGAGTCTTCGACCGACGTCCTGTCAAATGTCAGGACGCCCTAGCCATTGAAAATTGGGGCATTTTGCATTTTTTTGGTGACTGCGTTGTATTCTTAGGTATCAAGCTATCCCTACGGCTGTGCGGTGGATTTGTCAATCCACCGTGAGCGGTGATTGATTCCCGGTCCGGTTTGCAACATTTCCTATAACTGTCAACTTGGGTTATCTTATCATATCATCAACTTCCTGTCAAATGTCGTAAAGGCATCTATTTGCCCCGCAAATCTTTGACTGCTACAGCCACCCCTGAAAACTCGTTCTTTTCAAGAAGGATATTGGCGGTCTTTTCACCGATTTGGATCCCGATATGTTCGCTACCTCCCCGTATTTCGCTTATCTGATTTCCCCGAATCGTAATTGATTGGGTCTCACCCTGAATGTCAATACCGATTCCGTCTTTGTCCGATCCGCTGTTCGCAATTCGGTTGTTTTCCACTATATTCCGATGAGGGCTACGTCCTTCGTTTGGTTCGTTACGGAAGGTAATTCCGACTTCTCCGCTGCCTTCGATTTGGTTGAGTCGGATGACGTTGTCGGTGTCTCGATGCCCGATAGAGATGCCATACTGACGATTATTGAGAATCCGGTTGTTCTCTGCGACCCCATGTTTCACTCCCCAGCAGAAGAAAAGCCCCAGCCGATTTCCTGCAAGGTAATTATCCTGCATAATCGGGCGTTGGGATCCGGAGCCCGGGTGCAACCCCAAATCGGCGTTGTTCAGGCTCCGACAATTCGTCACGGTCACGTCGTGGCAAATCTGCCATGAAATACCGTCGCCGTTATAGTTTCGCGCTTCGACATTATTAATTGTTATCCGATCACAGTCCTGCATGAAGATGCAGCCGGCATAGTTCCCGTCAAGGTGTTGATTGTTGAATCGATTGCCGTCAAGGACGAGATTCCGGATCTCAACGTTGCAAATATGTTCGCCGCTCAGGATCGGGAACAGGGTCGAGATCCGCGCTTCATGGTCTGCCCAGAAATTCTTTTCGAGCGATTTATCGAGCCAGAGACGGTTTCCCTCTTTTGCGACAATCGTGCGCTTGATGACATTCGACCCACCGTGATGCGGGGTCTTTGCTCTCAGACAAACCCCGTATCCCACCTCAAAACTGTTGCTATTGGTCAGGGTTACGTCTGAATCGTACCAATCTGAATCGACGGCAAGAGGTGTACTCACGGAAGGGTTTTTAACCAGCACCGTTTCGTTGCCGGTTCCTTCGATCCGGATGTTACTTCGTAGATAGATCGCGTTGTTGAGATGATACGTGCCGGGCAAGAGTTTCAGCGTTCCCCCGCCGAGTGCGACGAGGTAATCGATCGCTGCCTGAATGGCGCGATCATCGCTGCCGTTAATCTGTCCGTCGACTCTACCTACTGTTATTGATAACAAATTCCGCACGTCAAACTCCTTTCATCTCCGCTGACTCGGTGGTTGACAATTGCTAATCATCGTCTCATTATTCCAACGCGATCCGTCGTTTCTCCTGCATTGATTGTTCGGCGGACAGACTCACCCGTATCGCTTCAAGTGCGGTCACTGCGTCTCTATGTGCTGCACTTGTTTCCTGAGTCTGGATCTCCTGTATCCACTGTTCCTGAACTGAAATGCTTGAGGCATCAACCGGCGGAATCTCCTCCACTCCTGCCCCGGTTGAACAGTGCCATTTGTCGCCACTATCGCTGATTGTACCACCGGTCAGAACATAACGGGAGTGCTGCTCGGATTCCTGGATCTCAACCCCTCCTGCCCAGACCCAGCTTCCCATCCCGCCGTTTTTGAACTCGACATTGACGGTGTTGACAAATCGGTTATAATTTCCCTGATCTGTTAAGCCTTCGTAAACCGCTGTCCCTTCGACCGATCTGACGCCTCCGAAGAGATCGATGATTGGGTAGATATGGTAGATGAAAAAGTGTGCCGGTGGCCCGGAAACGGGTAGGTTGAACAAGATCTCCGGTCGAACGCCTCGCCCCGGTGTGAGGCGCAGAAAGGTGGTCAAAAGCAGATCGCCGAGTCCTTGTACTTTCTGTTTAATCGCTTGATGCGAATTGGACACAGTTTCGGAGTGGTTAATCCGCAGAACCCGTTGATTACTTTGTGCGGCTTCGACTACGGCTTCACCCGCATCGATTGACCGTGCCAGCGGATATTCCATAAAGACATGTTTATCGCAACGGAGTGCCGCAAGCGCGATTTCGGCGTGGGTGTCGTTATGGGTACAGATAACGATCCCAGCCAGATCATCGCGCTGCACAAGCGCGTGCCAATCGGAGATAAACTCTGCACCATGTTTTTCAGCCAGTGCAGCTCCCGTTTCAGCGTTTCTTGACGCAATCGCCACAACCTCAACGGTTTCCATTTCGGAGAATCTGTCTGCATGACGCGTCCCAGTGCCGCCAGATCCAATAATACCAATTCTTATCTTTGACATATTC
>JAKZSX010000128.1:0-2912 GCA_047517405.1 Candidatus Poribacteria bacterium | reverse complement strand
CTCCCAATCCCCTGCTTGCGGGGGGACTAAGGGGGGTGAGGAGCCACCGATCGACAGCGCACGCGGCACATTGCTCAACCTTGAGGGACGCGCCGGTGCCCTCTACTGGGAATGCGTCCAACGGCTGCTGCCCGCCGGACGGTTCACCACCCGGAACCATCAAGGCGCGGTCGATGATGTGAACGCACTGCTCAACTACGGCTACGGGATACTCTACTCGCAAATCTGGAGCGCACTCACGCTGGCAGGACTGGAACCGTTTGCAGGGTTCCTGCACGTTGACCGCCCCGGTAAACCCTCGTTAGTGCTGGACTTTATCGAAGAGTTCCGTCAACCGGTCGTGGATCGGGTGGTGTTTGCGATGATCAACAAGCGATTCAAAGTGGAGTGGGAAGATCTCGATAGCGACGCCGCCAAAGCTGCGCATCAGTCCTCAAAACCCGATGCGGAGACCGAAATTTCGACACAACGCCGCCTCAGCCAAGGGACCCGACGTGCATTTGCTGATCGGGTATTGGCAAGACTTCAAGAAACCGAGCGATTCGAGCGCAAGGCACAGAAACTTTGCAACATCATCCAGATCCAAGCCCGTCACCTAGCGATGTATCTACGCCGTGAACGGGATTATCAACCCTTAGTCGCCGCATGGTAACATTGTAGAAACCGAGTTTTGAAGAAAAAACTCGGTTTCTGGGAGACACCATAGATGCGAGACATCCAGTTTAGAGCGGGACATTATTACCATTTCTACAACCGCGGTGTGGATCGTCAACCCATTTTCTTCAATGAGGAAAATTGGGGATACTTTATAAAACGTTTACGCCATTACTGCATACCTGATTTGATTGAAATTATCGCTTATTGTCTCATGCCGAATCATTATCACATTCTCGCTTATCTGAAGGACGACAATCTGAGCACGAAAATCATGCAACCATTCACCGTATCCTACACCAAAGCTGTGAATCGGCAACAAGACCGCGTGGGACCAGTTTTCCAAGGTGCTTTTAAGGCAAAGTTAGTAGACAAAAACGAGTATCTGCTGCATCTTTCACGCTATATTCACCTGAATCCAGTATTGGCAGGGATAGCTGATAATCCAGCAAGCTGGAAATTTTCTAGCTATCAGGACTACGTTGGGTTGCGTAACGGAACTTTATCCAAACCTGATATCGTACTATCCCAATTCCCTTCGCGCCAAGCTTATGCCAAATTCGTTCGTGCATATTCTGAGACGGACAGGGAGTTCATTGAACATTTGATGTTAGATTAGGGGACAGAGAAACCGAGGAAGCGAAGAAACCGAGTTTTCAAGAAAAAACTCGGTTTCTATAATTTATGCACACTTACGTTATCTACGACATCGTTAAAGACCGGGTCCGCAAAAAAATCGCCGACATCTGCCTCGATTACGGCTTGAAACGCATCCAGTACAGCGCGTTCCTCGGCGATATCAACACCACACGACGGCGGGCATTGGAGGAGAAACTGACAGACCAACTCGGCAAAGCGGAAGGGAAGATCGAAGTCCTCGCCGTCTGTGCGAAAGACTTCGACAAACGAACTGTTATCGAGGAGACTGGAGAATGACACTCATGTTAAGAACTCGTACAACAGAAACCGAGTTTTCAAGAAAAAACTCGGTTTCTCTTCGTCCTTTGCACCTTGTTTTTATAAGGAGCCAAGAATGAACATACGCGTTAGCGACATCAAACAGTATTTCTACTGTCCAAGAGTGGTCTACCACACCTACTACACCCCTGTGACCCGCCCGACGACGCATCCGATGCAACTCGGCGCGGTCCAACACGAGGTGCTGAGTGTCCTGGAGCGGCGTCGAGCCCTCTCTCGCTACGGGCTTGACGCTGGCAGCCGTCAATTCCACATCTCACTACACGCCGAGTCTCTCGGACTGAGTGGCGTACTCGACCTACTCATTGAGACCGAAAATGAAGCGTTTCCGGTCGAGTTTAAATCCACGACCCAACGGCTGAACCTAAACGCGAAATACCAATTGACAGCGTATGCGCTGATGGTGGAGGAATGTCTCGGCAAATCGGTTTCTCAGGGGTTTATCTATCGGATACCCACACAGCGCATCACAGTCGTTCCGATTTCGGAGCCACTTCGGCGCAAGACCCATCAAGCGATCGAGCAGATACGGAATATGCTATCAGACGAGCGGATGCCACCGCCAACGCCACAACGCGGAAAATGCGTCGAGTGCGAATTTCGTCGATTCTGTGCCGATGTGTTGTGAGCATATCGCAAATTGAGTTTCTGCGGAAAAGGTGGGGCAATTTGCGAAAAGGAGTTACAATCATTGACCGGGTAAAGAGGGGACTGAAAAAAAGCAGAGCCTACCACCACTCTAATCCGAATGGAGACAACGGTGCCCGGCTTGTAGTCAAGCCATTCATCGCTCGTATTGCGAGTCAACGCTGCCCAATCGAAGTGGGGACTATAGGAGACTGGATTTGCGACCGACCTATCCTGATCCGCACAGCCTAACGGGTGAGTTGAGGCTAGCAAAAGGGATTTGCGAAAGTAACGATTCTAGCCCCGCGGACCGCGATGAACACAAGCCGCGATGAGGATCTTCGCTTTTTTCTTGAAAACTGAGGCGTTTCATGTGATGATAGAAAAGGTAGTTCAAGTTATAGCTATTACCTCGATTAACAAAGGACTGAAAGAGATATTTAGGCTATTTTGGAGCGATCCATGAGTGCTGCCTGTGGTCGGTTACAATTGCTATCCCGATTAAAAGGGGACTGAAAGAGTGACGGTGTTGCCGCATAGCGCGACGTTATTGGTTACAATTGCTATCCCGATTAAAAGGGGACTGAAAGGTGCAGTCGTCAGCATCGCACGACACGCATCATAAGAGTTACAATTGCTATCCCGATTAAAAG
>JAKZSX010000127.1:0-4272 GCA_047517405.1 Candidatus Poribacteria bacterium | reverse complement strand
TGTCAGCTATTTCGGAATAATGGCGACGGCACTTTCTCTGATGTGGCTGCGGAAGCCGGTGTGCAAAACTACGGTTTTACTAAGTCAGTGATCTGGGGCGATTACAATGCGGACCGACTCCTCGACCTGTATGTATCCAATTTCAAAGGGGTCAATCGTCTGTATCGCAACAATGGTGATGGAACATTTACCGATATGGCAGCGGAACTCAATATCGGCCTGCCGATGCGTAGCTTTCCTGCTTGGTTCTGGGACTTTGACAACGATGGAACGTTGGACCTGTATGTGTCCGCCTATTCCGCCGGCATTTCGCATCTCGCGGCAAACGCCCTTGATATTTCCATAGGTGCCCCACCTTCTGCAGCAAAGGTAGAGTCAACGACAACGTATCATAACCGTCCCGACCTGAGTGAGGACGGATTAGCCCATCTGTATCGAGGGGATGGGCGCGGTGGCTTCGAGGAGGTCGGGAGACAACATAATCTGGTACAGCCCAATGCGCCGATGGGATCGAATTTCGGCGACCTCGACAATGATGGCTATCTCGACTTTTACCTCGGCACCGGATATCCAGACTATAAAAATCTCATGCCAAGTATTATGTATCGTAACCGGGGTGGCATCGATTTCACCGACGTAACCTACGCTGGAGGCTTTGGACATCTACAGAAGGGACACGCCGTTGTTTTTGCTGACCTCGACAACGATGGCGACCAAGACATCTTCGAGCAGATGGGCGGTGCCTTTCCGGGCGATGGGTACAGTAACGTCTTATATGAAAACCCCGGCTTTGGAACCCATTTTCTCACGATCAAACTTGTGGGTGTGCGTTCCAACCGATCGGCAGTCGGGGCGCGCATCCATGCCAAAGTTGTCGAAAACGGGGAGCAACGCTCGATTTATAAGCATGTCAACAGTGGAGGCAGTTTCGGTGCCAATCCACTCCGGCAAACAATCGGCTTAGGTAAGGCGGAAAAAATCGAGACACTTGAAATCTTCTGGCACACCACCGGACTCACACAAAGGTTCCAAGATGTGCCCATCGATCAGTGCATTCAGATTGTTGAGGGCGAAGCACAATACACAACTATTCAACTCAAAAAGCTAAAGCTAGGGTCAGAACCTCAGATAGGGAGTAAGGGATCTGAAATCTCTCAAAATCATCACAAGATCCACTCCGAAAGGGACACGCAGCCTGCTCCGGAGGGCAGCAAACTCTCTGAAATCGAATCCTCTGATTTCGCAGTACATTACAACCGTGGGCTAGATCTGAGCAAACGTGAGAATTATCTGGGCGCTGTGGAATCGCTCAAAAAAGCCATCCAAATCGATCCTAACCGTGAGGAAGCGCACCGTCTCCTCGGACGCATCTCCCTGATCTACCTCGCCAAAACTACAGAGGCAATTGACTCTTTCCAAACCGCAATCAAGTTAGCTCCCGACAATCCCTCCGCACACCAGATGCTCGGTGTCGCCTACTTCAGACGAAATCAGTACCCAGAAGCAGTTCGGGCATTGCGCCAAGCTATCGAATTAAATCCTGAAGTCACCCCGGACTACCCTTACCCCCCGTATTATGACCTTGGTATGGTTTATCTGAAACAGGACAAATTTGATGATGCGATTATCTGCTTTGAAGAAACAATAGAACTGGACCCGGATCAGATCCGAGCATACTACAGCTTGGGAAACGCATATATCCGACAAGGGAGCGTCCAGAAAGGTGCTGAACTGATTAGACAATATCAGAGTCTCAAACCTTATATGAATCTCGTGTCGCAGCTTGAAATTGCCCTACAACAGACTCCAGATAACCCCGAACGCTGGCATCAACTTGGACGCATTCACGCACAATACGGTAGGTTTGAAAAAGCTATCACCCCTTTAGAGCAATCCCTCAAACTTAGCCCCAACAACTGGGAAGTTTACAATATACTTGCGATCTGCTACATGAGACTCAACCGATTGGACAAAATGCGGCGTGTGTGTGAAACCGCTGTGCGTCTCGCACCCGACGAACCAGGGGCGCATAATACTCTCGGGATGAGCCAGTTTCTCCAGAGAAAGTATTCCGACGCAACACAGTCATTTACCACTGCTGTTCGGCTTGACCCACACAACCCGGAATTCCACGAAAATCTTGGCGAAACGTATAAGCGGTTGGGTGAATCAGAAAAAGCAGCTCAAGAATTCAGAGTTGCCCGACAACTCCGAGCAAAATAGGACAACGGTAAGAAATCGTGCAACAGAAACCGAGTTTTTGGCAATCACGGGCGGGGCAACCCCGGCCCTACAGTGTTCTTAGCGTTTTGCACTTTTTCTGTATGCGCCAACACTGTTTCCTTCTCATACTTAACCTCCTGATTGCCCCTTCTCACGCACAAATCGCTGTTCAATTCGTTGATTTCACCACAGAGGCAGGCATTACCTTCAAGCATGTCAATGGTGCCAGCGATCAAAAGTTCTATTTGGAAACGATGGGTTCCGGCGTGGCTTTCTTGGACTATGATGACGATGGAGATTTAGACCTTTACATCGTTAATGGGGCACCGTTACCCGGCTTTGAGACCGCTACCCCGCCCACGAATATCCTCTATCAAAACGATGGGGACGGGAGGTTTACTGATGCTACCGCAACGGCGGGGGTGGGAGATACCGGCTACGGTATGGGCTGCGTCGCCGCAGATTACGACAACGATGGCGACGCCGATCTATACGTGACCAATTTCGGAGAAAATCTCCTCTATCGGAACAATGGGGATGGCACGTTCACCGATGTGACAGCTCACGCCGGTGTGGGTGGCGGGGATAAATGGAGCTCAAGTTGTGCTTTTGTGGACTACGATTATGATGGTAACTTAGATCTCTACGTCGTTAACTACCTCGATTATGAAATAGCAGGAGATCGGGATTGGTATGATCCCCGTGGGCGGCGGACTTATGCCAATCCGCAGGTCTATCCCGGCGTCTCAGACATCCTTTATAGAAGTAATGGTGATGGTACATTTACCGATGTAACAAGGCAGGTGGGCGTTTATAGCATCGATGGCAAAGGACTGGGTGTCGCCTGCGGGGATTACGACAACGATGGGCGTATTGATATCTATGTCGCTAATGACACGATCCCCAATTTTCTTTACCGCAACGTTGGTGACGGACGTTTTGTGGATATCGGTCCTTTTGCAGGCGCATCGTATAACGAGCACGGGGTTGCGGAAGGTGGGATGGGGGTCGATTTTGGTGACTACAACAACGACGGCTCTCTGGATATCTTCGTCACGAATTTTTCCAACGAAACAAATACATTGTACCATAACACCAAAGACGGTGCCTTAATCGACTTTACCAACATCGCGGGTCTGGGAGAAGTCAGTTTTCTAAAATTGGCTTTCGGAACAAAGTTTTTCGATGTGGACAACGACGGTGCATTAGATCTCTTTGTCGCCAATGGTCATCTCTATCCAACGGAATCTGATGCGCTGGAATATGCACAAACGGACCAGCTTTTCATCAACACGGGAGAGGGCACTTTCGTAGATTTCTCCGAGGAGTCCGGCGAGTATTTCTCGATTAAAAGGGTAGGGCGCGGTGCCGCCTTTGGCGATTATGATAACGATGGTGACACCGATATCTTTGTGGTGAATCTGAATCAGATAGGGGTGCTGCTCCGCAACGAAGGAGGGAACAGACACAATTGGCTGATGATAAAAACCGTTGGGGTCAAAAGCAACCGTGATGGGATAGGTGCACGCGTTGAAGTAGTAACTCGCTCCCACTCCCAAATAAGGGAGGTACAAGCCGGATCGAGCTATCTTTCCGGGCACGACCTGCGGTTGATTTTTGGACTGGGAACAGAAAAGAAAGCCGACACGATAAAAATCACTTGGCCCAGCGGTGTGCAACAAACGCTCACAGATATTGAAGCAAATCAGTTGCTCATCATCACTGAGGAAGATTAGCTGAAGGGCACTTCACATCATCCGGAGGTATTGCAATGGAATTTAACGAGTTGTAATATCTCTGTGCTTAGGTAGTAACCCAGGCTACCTATAATTTTTCAAGACTGTAGAGCCATGCGCCCCATCAGGGTTCAGCGTAAGCGTATCCCCTGTGCTGTGCCATGTACCGGTTTCTATCTCATCAGCTATTTCTGTCGTGTAAGTGGAACCGGATAGGAGGTAGTTGCCCGGTATTTCATCCTTGCCGACGAGCACCCCCTGAATACCTTCCACCTGAAGCTGCAGCCGAATAACAATCTCTATTGCCATGGTT
>JAKZSX010000126.1:0-4840 GCA_047517405.1 Candidatus Poribacteria bacterium | reverse complement strand
TTACCTCTCCGCCGTCATCAAAGAAGGGTTATATCCAAATAGAGGAAATCTTCAATTCCACTTGAAGACTTTATTCAAGAATATCGGTCTTAAAAACAGGCGAGTGCTTGATATCGGTGGCGGGAGCGGTCTTCACAGTTTCTATGCGGCTTGTATGGGTGCTAAGGAGGTTGTATGTCTCGAACCGGAAACGGAGGGGAGTCGCTCTGGGATGGGGGCAAAGTTTAGGAAGTTAGGTGGGATTCTCGGATACGATCATGTAAGATTTGAACCCGTTACATTTCAAGCTTTTGAGCCCACAGGGAAGCGATTCGATATTATCTTACTCCACAACTCGATAAACCACTTAGATGAAACTGCCTGCATTGACCTGCTCAACAGTGAAGAATCGAAAGCGATTTATCTGAGTATGTTCTCAAAGCTCAGTTCGGTCGCAAGTAGCAGGGCAAAGTTAATCGTTTCTGATTGCTCAAGATATAATTTCTTTGCCTTACTGGGGATTAAGAATCCTTTGGCTCCCACGATAGAGTGGCATAAACATCAGGCACCAGAGGTTTGGGTGAATCTGTTGAGTCAGGTCGGATTCGTTAATCCGAGAGTCAGATGGACCTCTTTTAACACACTGCGTTCGCTAGGGAGAGTCCTATTGGGCAATAAGCTGCTATCCTATTTTCTGCGAAGTCACTTCTGCTTCACGATGGAGAAACCTTGAGCTCGGAGGGTTGTAATAGGGTGTAAGGAACTCAAGGGCGATTTCGCCGCCATCTTGGGGTGGAAATTGAGTGCTGCGCTTCCTTAATCACTACGTCCAGAGTCACCATCGGCTCGTTCCCTTCTTGTCGCAGGAGTGCGGGGATGCCGGCTGGCACACTGAAATGTTCGCGGGGACCAACTGCCCTCTCGACACCAGCCATCTGGACAATCCCCTGTCCACGGACAACGGAGACGATACAGAAGCGGTCGGTCCGCAGGTTTAATCCATACGCATTGACGCGCGCCACAGACAACTCCAACCCACCGATCCCATCTCCGTCAGTGGCTGAAGCCGGGATTATAGGGTAACGCACAGACGGAAACTTCCCTGCAGCCTTCTCGATCTCACGTTCGAGATAAATGGTCTGATTCATTGGACGGCTGTAGACGGGGGTCTTCTCAAGTTTTTCTAGTTCAATCGGTTGTGCCTCCACATCGAGAAACACCCCCCACCCACCTCGTGTCAACGATCCGAAGATAAACGGAACATGATGCTGCATCGTGCTATCATTGACGTACCCGTGTCGCACTTTCGGGGGAATGGGCATGGCGTAGCCTTCGTCCACTTCCGCATAGCGCTCACCAAGAACGGTATTGCCGTGCAATGGTCCGTAGCCCAGATGAATCTCGACACCGTCTTGATGTAGATGAAATGGTACATCGGACCGAGGTCCGTCGAGGTACGCCAAATTCCACGAATGATAATCCCCGTAAACTAGCGGTACGATTGTGATACCGAGATTTGGCACGATGAAACTTGCCTGCTCGGGAGCGTGTGTATCCAGTGTCGTATGAATGCCGTTGCCGTTGGCAATTTCTTCCATCAACTCGGTGAACCGATCTCGAACCTTCCGCATTGATTCCAACTTGCACGTCTCGACTCCCTCACTCAATGACTCGATGACCCTTGGGATGTTCGTGGCGTAGTGGTAAAACGTGGAGATCAAGGCACGAAAGTCGGGTTCCACGGCATCCATCGTTCGATTCGCTAGGTCTATCAAGAGCTCTACCGCTCGCTTGCGGTGCGCCTCCGTGAGTGGATCGCACATCTCAATTTCATCGATTGCCAGCCGGGTGGCATGAAAGGCACCAATAGTATGACCGCGAAATGCGTAGCTGTACAGCCGTGCCAGCGCAACATCTTCGGGCGTAATCTCCGCTGGCGTGCGTCCTTTCTCGTGGCTCTCACGTGCCAAGTCAACAAGCCGTGCATAGTTAGCATGGACCTGCATGGTCATTTTTCTGTCTCCGTTGGCAAGTCGGGCTCGGAATCCAGCCCCAAACTCACTTAATGTCCGTATCGCTGCACGAATCGCAAAATAGGTGTTTCGTTTTCTATCGTGGTGACTGCAATTGCTTTTGCCTAGCCCGCTGTAAAACCACCGTCGATTGGTAGCGCAATCCCTGTTACGAAAGCAGATTCGTCCGACGCCAAAAACAGCGCACCGTAGGCAATCTCCAGCGGCGTAGCAAGGCGTTTCATCGGGTGTTGCTCAGCGAGTGCCTGATATTCCGCCTGAGTTTTCAGAACACCCGCTAGAAGCGGGGTTTCGGTGAAACCGGGACAGAGGCAGTTGGCACGGACATTGCTAGTGGCGTAGTCGAGTGCCATGCCGCGCGTCAAATTGGCGACCCCACCTTTGGTAGCGACGTAAGCCGCACGGGTCGGCGCACCAACGATACCGTAGATCGATGCCATATTGATAATCGAACCACCGCCGTTCTTGATCATTTCGGGGATGGCGTATTTTGAGCCGAGAAAAACCCCCTTCAGGTTGATGTCAACGCAGCGGTCCCAATCTTCCTCCGGCAGATCCACAACAGATAGACGCATCGCAATGCCCGCGTTGTTGAACAGCACATCCAACTTGCCGTAAGTATCAACCGTCGATTTGACCATCGCCTGTACATCTGCCACCGCCGTTACATCGGTAAGAACGAACATCGCCTCGCCGCCGTCAGAGCGAATCTGATCGACCACTTCGTTTCCTCCCGCTTCATCCAAGTCCGCTACGACAACCTTCGCTCCTTCTTTGGCAAATAGGAGTGCTGTTGCCTGTCCAATTCCGGAGGCGGCACCGGTGATGATTGCAACTTTACCTTTGAGTCTCATGGTAGGCCTTTCTCCCTTTACTGTTTCTCCCGCCACGCTGCTGGATTCTCCGCTTTCTCTTCGATCTGATTACGGAGCTGCCCAATCCCTTCAATCTCTAGCTCGATGACATCGCCGGGCTGAATCCACCGATCCAATTCCCAGCCACAACCTTTACCAACTGTGCCGGATCCAAGAAAATCGCCCACACAAAGGGTTTCGGACTGTGAGACGAAGGAGATCATCTCTGCAAAAGTATAATACATATCCGACGTGTTTCCATCCGCCCAAACTTCGCCGTTGACCCGTGCAATCATCCGTAAGTTATACGGATCGTCGATTTCGTTAGGCGTTACGAGGCAGGGCCCCATGATATTGCTGTTGTCAAAATCCTTCCCTTTGGCGGGACCAAGTGCCAACGTCATGTGGCGAAACTGGATGTCGCGTGCGCTGATGTCGTTATAGATTGTGTAGCCACTGATATAGTTTGGCGCGTCATCAATCGAGATATTCTTTCCTTCCACCCCGATATAAACACCCCATTCCAACTCGAAATCGAGTTTGTCGGTGTAGTTGGGCCAAGTCACCGGTGCGTCATGTCCAGCGATTGAAGCGGGGCTCGTGCTACCACGATAGTAGTTTGGCAGCTTAAACCATTCGGGCGAGATTTCCTTGCCGGTGATCCGGGCGGCGGCGTCCATGTGCGTCTTAAACACACCAAAATCTCGCAGGCTAGCAGGACGCGGAAATGGGGCGAGCAGGTTCACCTGATCTACCGAGTAAACAATCTGTTCGCCTCGGACGCCAGTGGGGTTGGTGCCGTCAAGGTGTTCAAGGCTCGCCTGCGCTGCTTCTCTCGATCCATCACCTCGCTCGAAGTATTGGAGCATATCCGATGGCAGGATGGCATTCGCACTCTGACAGGCGGCAGATTGCCCCTGTGACTCTGAAAGATGAAGGGCATAGGCAGAATTGAGATCGACGATTTGATCTCCGTCAATCATCGCTCCGAGTCGCTGCTGTTTCCCAAGTTGTGTTGTAAGTTCAAAGGTAACCAGTTTCATTGACGTTCCTCAGCTTTTTCTTTTTGTCATTTCAAGTTCTATTTCGGCATTGTACCTGCTGCGGTAACGGTTTTTCGTCCGAATACCGCACACATTTCTCGGTCAAATAGGATAGCACATCGTCAGGGCACTGTCAACGCAGATCCTGGATAATTAAATGAGGGCGGCACATAAATAAATCGTTGGGTAACCGGCATCTCTCTCACCACTGGTTGGCCGCCGCCATCTTCCAACCCGTTACGTCTGCCTTGATGCCCCTACCTATGCTGTAAAGGCATATTCCAACGTCTTGCGGCTTATGCAGTTGCCTGTGTACGACTGCCTGACGTTCATTGATAAAGACTTCCACGAGCGGTCTGTCGATGAATATCCGTAAATTCAAATCCTCTCCCGCTTTCAACTCGAACGGCGCAACGCCATAAGGCTTGGAACGAATATACGGTTCTGTCGCTTCTTTGCCATCACCCACCGAAATCGTCTTCTTGTCGGCTGAGTAGAAGATCTCCATCCCATTCTGGTTGTTTTTGTCACAGAACACTTTTAAGCCATAGTCCCTCGCTTCGGTGGGCTTGATTGTGACATTCAATTCAACCGTATCGCCTGAGATTTCCTTCAGCCTGTAGTCCTTGCCGTCTTTGACCACAATGTTGTTCTCAACCGTTTCGTTGTAGCGCAGACACTCAAGCTCGCGAACCGGTTTAATACGCACAATCCCGTCATCAGGCAGACTCAACTCCCAGGGCAATGAGAATACACAGCTCCATAAGGTGTTGCCAAGGTTGGCCTCTAGATTGGTAATGATGACTCTGCGTCCGTCTGGTGTGAGAAAGGTCTTGGGTGCCCAGTAGATAGGTGTTCCGTGATCATTGTTGCTCCAACTCATCTTGGTATGAAACTCGGGCGTGAACTTGTTATCCTCCCATTCACCCAG
>JAKZSX010000125.1:0-7323 GCA_047517405.1 Candidatus Poribacteria bacterium | reverse complement strand
AAGTGCAGGACCCGCTTTCCAAGCTCCGTCTTCTTGCTCAAGTTCTCCACCAACCTCCAAACGCGGCACGAGAGACATTGCCTTTGCCACGCCGAGTTGTTTCCCAATAGACACAATGTCTTCCCGTGCAATGGCAAGATCAATGCTGTTCTCGATTGCAACCTTCTCAACGTCATCAAGTTTCATCGGTTCCGCCGGGATATTCGGTAGCCTCGTCTCAACGACCCAAGCAGTTTCCTCACCCCACAATCCCATCAACCGGTTGAGCTGTTCACGGCTCTCGGCAAGCGTGACCTCTGCAGCGACAAATGCTAGTTTTGACCCCTCATAAAGGGCACGCTGAAGCAGCAGATCTAGTTCTGGGATGTTCCCTGCTTCGCGAAGTTCGCTAGCAAATTCATATCCCGCTTGGGTTGCTAGGACAACCTGACGAAACATCTCCAACATCTGCTTTTCTGCCTGAACGCGATAAAACGCCGTACGTGTCTGCCCTGCCAAATCCATCACAGCAGCCGTCACACGGAGTTTTGCCGCCTCGAACTCCGACTTTGCAACGGACTTTCGCATCGATCCATACAAAACCGAGAGAAAATCCATTTCAATCTCGAAGACATAGCTATCGTGAGCGGGGTGTGCTGTCATTGCCTGGGGGAGACCAAACGTCGCTCCTCCATGAAAAGCAGGATTCGAGGGGGAACCAGCCTCAACAACCGCGGCGTATGCGATACCGATTTCCTCATAGGTTGCCTGTAGGCGGCGGTTATTCAGCAGCGCAATTTGCACCGCTGCATCGGCGACCAGCGACTTACTCAGTAATTCTTTGATTGTCTGCGTTACTTCACCGGCTGAATCCGTATCTCCATTCCAGTGAACAGTAAAGCCGATGCTTTCATCCACCTGCTGCTGGACTTCGCTGAAAGCCGCTTCCTGCGATATACCAGTGCAGCCGGCTAGGGGGAATAACGCCGCGAAAAATAACGCGGCGTATCTCATTTTCTCGTTCATTTGTCAAACTCCTCACCTGTGTTAATGGCTATGCTTGTGGGATTCCATATCCTCGGCACTGGACATATCGGCACTTGAGACGGACATCTGCATTTTCGCACTGTGGCATCTGAGCATCGCACTTCCAAAATACGGATTGCGAACAGACTCGCCGGTTTGCAGCCAAATCCCCCCTTGGGGGACATTGGGTGCCATCCCACACACATAGCTATAAACCGGTTTCCCATAATTTGCAGGCACTCCCACAGCAGCAATAAAATGCTTGAAGCTATCGCTCAGTGAGCCGTAAGCGATGCGCGCAGCTTTGATGTCCGATAGATCGCCAAGTTCATGTCCGGTATTGTGGATAGTTTCAGTATGGGCTTCGTGGGCACTCCACAATTCGGCAGAGGCTTCGTGTTCGACGGTGTGGAAGGCTTCGAGCATTGTATGTGCCTTCACATTCACATCGTCCATCGTATCAGACGCCAATTGGTCACCAATGGCGAGGTAAGCATCAAGCATTGCCGCCAATGCTTCCGTGCCATCGGGTGAGAGTTCAGCACTCCTATGACCGCCGTTGCCTTCATGCATCTCCCCCGTCGGGATGTTGTCGTGATCGGCAGATGCTCCCTGTTGGGCGTTAGGATCGGCCGGATGGTCTTGCGCGGTGGTGAGGTCTACAGTTTTGCTACCGCAGCCGATAGCTACCAGTAAAAATAGGGGGATGAGTATAGATAGAGCTTGTTGGTTGAAAAGTCTAGATAACATGAGAATAACCTCCGCTTTGAATGAAAAAAAATTAGGGACAGACCTGTGGCGTTGCGGCATAGGTGCACAAAAACACCAATCGGTCAATATATTTCAGAGTTGGGAAAAGCGTTTATAGGAAAATTAGGCAAGAGAAAGCGGAGGTGCCCGAGGAGAAAGCTGTAGGGTGGACGGATTTGTGTAGGGATTGTCGGGCAAGTAGAAATGGGGTGTGAAAGAAACGAAACCCGAAGAAATTTTAGGCGTTGCGGGGATTACGACAACAAATGAGAATGTGGCTGTTTGTATTTGTGAGACAAGTTGAGGTTCACTCTCTCCAAGCGATTCCCACCGGTTTAAGCAACAATGACCCTCTCCATCCTCTTGGTTGTCGTGGGGAGAGGATGGTTGATTTTCGGCACAACAACAAGTTGACTGATTTTTTTCATCGGTGGTTTGTGCCCCAGCTAAATGCTGCCGATGGCTCGAAACTGTATCGGATGTGGCATTTTCACCTGTTTCCCGGGGTGATGCACATTGCACCGGACAGATGAAGTAAACCGAAGCTATTGAAAGTAAAAAAAGTGCGTAAAGGTTTTTGTATTTCATTGGATTGCTGTCTCCCATGCAGTAATGCGCCTGTGCGACGTTGATAATTATACTCAGTTAGGCTCATGGAAGTCAAATTATTTTAGGAAGTGAACCAGCGTTTAATTATCGCGCAACCGTCCGAAAGTGCGGAACTTTCGGACGGTTGGAGCAACTACATATATTCTTCCTCATCATCCTCAGCGGGATAGATATTGACATCCGATAATGAGATCGATTCACCTACATAGAAGGTCAGCCAATTCCCGACCAGCTCGACAGACATCATCTCATCATCTTCGCTCTTGTATTCGTGCAGCTCCGCCTCGAATGTCTCCATTTCTAGGACATTTACAACAGTCATCTCCGCTGGGACAATCTCCTGACGAACGTATTCAACAGAAATCTCTGCATCTTCGTCGTCAGGGTCGGGGTAGTGAAGCGTGATTGTATCAGGTAGGTCTTCACCTAACTCGTCTTCACCGTCAATGATCCAGCGGGAGATCTCATGCTCGTTTGTGCCGCCGACCCGGTCCACCCCCAAAATCACTACCTCATCATCGTCTTCAAGACGATACATATAGCGTAGTAAGCCGCTGCCTTCATATTTCTTCCGCTCCTTCAGCTCAAAGGTGCGGGAAGCTGCGTCGCTGATTTCAAACGTAGTCTGATCAGAAAGTTCAATCATGCTTCCAAGTGGAATATCCAACAATTCGTGCCGCTTAGGTTTTGCATCTCTCGATTTGCGGCGAAATAGTGCCATTGCTTTTACCTCTATCCAATTTCGAAACTATCACTAAACTGTTTACGGCATCAGGGCACATCATACCATGCCGATTTAGAAGTAGCCTTTATTGTACATTATCAAAACGACAATGCCAACAATTAAGAGACTGCCAAAAACAAGAGCGAACCAAGTGCCCCCGGAGGCCTTCTTCTGGACAGCAATCCTTCGAGGTTGTGTTTGCACCACAGGTGTTGATTGAGCTTGGCTGCTGCTTGCCAAAACAACTTCACGCAGTGAATCTTCATCTGGAAGTTCTTCAACCGTCACAGCTTCTTCAGCGCTCTCGCCATAGAATTTGTCGGGATTTTTTTCTACATACGACCCAACGTAGTTCTCATCTGGATTTGTTCCCGGATCGACATAGCGCGAATCTGGCTTGATACTTTGACTATCATAGTAGGCTCGCCAACGTCCGTATTCCATCTGTCGCTCCTGTGACCAATGCGACCGATCGTAATTCGGGTGGTGATGGTACCAAAGCCAACTGTGGCGGAGCCGGTGGTTATAGTAATCGTGGAAGTAAATCCCTGAAATCACATTCGCAAACACCATACTGGCAGTTAGGCTATACATGGAGTAGCCCATAACTGGATAGTAGGCACCGAAATTGTTGACAGTAATTGGGGACTGCGCTTGACGCGCTTCACGGCGTGCGCGGGCGGTGTTTCGGTCTCCACGTCTGACTTGACGTTTGAGACTACGATTTTCCGCTTTGAGATTTCTGGTTCCCCTGCCCTGTTGAGTTTGCAGCGACCGCCTTTGGCTGCTGGTCATGTTTTTCGTGGAGACAGCTGAACCGGTCCTCGCGCTGCTCATCGCGTTCTGTTTTTGCCGTACCGCACTGCTTGACCGTGCTGCACTCGGTCGTGATGATTTGACCGCACTACTACCATAACTTCTGCTGCTGCTCGCGCTAGCAGTTCGGGAGCTTGAGCGTGCTGATCTTGAAGATGTTCGGTTAGAGCTACTGCTATAACTTCTGCTACCGTAACTTCTTCCACTGGATCGGAAGCCTTTTGAAAAAACATCAGAACTCAAGCTGAACGCGAATAAAACAAGAACTGTTACAACGGATACTTTTTGGAAAAAACGTCTCATATTAACTGCCTCCTTGGGAAGTTGGGTTAAGCTCTTTTACCTCATTAAACACTCTTGTCCCTATAGAAGTTCCCTGTGCATAAGAAATAGCGAGAAATTGGCATTACTAGAATTTGCTTGACAATTTATGGTATCTGCATTATCATTACAGTTCAAGATGTGCCTGTAGCTCAACTGGACAGAGCGTTAGCCTCCGGAGCTAAAGGTTGGGCGTTCGAGTCGCCCCAGGCACGCCATCCTACCTCAATTCTTTTTTCTTCCACACTTCCGACTTGGAATCACCATCAGTTTTGGTATCCAGTAGACAAATTATACTTTCTATCTGCTATTCCTGTCAACAATTTGTTCCATTTTTTGTCCCTGTGCAAAACGGCGAGAGACTGCTATGTGCCAAATCATTTCACCTTCTGATTTGCAGATGCAGTGTCACAAGCTTCCTCCTTAAACCGTTGCGGTTTTGCCGTTATTACCGAAACGTAGATTTCGTAGTCACGGACATTGAGTGTCTCCCCGATTTATGCACACCTAAAACTACCTGCGCCCTCAATGTATCCGAACCATTTTTTTGCTTGTATTATTGTTGGCGGTATGATATTTTATCACGCATTATTAGTAGAACGACCTCAAATTTATACGTTTTACACATCACATTTCACATTTGTTGCGATGCTATTATGGCAAGCAGAATATCTGTTGCCATAGTATACGAAAGACAAAGGAGGCGTATATGAGTCTTGATGTTCGATCCCCCAAGTTATTAGAGCTGATTGATGCCGATGCACAACTGGAGCAACTCGGGACCGGCTGTGAGTTCACAGAAGGACCCATTTGGAATGCCGAAGGCAAGTTTCTGTTGTTCAGCGACATCCCCGCAAATCAGATGAAAAAGTGGACACCGGAGTCAGGTATCACAAATTTCCGTGTCCCTTCGGGTAAATCCAACGGCTTGACCTATGATAAACAGGGCAGGCTTGTAGCATGCGAACACGCCAATCGCCGGGTTTCACGGACCGAAGCTGATGGAACGGTTGTTACGATTGCATCGCATTATGAGGGTAAGCGGTTGAACAGTCCGAATGATGTGGTTGTAAAATCGGATGGAAGTATCTATTTTTCTGACCCGCCCTACGGTCTAACAGCCGATTATGGTATTGAGGGTGAGCAAGACCTCGACTTCCAAGGTGTCTATCGCCTTTCCCCCGATGGTCAGACCCTGACACTATTAGTTGATGATTTTGATCGCCCGAATGGTCTCTGCTTTTCACCGGACGAATCAATCCTTTATATTGACGATACCGAACGTATGCACATCCGCGTGTTTGATGTCCGGCCAGATGGCACTATTGCAAACGGGCGAGTTTTTGCCGAAGAAGAAGGCGAAGGCGCGGCGCCAGATGGTATGAAAATTGATGTGCACGGCAATGTTTATCTCACCGGCCCAGGCGGTATTTGGATTTTCGACACATCGGGGCAGCATCTTGGGATCATCCAAATCTCTGAGCAGGCTGCTAATCTAGCCTGGGGCGGCGATGACTGGAGCACCCTATTTATCACGGCGAGCACTTCGCTTTATCGCATCCAGTGTAAAGTCGCGGGAATTCCTGTTCCATAAATGCTGTAATTGACTGAGGAGGCAACAAAAATGAAAAAGTGGACGCGGTTGGCTATTCTAATTGCTGCCCTTTCTGTTTTGATACTCAGTGCAAATACACCTATAAGCCCACAAATGGGTTCGAACCCCGATTCAGTCGAGGAGGAGGGAAAAAAGATGGATATGAAAATTTGGAAAATTGCGCTATTAATGAGCGACATGGAAAAAGCGGAAGATTTGTATGTCAATAAGCTCGGCCTTAAAGTCGTAGACCGCCTAGATCTCGGTGAAATTGGTGAGGCAATCTTCTTGGATGCGGGTAACGTGAACCTAGAACTCATCCCCGCTGCAGCGTTTGAGGGAGTCTGGGGTTTAGACCGTCCCGGTGTACATCACATCTCATTTAAGGCTGACGATGTTGAAGCGGGCACAGAAGCACTGCGCGAAAAAGGCGTTACTGTCAAAAAAGAGCCCTTCCAGCCACTCGAAGGAATGACCTTAGCCTTCTTCGACGGACTTGATGGGGTCAATCTGCAACTGTACCGCCACGATCAAGGAGAAGAGTAAGGAACGGGATAGCTCCTATGCTGATGTAGAACCTGAAACGGGAAGGCAAAGAGGAATGGAACGCAGGTCTCGGACTCTCAGCCTGAAACAGGAGTTAGGAATGCTATTCCTCCCTGTCCTTTTTGCCTTCCCTTCTTTTTTTAATAGGCAATTTGATTCCGAATTGGCACACCCATGAAAGTCAAAATCAAACGTCTTGATAAAGATCTGCCACTGCCACAGTATGAAACAGGTGGCTCCGTCGGTTTTGATCTGTTATGCCGCGAATCGGTGACGGTTGCGCCTCAGACGGTGGCGTTGATTCCTGCAAACGTCATCGTCGAAACACCGCCGGGGTACATGTTAATGGTAACACTGCGCAGCAGCACACCTCGCAAGCGGGGACTACTAATCCCGCACGGCATTGGGGTCATCGATCCAGACTACTGCGGCGAAGGTGACGAGATCCAGACCCAAATCTATAATTTCACAGACCAACCCATTACAGTCGAGCGCGGCGATAAAATCGCACAAGCTATCTTTGTGCGAGTGGATATCGCCGAATGGTCAGAAGTATCCGAAATGGGTTCGGAGACACGCGGGGGGTTCGGCAGCACAGACAACAAGAACTGATGACTCAAAACAATCGAGATTGTATCTTTGAAACCTTGTTTCATTGGAAGGGCTAGACGATGAAGCAGTATTTAGATGCGTTGAAACAGATCATAGAGACAGGTGTAGACCGTGGAGGACGTAACGGTCTCACCCGTGCGCTGTTCGGTATGCAGATGCGCTATGACATGGCGAATGGTTTCCCCGCTGTCACAACCAAAAGACTTGCGTTCAACGCGGTGAAAGCGGAATTGCTGTGGTTTATAAGCGGTAGCTCCGACGTAAAGGAGTTGCAAAAACTGGGATGCCATATCTGGGACGCGAATGCGGACGCGGATTACTGGAAGCCAAAGGCACGGTTTGAGGG
>JAKZSX010000124.1:0-12823 GCA_047517405.1 Candidatus Poribacteria bacterium | reverse complement strand
AAAGTGTTCTCTAAAAAATAATACGTAATGCGTAAAAAAACTGTCTACAAAATGACGGCAGTTGTGTGGATAATTCCTTACGTATTACTCGTTACGCATTATCCTAATTATGATTCTGCGTTCACATATTCTTCCCACCGCGTTTCAACGTTGGCATCCTCAACTGTCTCCATGATGTAGTTGCCGAATGCATCGCTGGTCGCACCTGTGTCGCGTCCAGTCATAACAATCTTACGTTCGTACTGTCCGCAGATGTCGAGGGCTTTGTGCAGTTTTTGACCGAGTTCGTCGAATCCGATATGCTCAAGCATCATGGCACCCGCCCGGATGAGGGAGCTTGGGTCAGCATACTGCGCTCTTCCTTCTTGCACCATTCGTGGGGCACTCCCGTGGATCGCTTCAAACATGGCATACCGTTTGCCAATGTTCGCGCTACCGGCGGTTCCAACGCCGCCCTGAATCTGCGCGGCTTCGTCAGTCAAGATATCACCGTAGAGGTTGGGGAGCACAAGTACTTGAAAATCCTGTTGACGTGCTGGATTTATCAGTGCCGCGGTCATAATGTCGATGTACCAGCTATCCCATTCAATATCGGGATACCGTTTCGCAATCTGGCGGGCAAAGTCGAGAAACTTGCCGTCGGTCGTTTTGACGATATTTGCCTTTGTAACGGCGGTCACCTTAGTTTTGCCGGTACGTTTCGCATGGGCAAAAGCTGCCTCGATAATCCGTTCAGACCCTTGGCTTGTGATGACGCGAAAATCTATCCCCAAGTCATCGGTGACATTGATGCCTTGGCTGCCAAGCGCGTACATATCTTCGGTGTTCTCACGGAAGAAGATCCAGTCAATGTTTTCAGCAGGGACGCGCACCGGACGGACATTGGCGAACAGGTCGAGTGCCTTGCGCATGGAGACGTTTGCGCTCTCTATGTTGGGCCATCCATCCCCTTGTTCAGGCGTGTGAGTCGGTCCCTTTAGTGTTACGTGGCACTCCTTGATCTCCTCGAGCACATCGTCCGGTATTGACTTCATCTGTGCGGCGCGGTTTTCAATGGTAAGCCCTTCTATTACCCGAAACTCGACCTTCCCACTGCTGACTAGGTCACGTAGGAGATATTCAAGCACACGCTGGGTTTTGGTACTAATCGTCGGACCAATGCCGTCGCCGCCGAGCATTCCAACAATGATAGGCGAAATAGAGCTATAATCCATCCAATTTGGTTCTTGTTTGAGTTTCTCGACTCTCTCAAGTTGTTGCTGCAAGATGTTTCCGAAATGTTCTTTTGCGGTCTCAATTGCTTCTGAGTTGACCAATCTGCACTCCTTTCTAACTATAAAGACAGCGGGTCGCGTAGTGAAACTATACTACCAAAGGGGTTCCACTCCGCAGATTAGATGAGCCTGATTACTAATGAATGCTTGAACTCAGGTTGCAGGAAATCGAACG
Organism: Candidatus Poribacteria bacterium; assembly: GCA_047517405.1. Classification (GTDB taxonomy): domain Bacteria; phylum Poribacteria; class WGA-4E; order WGA-4E; family PCPOR2b; genus PCPOR2b. The sequence continues at coordinate 11,374 of JAKZSX010000124.1, read as the reverse complement.
CATGCCCGATTTCCCATGTATCGTCGTTCAATGTGCGGAAAAAGCATCCTCCTGAACCAGTCGATTGTGGGTTGAGACGACCAAATCTGGAATCGTTGGGTCACTATTATCTGTCGGAATAATCTGGGGATCGGGAGGAATGACCGGGCGAATAATGTGACGGTCTTGCAATTGTTCCCGTGCATCCATTATCCAACCAAATCCTCTAAAGATATAGGTGAGCAGCGTTCGGTCCAATTCATGGATGCCCAACGCTTCTTGAACCGCCCAGCCGCCGAAATCCGTATTTGGCGTCAATCGAAGTGGTGGATCATTTTCTCGCCCCGGCTTAATCACTCCTTCGACAAACGCAATCTGATAGATACGTTGAACGATGCCGAGCCGTTGCTTTTGCTTATCGTTGAGTGTAAGACCCCCGCTGTCTATTGCCTGTAAAACAGGTTCAATGTAGATTGCGGGTCTCGGATCTTGCTGAATTTCGTCGACTCTACCAGCGGCAGCGATTTCCGGGTGACCAAACGTCGGTATCCCGCCCCCTAGTACTTCGTTCTGAATGGCTTCTTCACGCTTTTCTGAGGGGAGTTGCTCAAGTGCATTGATAAAATGGGTCATGTCGTGAATCGCGCCAAAATGCCGATCGCCATCAAGGTTCATGTGAGCGGCGCACAAGAAGTCAGAGACAGAAGGGGTGTGTAAGGTTGCCATATATCGGGCGACCATGTTGGATCCGGCCGATCCGTGGTGGGTTTGTATGATTCCCATGCGCTCCAAGGCTTTATCTTCAACTTCATTTGCACGGTGACCGAGCAGAAGACTGTAGCAGGTCTGAAACGCTGTTTTTCCCGTGTTCTCTTCTTCAGTGATGAGCGCGTCCGTTTGGCGAGTGAGTTGTTCCGGGGTTAAATTTGCGTTCTTTCTGAGTAGGCTGCGCATGTAAGTTGACATCACCCCCACAGCTACATTCTCTATATGCGTCCCGATCATTTCAAGTAAAAGGCGGCCCTCACGCCTTTGGTCGTTCAACCCGCGATCTGGAATGCGGTTTTTCGCCCGATTCGTTTTTCTCAGCGTCGAAAAATGTTGAATTGCAAGTTCCGGTCCCGACTCTGGAAATATTTGAACAAAGTTGGCAACCTGCTCGATTAATGCCTTGCGCCCCGAAGCATCTTCCCTGATGACCCTTCTGCCCCGGTAAAATTTGCGATTAATCAGTTCCCTGAGCACTGCCTCTTCATCGAAACCGTCCTGGACCTTTTCGGGTCTTCTGCCGAACAAACCAACAAAGATTACATACGCAGGCGCAAATCCGCTGGCAACAATTTCGCTCTCTTGAATCACACCGCGGATGCCAAAACTACGGATATTCAGTGTTATATCTGCGCCATCGCAATCAACTTTTGCGTGATGTAAGACCGGATTTGCGAAGACCTTTGTTGACTGAGGCATCGTGCTAAACGCTTTGAGAACATTTGTGATTTCCTGGTTATCCAATTGTCCCGCGCTTTGCAACGCATCTGTCACCGGGCTGTAAGTTGAAGTTTCAGGGAGCTCTGAAAACATCTTTCGCATGGCTGCTGTCTTCTTTGCCATTAAAATCTCCTTAGTTGAGGGCAGATCAGAGCTGGGAGTGTGGGGGGCTGTGGCAGGAATGACTCTTTGCTCGAATTGCTTGCTTGAATAATATATGGCGTTGGGATTCTATTTTTGTATGTCTGCGGGTTGTTCATTTGCATTGTGAATGAAAGATTTCCTCAATAGCTTAACTGGCAAATGCCATGTCTTACTGGAGGTTGTTGCAATTACGAATCATAAAGAATAAGGGGACTTAGCCAAAAGATGAGGAAGGCACCAAAAATTTAATTTATACATTATCAGGAGTCCACAAACGGCTCGATTGGGCGGAGCCAATAGGCACATTTGCGACATTCTCATTATCTCAAGTGGCAAGGACAACCAATCGTCTGTTCAATTTATGCTATTGTAGCAAAGGCATCCCTATAAAGTCAAGACAAAACAAGGGAGCGTGCATCAGTAGATCGCGATGTGGATTGTCTTAGGATTTACCGGAAGGGCAGGGAAAAATGCCTCTACCGCTGATACACTGCCGTGTCAAAAATTGATTCACGGGATGGTAACTTCAAATCTTCACTAAGAGTGCTGGAAAAAAGGGGTGAAAGACAGTATACTTTATTATTCCTCTATTCGGACAGGTGTGCAAATGGTTAAACATTATTTATTCGTTGACGAATTGGCTTTCATCTCGGATCGATTGCGGGTTGTTTTTAATAGATGTGCGGATGATGCAGCATCCCAAATTTCTTTCAAGGATGTCCAAAAATTTCGGAAGCAACTGTGCACATGGGAGAATGATTTTATAAAGCCACCCATGTCGTTAGTTGCAGCTTGTCATTTGGAGATGTTAGACGATTTCTATCGACGCAAGTTGGATTTCTCTGTCTTTCAAGGATTTGATGCAGCTGATCAAGAACTGATTCGGAAAGAGATTGCTGCGTACGCTGCCCGCGAAGTGCTCGACGCCTTCATTGGTTATCGGTTACGAAATTGGGCATCAATTGGTCTACAGTCGCCTAAATGGGAGCTTTACCAGGAACTAGTTCAAGATTACTACGAACAAACTGTGTCTCAAGAGCGGCGTGAGGGAATCAAAGATGTTGAAGCTGTCCTTGCCCAAACGACGGACTGGACATCAGTAGAGATTCGTGCTAGATGTGTTGGAGAGCTGTTCTTTGAGGTGGATCAGATTCGATTAATGTCCAAAGTTCGACTGGAAAAGTATTTGGAAGGCGTTCGTCGACAAGTTACGGAGCGGAGGGATTGGGGTGGAACGAGAAATCAGATATTAAGTATGCCTGATGCTCTACAGGACAGCTTTCGGTTCTTAGGCTTGAGCTATCCGGCTAACCTGAATATGTTAAGGGAACGCTATCGTCAGCTCGCGTTGAGTTATCATCCGGATAAGGGTGGAAGCCTTGAAATGATGCAGCGGCTTAACACCGCATATCGACGGATTTCAGATTATTTACGTCGAGTGGAAACAGATCGGCTTTCATGAATATTAAGCAAAGATTGAATCCACTGTTAATTGGTGCATCCAATCAAGAAAGCCGGCAGTCAAAACAGGATTGCCGGCTTTATCGTTAGTCTCGTATAGGTATTGTGAGTTAACTTCTTTATCTCACGGTAAATCGGTTGTTCCCATTAAGTATCGGTCGATTTCGCGGGCTGCACCACGTCCCTCTTTGAACGCCCAGACAACCAGACTCTGTCCGCGCCGCATATCGCCGGCAGCAAATACACTGGGGATGCTAGTTGCGTATTTCTCCTCTTCCGCTTTAACGTTGGAGCGCTCATCGCGCTCGACGTCCAGCTCTTCCAGAATGGTATCTTCAGGACCGAGGAAACCCATTGCCAAAAGCACTAAATCGGCGGGCCAAACTTTCTCGGTGCCTTCGATCGGCTTGGGGAAAGGACGCCCACCGTCCCCCGGAACCCATTCAACCTCGGCGGTACGAAGTTCTTTTACATGACCGTTTTCGTCACCGACGAATTTCGTGGTACTGATGAGGTAGATGCGTGGATCGCTACCAAATTTGGTGGCGGCTTCTTCCTGTCCATAGTCGAGTTGGTAAATCCGTGGATACTCGGGCCAGGGGTTACTGGGTGCGCGCTCGTCGGGCGGACGTTCTAGAATCTCAAACTGGGTGAGACTTTTGCATCCGTGGCGCATAGAGGTCCCCACACAGTCGGTGCCTGTATCCCCACCACCGATGACGATGACATGTTTGTCTTTGGCGGCGATATAATTTCTATCTTCATGATTAGAATCGAGAAGGCTTTTGGTGTTCGCGTGAAGGAATGGCACAGCAAAATGAACCCCTTTAAGGTCTCGACCTTCGATAGGAAGATCTCGCGGCTTGGTGGCACCGCCGCAGAGAGCGACCGCATCGAACTTGTCAACCAATTCTTTTGCCGAGATATCCTTACCGATTTCGGTATTGGTAACGAAAGTGACGCCTTCCGCTTCCATTAAATCGATACGGCGTTGGACTACTATTTTTTTATCCAACTTCATGTTGGGGATGCCATACATCAATAACCCCCCAACACGGTCGGCACGCTCGTAAACCGTGACAAGGTGTCCTGCCCTGTTAAGTTGTGCAGCGCACGATAGGCCCGCCGGACCGGACCCCACAACCGCAACACGCTTGCCTGTACGTTTGGCAGGTGGTTTAGGAACGACCCAACCTTCATCCCAGCCCTTATCGATGATTGAAACCTCAATATTTTTGATTGTCACCGGCGGTTCAATTATGCCCAGAACGCAAGCACCCTCGCAAGGTGCCGGACACACTCTACCCGTGAACTCAGGGAAATTATTGGTCTTGTGTAGCCGTTCCAACGCTTCTTTCCACAGACCGCGATAAACGAGATCATTCCACTCCGGTATCAGATTGTTGATTGGGCAACCCGATGCTGCTGGACTATTCTCCGGTAATCGCATTCCCGTATGACAGAACGGGATGCCGCAATCCATACAACGCGCCCCTTGCGTCTGAAGTTTTTCTACAGTAAAATGTTCGTGAAATTCGTTCCAGTCTTTGATGCGTTCTAATGGTGAACGATCGGGCGGCAGTTCTCTATCATAGTCCATAAATCCCGTTGGTTTTGCCATACTATCTCCTTGAATCGTATCTTTCTAAGCTGCTACTTCAGCAGCGACGCTGCGCCGAAACGCCTCTAGCCAAGCGTCATCTCCCTCAAATCCTTCTGCTTGTGCTTCTTCAAGGGCGTTAAGGACCCGTTTGTAGTCTTGCGGCACGACCTTGACGAATTGCGTTACCATTTTCTCCCAGTCCGCTAAAATTTCTAACGCAGGTGTGCTCCCGGTATACTCAGCGTGCTTCTGAATCATCCCCTTGACCTCCGAGATCTCTACCGGATCTTCCAAGCGTTCGAGGTCGCACTGTTCCTGATTACAGTGGATGTGGAAATCACCATCGCGGTCAAGCACATACGCGATGCCGCCCGACATCCCGGCGGCGAAGTTACGTCCCGTTTTGCCGAGAACAACGACTCTACCGCCTGTCATATATTCACATCCATGGTCACCCACGGCTTCGACGACAGCGCGGACACCACTGTTCCGCACACAGAATCGCTCACCAGCCATGCCACGGATATAGGCTTCACCGTTAGTTGCTCCGTAGAAAGCGACGTTACCGATGATGATGTTTTCCTCAGGCTTGAATATGGATTTTTTCGGCGGATAAACAATCAATTTGCTACCGCAGAGTCCTTTGCCGAAATAGTCATTCGCGTCACCTTCAAGACGAAACGTGATGCCAGGAGGTGTAAAAGCACCAAAAGATTGACCCGCAGATCCTTCAAAATGAATATCGATGGTATCCTCGGGTAATCCTTCGGGACCATGGCGTCGGGTGAGTTCACTGCCCAGAATTGTACCGACAACCCTATTGGTATTCTTAATTGGGAAGGATCCCGTAACTTTTGTCCCATCCCGTAAAGTAGGCTCACAAAAGCCTAAAAGGACTTCGTTATCTAGTGCTTTGTCCAGACCGTGGTCTTGGTCGATTTGGCAGTAGCGACCAATTTCGGGTCCAACTTGAGGTTGGTAGAGAATCGGCGAAAGATCAATTCCTTTCGCTTTCCAGTGGTCAACCGCCTTTTTTGGCTCAAGTAGGTCGGTGCGACCGATCAGTTCGTTGACCGTACGAACCCCCAACTGCGCCATGATTTCACGCATATCCTGCGCGATGAAGCGCATGAAATTCACGACGTGGGACGGGTCTCCCATGAATTTCTTACGCAGCTCTGGATTTTGCGTCGCTACACCCACCGGACAGGTATCTAGATGGCACACACGCATCATAATACAGCCGAGCGTCACCAATGCCGTGGTCGCAAAACCGAATTCTTCAGCACCCAACAGCGCAGCGACAATAACATCTCGACCGGTTTTGAGTTGTCCATCCGTTTCCACGATAATACGGGAACGCAGGTTATTTAACACTAAGGTCTGATGGGTTTCTGCCACTCCAAGCTCCCAAGGCAAGCCGGCATGTTTAATGCTAGTCTGCGGGGAAGCCCCTGTGCCACCATCAAGTCCGCTAATCAGCACAACATCCGCGTGTCCTTTTGCTACACCGGCGGCGATAGTGCCAACACCGACTTCGGATACCAACTTGACGTTAATCCGCGCATGATGGTTCGAGTTTTTCAGATCGTGGATAAGTTGGGCAAGATCTTCAATCGAATAGATGTCGTGGTGCGGCGGCGGCGAAATAAGCTCAACCCCCGGCGTCGAGTGACGCACCGTAGCGATCCACGGGTAGACTTTTCTACCGGGCAACTCACCGCCTTCACCGGGCTTGGCACCTTGTGCCATTTTAATCTGAAGTTCCTTTGCGTTCACCAAGTAGTTGCTAGTGACGCCGAATCTACCGGACGCAACCTGTTTAATTGCGCTGTTTTTAGAGTCGCCGTTGGGTTCAGGAAAATACCGTGCCGGATCCTCTCCCCCTTCACCCGTATTGCTCTTTCCGCCAATACGGTTCATCGCAATCGCCAATGCCTCATGTGCTTCCTTGCTAATCGAGCCGTAAGACATGGCACCGCTCTTGAAACGCTTGCAGATTTCTTCAACCGGTTCGACCTCGTCAATTGGGATAGGTTCATTGGGGAACTTCAATTCCAAGAGTCCCCGTAGCGTCGCCATATTCTGAGCGTAGTCATTGATTAATGCTGCGTAGCCTTTATAGACCTCATAGTTATTGGTGCGAGCGGCTAGTTGCAGCTTATGAATCGTGGCTGGATTGAACAGATGATATTCCCCATCTTGCCGCCACTGGAAATGCCCGCCGACATCCAAGGTTCGATTATCAACCGGAATTTCTGGAAAGGCTGCGCGATGACGCATCAAGGCTTCGCGGGCAATAACATCAAGTCCAATCCCTTCCACACGAGTATCCGTCCAAGTAAAGTAACGGTCAACAACCTCTTGTTTGATGCCAATAGCTTCAAAGATTTGCGCCCCTCGATATGACTTGATGGTTGAAATTCCCATCTTCGCCATGACCTTGACCACGCCTTTGGTGGCTGATTTGATGTATCCCTTGACGGCATCTTGATACCCGATATCCGTCAACTGTCCCTCGGCAATCATGTCCGCTAGGCTCTCAAACGCCATGTAAGGATTAACTGCTTGGACGCCATACCCAATCAGTAGGCAGAAGTGATGCACTTCGCGGGGTTCGCCCGATTCAAGCGCGATACCAACTTTCGCGCGCGTGCCACACCGAATCAGGTGGTGATGAAGACCTGAAACAGCCAACAGCGCGGGAATAGGTGCAGACTTTTCGTCAACGCCGCGGTCAGACAAGATGAGAATGGTATAGCCATCTTCAATCGCACGATCTGCCGCTTCAAAGAGCCTATCCATCGCTGTTTCAAGCCCGTCCTCTCCATCAGCGACGTTAAACAGGATTGGAAGGGTCGTGGATTTAAACGCCGGTTGATTCACCTGACGCAGCTGCTCTAACTCCTCATCTGAAATAATTGGGGTGTCTAGGCGAATCTGACGACAACTCTCCGGTTCCGGCACGAGAAGGTTACGCTCAGCACCTATTGTTGTTTCAGATGAAGTGATAATCTCTTCCTTGAGCGGATCCAGCGGGGGATTGGTCACTTGCGCGAATAGCTGTTTGAAATAGTTGTAAAGTAGCTGTGGTCGGTCAGAAAGTACCGCTAAAGAGGCATCATTCCCCATTGAGCCAACGGGGTCACGACCGATTTTCGACATAGGTCCAAGGAAGATGCGCTGATCTTCAAATGTATACCCGAATGCCTGTTGGCGTTGTAAAATCTTGTCGTGATCCGTTTCAGGCTCCTTCGGCTCAACCGCCGGCAGGTCTTTCAATGGAATAAGGTGTTCACCTAGCCACTGACCATACGGATGTTCTGAAGCGATTTTATCCTTTGCTTCCTCATTGCTGATAATGCGCCCTTCGCTCGTATCAATCAGAAGAATCCGCCCCGGTTGTAAACGTCCCTTGTAGGCAACTCGCTCAGGCGGTATGTCCAGCACCCCGGTTTCCGAAGCGAGTACGAGCATGTCATCATTTGTGATGTAATAGCGGGACGGACGGAAACCGTTACGGTCTAGAGAGGCTCCAACAACCGTGCCATCGGTAAAAGCGATGGAGGCAGGACCATCCCACGGCTCCATTAAACAGCTATGATATTCATAAAATGCGCGTTTCTCAGGGCTCATGCTCTCGTGATTTTCCCATGGTTCAGGAATCATCATCATCACAGAGTGGGGCAATGACCTGCCAGAGAGTGTGAGAAATTCCAGACAGTTATCGAAGATAGCGGTATCGCTTCCGTCTTCGTCGAGGATGGGGAAAAGTTTCGGGAGGTCATCACCGAACAACTCAGACGCCAGCATCGCCTGCCGTGTTTTCATCCAGTTTTGGTTCCCGCGCACGGTATTGATTTCGCCGTTATGTATCATGTATCGGTACGGGTGAGACCGCGCCCAACTTGGGAAAGTGTTTGTGGAAAATCGGGAGTGAAGTAGGACAATCGCCGCATCCATCCGAGGGTCTTTAAGTTCCGGATAGAATTCGGGGACCTGCATCGGTGTGAGCATCCCCTTATAGACGATAGTTCGGCTAGATAGACTCGGAATGTAGAAATCTTCATCTATTCCGCCGTATCGAATGATATTGGAGACACGCTTCCGAATCACATACAACTTGCGCTCAAAGGCGAGGTCATCTTCGATATTGGGGTTTCTGCCAATAAAGATCTGCCATACAGCAGGCTCGGAAGAGCGGGAAATCGGTCCTAAATAGAAATTATCGGTGGGGACTTCTCGCCAACCCAAAACCGTTTGCCCTTCTTCGATAACAATTTCTTCTAGCTTCCGCTGACAGCGTTGAAGCAGCTCACCGTCCTCGGTATCGGTGAAAAACACCATGCCAACGCCGTAGTATCTTGGATCGGGTAGATCAATTCCTACATCCTCGCAGGCGTGTAGAAGGAAGTTGTGCGGGACCTGCATCAGAATGCCCGCTCCGTCGCCGGTATTTTCTTCGGCACCGCGGGCACCCCGATGGTCAAGACAAACCAACGCATCGAGTGCTTGACGCACGAGCGCGTTGGATTTTTCACCTTTGATGTTGACTATAAAACCGATGCCACAGGCATCATGTTCGTAGGCGGGATTATAAAGCCCTTGCTTTTTCGGGATACCTATCTTTCCTTTCATGTTAGCCTTTCCTGTTCTGCTTTGTTCCGAGAACCCGTATCTATCTATTACTCTTGCTGTGGTTTTTGTTTGCTTTATCTCTGACTTTCTTCTGTCCTGATAGTGCCTGACCATATTTCCCTGAGTCAATGACAAACACTTTGTTTGAATGGATCGGCAGACACAGGAGAATGTTCTCCCAATAGTCCGAAACCTAATGATTACTTGCTGAAACAGTTCCATTAAGATGAAGGTTCAGGAAGGGAAATCATTTGGTGGGGATTTGTTACGCTCACTCCGAGAACACTACATTCGATAAAAATTTTGGCGAATAGACTTGTAATAATACATTACATGAATTACCGATGTCAAGTAAATTTTCTTGACACCTGTCCCAACAATTTTGGTTGACAATCTCCCTCCAAACTTGCATAATAAAAATCTTAAAACCCGAGGTGGAGGGAGCAAACAATGATTAACCTAAGTGTTAACGTCAATAAGGTTGCGACACTAAGAAACTCTAGAGGCGAAGATGTCCCAAATGTTGTCCAAGCGGTACAAACCTGCATCAATACGGGTGCACAGGGGATTACGGTGCACCCGCGAGAAGACCAACGACACATCAAACCCCACGATGTCTACGAAATTGCCGAGATGGTTACTGTCGAATATAACATTGAGGGTGACCCCCGACCCGGCCTGTTGGACATGGCGATCGAGGTGCGTCCCGACCAGTGCACACTAGTGCCCGTCACACCCGGTGAGGTGACAAGTGACCACGGCTGGGATTTAACCGTGGAAGGTGAGGGGCTCAAACCGGTCATTCAACGGCTCAAGGATACAGGCATTCGTGTCAGTCTATTCAGCGGCACAGGCTTGCATCAAATCGAATTGGCGAAAGAAGTAGGTGCAGATCGGGTTGAATTCTATACTGCCCCTTATGCGTGGGCAAAAACGGAGCAGGAGATTGCACACGAATTTGGGTTACTCGTCAAAGCTGCTGAAAAAGCGGTCAGCTTGGGGCTTGGCATCAATGCAGGGCATGATCTCAATTTAGAAAATCTGCCGCGTATGAGGAATCTCCCCGGTTTACGTGAGGTTTCGATCGGTCATCACCTGATGGCACATGCCCTTTATGTCGGACTTGAGCAATCGGTGAAGGATTACCGGGCTGCATTGGGTCAGGATATGGCATGACCATTTTTTCTCAAATGGCGAATGCTGATGAGGATTAAAGGGTTGGATAGAAATATCCAAGCCGAGTCGATTTACGATTCTGGCCATTAAGGGAGTCTGTCAATCCAAACCAGGGAGAGTTTGATGAGAATTTTAATTGTTGGGAGCGGTGCCAGAGAGCACACAATTGCATGGAAGATTGTGCAAAGCCCGCTTGTTGAAAAGGTGTACTGTGTGCCGGGGAATCCGGGTATCGCACAAGTTGCCGAGTGTCGGTCAATTTCCCTAGAAGACAACTTTGCAGCACTCGCGGACTTTGCAGAAACGGAAAAGATTGACCTGACCGTCGTTGGCCCCGAAAATCCACTGGCAAAAGGTGTCGTTGATGTGTTTCAGGTGCGAGGACTTCGAGCGTTTGGACCGGATCGGAAAGCCGCGATCCTTGAAGCGAGCAAAGATTTCGCAAAGCGATTGATGGCACAAAATGGGGTTCCCACCGCGGCGTATCGCACATTCGAGGACGCGGACGCGGCAATCGCTTATCTTGAGAAGATTAACGCACCTGTCTTTGTCAAAGCGGATGGGTTGGCTGCGGGGAAAGGCGTAATTCCGGGGCTAACGCTTGATACAGCGGTTAAAGCAGTTCAGGAAATCATGGTCGATCGGAACTTCGGGAGTGCCGGAGACAAAGTGGTAATTGAGGAGGCGTTATTCGGCGAGGAAGCCAGTTTCACCGTCTTAACGGACGGCGTGTCCTGTCTTCCCTTTGTGAGTTCTCAAGACCACAAAATGTTGCTGGATGGTGATGAGGGCAAAAACACCGGAGGGATGGGCGCGTATTCACCGGCACCGGTCATGACCCCTGAACTCAGCGAGCAGGTTATGAATACAATCGTGTGGCCAACT
>JAKZSX010000123.1:0-17490 GCA_047517405.1 Candidatus Poribacteria bacterium | reverse complement strand
TACACCGAACCTTGTCCGCCGGATAGCCCGTTATGGAGCGAACCTAACGTCATCTTAACCTCCCATAGCGCAGGCGCCTCGCAGCATATCCGTGCGCGTGCCATGCGCCTGTTTGTTGACAACTTACATCGCTATGTCAAGGGCGAGGCGTTAGAAAATGTTGTGGATAAGCAAAAGGGATACTAAGGGCTAGCACCTACTGTCCGTCAGAGGTTCTTACTATAAAGCGCAAGTTGAAATAATAGTATGAAAGAATCCAAGATCACCCTTGGGATGGTTGGCTTAGGGTATTGGGGGCCAAATCTACTTCGGAACTTTGATCAACTCCCCAACTGTTGTGTCAAAATTTGCTGTGACCTAGATGCGAGTCGTCTGGCTAGTGTCAAAGGACAATATCCGTATCTCATCGTCACGGATAACTATAACGACCTGCTGAACGACCCTGATCTTGACGCAATTGTCATCGCAACGCCAGCGCGCACGCATTACACTTTTGCCCTTAAAGCCCTTCAACATAGTAAACATCTCTTCATTGAAAAACCGCTGACACTGGAGGTGCAACAGGCTGTCGAATTGGTCGAACTCTCTGAAGATTCAGATCGAATCTTGATGGTCGGACACCTGATGGAATACCATCCGGCGGTTGAAAAACTGAAGGACCTCATCCAATCAGGGGAACTTGGACAGATCCACTATCTCTATGCACAACGGGTCAATTTAGGGCGGATCCGCTACGATGAAAACGCGATGTGGAGTCTTGCTCCCCACGATTTCTCCGTTGCCATGTATCTGCTCGATGCCGAGCCGGAGAACGTATCGGCTCGTGGGGCAGCGTATCTGCAAGAGGGAATTGACGATGTGGTCTTCGTCAACCTTCAATTTCCCGATGGGATAATGGCTCATATCCAACTGAGTTGGCTAGACCCCCATAAACTGCGCCTGACAACGATTGTTGGCAGCGAAAAAATGGTCGTTTTCGACGATATAGAAACCACAGAAATGGTCAAAATTTACAACAAAGGGGTCAATCACAACGCAGGTTATACCTCCTATGGCGAAGCGTTGAGCCCACGATTTGGTGATGTCACGATGCCATATATCAAAATGACGGAGCCGCTCAAGTTGGAGTGCCAACACTTTCTCGATTGTGTCATAAATCATCGCAAACCTAGGAGCGATGGAAGAGATGGACTTCGCGTCGTGCGAGTCCTGCAAGCAGCACAACAATCGCGCAACCGGAACGGCGAACCGGTGGACATCAAAATGTGATGTTTAATCGTAGCGTCTGAATCGTCGGGACAGGGGAACGCTATGGAAAAGCCCTATTTTGTTCATGAATCCTCTTACATCGATGAGCCGGTTTCGATTGGTGATGGCACTAAGATTTGGCATTTCTGCCATGTTATGAAGGATAGCCAAATCGGACGAAATTGCACACTTGGGCAGAACGTTAATATTGATAGCGGTGTGTGCGTCGGTAACAACGTCAAGATTCAAAACAATGTCTCTGTTTACAAGAAGGTAACCATTGAAGACGACGTTTTTTGCGGTCCCTCAGTGGTGTTCACAAACGTCATCAACCCGAGAAGTGCTATTCCCAGAGTAATCGATGAATATGATTCCACGTTGGTAAAACGTGGCGCGACAATTGGTGCGAATGCGACGATTGTTTGCGGCATCACTATCGGTGAGCATGCCTTCATCGGTGCCGGGGCTGTGGTAACGCGAGATGTACCCGACTACGCCTTAGTCTATGGCAACCCTGCGCGGCAACACGGTTGGATGTGTCAATGTGGAACCCGTTTGGAACTGATAGACAATTTCGCACGGTGTGATTGCTGTCATCAAGAATATCAGTACCACAATAATCGACTTACATTTCCCGATTAATGATCGGGATTAAGAAACATGCGCTCAGCCCCAAAGAGGCGAAATGGAGTTAAAAGATAAGCGTATCCTAGTAATTGGTGGTGCCGGCTTTATTGGAAGTCATGTCGTTGATCAGTTGATCGAGACAGACGTTGCTGAGATTATCGTGTATGATAATTTCACGCGAGGACTCCAAGAAAATTTGCGAAAGGCGTTGAAAGACTCCAGAGTTTCGGTATACCCCCACGGCGGAGATATACTGCACCATGATATATTGGAGTCCGCTATGGAAGGAGTTCACGGTGTTTTCCATCTGGCAGCACTTTGGCTGTTACATTGCCATGAATACCCTCGCTCCGCCTTTGAAGTCAACATTGGAGGCACTTTCAACGTGCTGGAAGCAGCGATTAAACAGGGGGTAGAGCGTGTGGTCTATTCCTCCTCCGCTTCAGTATACGGGGATGCTGTGGTGCTGCCTATGACTGAGGATCACCCCTATAATAATTATACGTTTTATGGGGCAACCAAGATTGCCGGCGAACAGATGTTTAAGGCTTTAGGACATCGCTACAATCTCGACTGGGTGGGGCTGCGTTACATGAATGCCTACGGTCCCCGCCAGGATTATAAGGGGGCTTATACCGCCGTCATGATGAAGATTTTGGATCGCCTCGATCAGGGATTGCCTCCGATTGTTTACGGGGATGGCAGTCAGCAGTACGACTTCATCTACGTGAGCGATATTGCCCAAGCAAATGTTTGTGCTATGCAGGTTGACGTAACTGACAAAAACTACAATGTTGGACGAGGTATCGGCACGTCAATCAAAGCGTTGACGGAATTGTTGTTGCGGTTGACGGGTAGCGACCTTGAGATCCAGTATGAACCCGCCGGTCAAACCTTTGTGACAAACCGGATCGGTTCGACCCAAGCCGCTGAACGGGATTTAGGCTTCCGGTGGCAAGTCAATCTGGAAGATGGGATGCGCCGACTGATAGATTGGCGGAGTGCCGATAAAAAAGGCGGTGTTACCGTTGAAGGATAAGACAGTTCCTCAAAATATACCAATTACCAAACCGTTTTTCGGAGCAGAGGAGGAGGCTGCGATTCTCGCCCCTTTGCACAGCGGTTGGGTGGTTCAGGGCCCCTTCGTCAGACAATTTGAGGAGAAGTTTTCAGCCTTCACAGAATCGCGTTTTTCGATCGCGACCAGCTCCTGCACAACGGCGTTGCACATCGCTGTTGCTGCGTTAGGGTTAAAGCCGGGTGACGAAGTGATTGTGCCCGCCTTCACATGGATCTCCACCGCTAACGTAGTAGAATACATGGGGGCGAAGCCGGTTTTCTGTGATATTGACCTGTCCACATTCAATATAGATGTGGGACAGATTGAAGGATTGATTACGCCGCGAACGGTGGGGATCATCCCGGTACACCTGTTCGGACTATGCGCGGAGATGCAGCTAATTCAGGAGGCCGCCCAAAAGCATAACCTGTGGGTTGTGGAAGATGCTGCGTGTGCGTTCGGTGCCCAGTATCACGGAAAATATGCAGGGACGTTTGGCGAGATGGGCTGCTTCAGCTTCCATCCACGCAAGTCTATCACCACCGGCGAAGGTGGCATGATCACGACGCAGCGCGAAGATTTCGATCAACTGGCACGTGTCTTACGGGACCACGGTGCTTCACGTTCCGATCTCTCACGCCACACAGGCAAAGCCGGGTTTCTGTTATCAGAGTATAATCACCTCGGCTATAACTACCGCATGACAGACATTCAGGGCGCACTCGGTTGTGCACAGATGGATCGGGCAGCATGGATCTTGGAAACGCGTTCGCAACGCGCTCGGCACTACAACCAGCTGCTGGCTGAGGTAGAATGGCTGGAAACGCCGATAGTCCCCGATGGTTTTGTCCACGGATATCAGGCTTATGTTTGCCTGTTTCGTCCTGAAGACCCGACCTTGGACAACGCGGATCGACTTTACCAACGGCGTAACGAACTGATGACGCACTTGGAGACGAAAGGGATTGCCACTTGCCAAGGAACACACGCTCCAGTGCTTCAGGGCTACTACACGGAAAAATACGCGCTACGTCTTGAGCAATTTCCCAATGCTTATTTGGCAGATCGACTCGGACTGACGCTACCGCTCTATGTACAGATGACAGAAATTGAACAGGCGTTGGTATGTCAAAGTCTTCAGCAGGTCATAGGTTAGGTTATGTGTGGCATAGCAGGAGCAATATCTCTCAATCATCGTTCCCTCCAAGTAGAACGCCTGAAACCGATGGTAGATGCCATTGCCCACAGAGGACCAGACGATGCAGGGTATCTCGTTTGGCAAACGGGGACACATCACTCACTTGGTCAGGATTTTACAGATAGCCAATTTCAAGACATTTCCCCGCTGCTGCCTGTAATCGATTCGCCTTCAGGACAAAATAGGTTGCGTTCAGAAGAATGGAACCTGTTTTTCGGACACCGAAGATTGTCGATTATCGATCTCTCCCCGCGTGGACACCAACCGATGTCTGATAAGCCACGTAAGATTTGGCTCATTTACAACGGGGAAATCTACAATTTTAGAGAGATACGTCAGGAATTGAAAGGACTCGGTTACCACTTTTTCAGTGCTTCTGACACCGAAGTTATTGTTCACGCCTACCACGAATGGGGAACGGACTGTATTCACCGATTCAACGGGATGTTCGCCCTCGCGCTGTATGATAGTCGCAACCAAAAAGTCTGGCTCGCCCGCGACCGCTACGGCATCAAACCGCTCTACTACACTCTTACCAATGAAGGCACATTCCTGTTTGGGTCCGAAATTAAATCTATTCTGGAATATTTGCCTGAAACACCCGACGTAGATCTCGCAGCCTTAAACGAATACTTCTCATTCCAAAACATTTTTAGTGATCGCACCCTCTTCTCAGGGATTAAGCTACTCCCGCCCGGACATTGCTTGGAACTCGACTTGTCGCATGTCGCCTTGAACCCCGATCTTATCGGGAGAAAGATTTCCAAGACCAAATACTGGGATTTTGACTTCGGGCAGGAGACGAAGACCTCTGCAAACGAACTCGAAGACCAACTGTACGACCGATTGACACAGGCTGTTGAGCGACAGTGTGTCAGCGACGTTCCTGTCGGCAGCTACT
The DNA here is from genome assembly GCA_047517405.1 of Candidatus Poribacteria bacterium. Taxonomy (GTDB): domain Bacteria; phylum Poribacteria; class WGA-4E; order WGA-4E; family PCPOR2b; genus PCPOR2b. The sequence continues at coordinate 12,456 of JAKZSX010000123.1, read as the reverse complement.
TGAGCGGAGGTATGGACTCAGGAACTGTGACCGCTATCACTACCGCTGTCTTCGGACGAATTGCCACGTTCACAATAGGTTTTGACCTCTCGGAAGCCGCGTCCCATGAACTGAACTTCGACGAACGCGAGTCAGCCGAATATATGGCGAACCTGTTTCAAACAGAGCATCACGAGCGTGTATTGCATCCTGACGATATGGAAGCTGTAACGGCAAAGCTCATCTGGCATCTAGAAGATTTACGGGTCGGACAGTGCTATCCTAACTACTATGCGGCTCGGCTAGCGAGCAAGTTTGTCAAAGTGGTCATGTCCGGAACAGGAGGCGATGAACTATTTGGCGGCTATCCTTGGCGATATGCCGCAGGGATTGGAAACAGTGTCGAAAGTTATACGGACAATTATTACCGTTACTGGCAGAGATTGGTATATAATGAAGAGAAACCCCTGCTTTTCAACCGAGAAGTTGGGGATCAATTACGTAAAATGGATATTGACGGGGCGATTCCCCTCAAAAACCACACCTTGATGGCATTCCGGAATGTCTATCCGAGGGGAATTCGATGTAACAGCAGGGAGGAACAGGTTAACCACTCACTCTACTTTGAATGCAAGACTTTTCTGCACGGGTTGCTTGTAGTTGAAGATAAAATGTCGATGGCACATTCGTTGGAAACGAGAGTGCCGTTTCTCGATAACGACTTGGTCGATCTTGCTTGCCAGACACCCGTTCGCTACAAAATTGCTAATTTGCATAACTGGAAAACGTTTAATGAGAATAGTGCACTCAGGGGGAAGGATAGTTCGGAACGGACAGATGTCGGCAAAAATATCTTGCGAAAAACGATGGCACGAATTATCCCCAGATCGATTACGCAAGCCAAGAAACAGGGCTTTAGTGCGCCCGATGAATCGTGGTTTCGCGGCAGCAGTGAACAGTATATACGGGATCTCTTGCTGGATGATAGGGCGCGAATTAACGAATATCTCAATCCCGGATACGTGCGACAGGTCATTGAAACTCACAGTGCTGGTGTAGAGAACAAGCGACTCCTGATCTGGTCGTTGTTGAGTTTTGAATGGTGGTTGAAGCAATTTGTCAAATGAACATCAAACGCATTGAGAAACTCATTGGCAACGCAATAGCCACATACAATCTAGACCTATCGGGGCTCACTGTTTTTACAGAAGCAGCAAGTGGAAACTATGCAGTGACCCCCTTGATTGCAGCGTTGGCTGGTTCAGATCAAGTTTTTGCAATCACACGGAACTCTAAGCACGGCACAGCAGCTGATGTGCAGAATTTCACACTCGAACTCGCACAAGGGTGGGGAGTAGGAGATCGGGTTGAGGTGGTCTTTGATAAAATTCCATCGATGCTATCACAAGTTGATATTGTAACGAATCTTGGATTTGTGCGCCCAATCGACAAAAAGATGATCGCCTACCTAAAACCAACCGCCGTCCTCCCACTGATGTGGGAAACGTGGGAATTCCGCGAGGCGGATCTGGATCTCTCTGAATGTCGGCGCAAAGGAATTATGGTTTTAGGTACAAATGAGCGGGAGGTAACGCTAGACCTTTTCACCTATGTCGGCTATTTGGCAGTCAAACTCGCGTTCGAGTTGGAGATTGAAATTTACAGATCGAGAATTGTAGTTGTCGGAAGTGGTAGCTTTGGTGAAAGCAGCGTCAAGGTATTTGATAAGCTGGAGGCTAATATAAAATATATTGACCTATCTGCGGGTAATTCCTTGGAAACCGAATCTGCTAAATCTATGCTTCGAGATGCCGATCTCGTTGTTCTGGTAGAACACCACAGCCGAGCTTGCTTAATCGGCAGCGAGGGACAAATAACCGTTGATGAACTGTTAATGCTAAGTCCCCATCTGTCGATTGTCCATATCGCTGGAAATATAAATCGAGAAGAAATCGATACCGTAGCCATTCCGTGTGTTCCGCAAAAATCGGCGGCACCGGGTTACATGAGCGTCGCAACAGACTACTTGGGTCCTAAACCAGTTATTGCCCTGCATACCGCCGGGCTAAAGGTTGGTGAGGCAATGGCACGGACGCGTCTCGCAGGTCTTGACCCAATCGAGGCAGAAAAAAAAGTTTTGCGAGATCTCCCGCTCGCCATGGGATTCGATCCCTCACACAAATATACACAGATATCTTAGAGGTTCAGCTTTCAATGCCTGAAACCGACAAAATAGAGATTCCAGATCGGTTACTGCATCGTTTAAGTGAAAATGACACTGGATTTTTGCAGCGGGTCTATTCTAATGGACTGGATAAATATAAGAAACACTTGGCTCGTATCGGTTTCGTTGACAAGGAAAGAATTCTAGATGCAGGTTGCGGGTTTGGGCAATGGACATTGGCAATGGCACAGACCTCAAAGCAAGCTGTCGGTATAGACGTTGATTCAGAACGCTTATCTGTTAGCACCCAACTCGCCTCAATAAATGCTTTCAAAAATGTAGAATTTCGTCAGGCAAGTTTGGAAGATATTCCTAATTGCGAAGAGACTTTCGATGCCGTTTTTTGTTATAGCGTCGTGTATCTAACGGACTATCATAAGGTCTTTAGAAATTTCTTTCGTACCCTCAAAAAAGGGGGAGACCTTTATATCTGTACCAATGGACCTGGCTGGTATCTCTATAATATTATCGAACAACCTAATCCGTCGATAGACTTCCACCCAAGACGGTACGGTATTCACACTTTCTGGAATACACTTACCCGCAAACGAAGGGGATTCTCACCAAGTGCCGGTGCCCGTATAATGACCCCCAGTGGCACCAAACGTGCCTTGGACAAATCTGGATTCGAGGTGGTTGCGCTAGGGGGAGAAGGAACTTTGGCTATTGGCGATGGACACACCATCCCACCGGCACCAAATTACAACGCAACATATATGGGGCTCGTTAATGTGTTTGAAGTAATCGCCCGTAAGCCTTAGAAAAACATAAAGGTGTGTTAAAGCTTTTATTCCTATTCAGAATTTTCAGGTGAAATTCCCCATCAGGAAATAGCTATGGCTGATATTTTCTTCATCATTGGTTGCGCGCGAAGTGGAACAACGGCACTGGTGAAAATGCTAAATATGTCACAGAACGCAACCGTCTTCGTGGAGCAGAAACCGAACCTGTGCATCGAAGCACGGAATTTATATCGGGGCATACTGAGGGATCCGAAGCAGGTCATTCAGAAAGCAAAGTCGGAGCCAATTCAAAAAGTGCTGTCTAACGGGCTAAAGTATGGAGACAAAAATCCAAACTATCTGCCGTTTGTTCCATATATCGCTGAACTATGGGATTGCAGATTCCTTTTTCCGGTGCGGGATGGACGGGAGGTTGTGCGTTCTTTGATGGACTGGCACGACTTCTATAGTCAGAAGTTCTCGCATAGCGGAGTTTTTGCCATGAAAGAGGACGATCCAAATTCATCGGTTGACTCGCCTGAACAGGATTGGTGGGATTACAGTCGTCTACGTCCCAACCCCGGCACCCCATATTTCGAGACATGGCAACGGCTTTCGCGTTTTGAAAAGTGCGCCTGGTACTGGGCTAATTTTAATAAGAAAGCTTTAGAACTGTTCTCTCAACTAGATAATCAACATTGGCTTCAGGTGGACATGAAATCACTAGACAGACCCAAAATGAGACAGGTTTTCGATTTTTTAGGCTTAGATGGATTTAATGCCCAGTGGATAGGAGAGATGATAAACGCACGTATTAATTCATTGCAGGAGCGGGCAGGCTTACCTGATAAGTTCCCACCTTGGACCGATTGGACACAAGAACAACGAAACGCATTTGATCGGATTGCAGGCGAGATGATGGAATGTGTGGTATACTAAAAAGGTCCAGTCCCCAAATTTAACGTTATATGTCTCTGCAGATGCCCGTGTTTTATGAGGCCTATCGTTAACAAGAAAGGAAAGCCGCGAAAGTGCTCTACATTGAAGTTGTAGGCATCTGTTTCTTGGGTCTTGTGACACGTCTGATGTTTCTGTTCCATGCTGGCAGCGATTTGGATGCACACCTTTGGCTTACGAAACTGCGGCGCGATCTAGGAGGACTAAAGGGAATTGGCAGGCACAGCGTGAAGGACTCGCTCGTCCCCGGAATCAGGGGCTATCCCCCGCTGCCACATGCCATTATCGCACTGATTAATCCGAAACACTGGGTCGTAGTTGGCAGGATGACCAACCTCACCTTCGATTTAGCGAGTATCCTGTTAGTCTGTTTTTTAAGCCACTTTCTGTTTGAGCGTGTCTGGCAAATCGCTTCTGAACAATTTATCTCCGCTGCGGGAGCCGTGACGCTGCTCTACGCTACTAGTCCAAAACTGCATCCGGTAACTGCTCGATTACAAGCAATAGGAGGAAGAACGCTAGGAAATCTCCTAATTCTGCTCTATTTCACCTTTTTCGGTGTCGGTTATCTGTTTGGAGCCCCCTACTTCTACGTACTTTGTCCGCTCTTAGGAACGCTGACAGTGCTTTCTTCTCAGTTTGGAACGCAAGTGTTAGTAATAAATTCGATTGTACTATCCTGTTTTTACCGAGACCTCGTTCCGTTATTACCGCTCTCGGCGACCTTGGGATTCTGTATGCTCGTTCCGCAGCTCGGCGTCAGGCAGTTACTGGCACGTAAATGGGCCCACTATAAGTGGTATTTCACCGCTATAAAAGAAGGAACAACACCAATAGCAGAAAGGAATAGTTTAGGAGATCTTGTCGCCTTGCCAGTTCACCTGTTTTCTCGACCGAAGGAATTTTGCAGGATAGTTTTTACCAAGGCGACACCGATCATTCTCATCTACTCAATACCGATCATCCCACTGCTCCTATATTGGTGGATCTCTTCACCGGATACTTTCACAGAGATCTTTTCTGACAACGTAATTTGGTATGTAACTGGACTCTCCCTCGCAAGCTTCATCGCATTTGTTATTACATCTATCAAATTCGCTCTGTTCCTCGGTGAGGCAGAAAGATATCTTGAGTATTCGCTAGCTTTTCTCCATCTGATTTTTGTCAAGTATTGTATTACAACCAAGCAACCATACGAAATAATCTATATAATCGCCCTAATTCACATCGGGTTCGTTTTAGTGAATTTCCTGTATCTAAGTTCTATTGGAATTAAAAACAATCTCTGGCCCCCCAGAGAAACGGTGCTTGAAGATGTTATCAAATTCTTGAATGGGAGAAGCGGACAGAATATAATTACTATCCCGACAAAGTTCAGTTATACTTTGGCTGGAAGCATGGAGAGAACCGATTCTCGTTTTTACTACCCTTCGATGTCCGAACCGGGACGAGGGATGAAGTATATGGGTGAGGATCATGCCTATCTCTATTTGATGAAGCCAGATTTTGACCATTTTCGCGTCCGATATGGGGTCAATACATTGGTGACTCAAAAACGAGAGGTTGAACTGGCGGCGAAACGGGGAATTAAATACCCTTTGGGTTCCCTGAAACTGCTGTACGACAACGAGCAATATGCGGTTTATAGTGTATGATAATAGATCATATAAAACGAACGATACAGCTGGGAAGTGTCTATAGCATCGGCAGCATATCTCAAGGTGCGTTATTCGTTTTACTTTTTCCAATCTATACCTCGTTCTTGTCACCCCAAGATTTTGGCATTATTGGACTGATGTCTATTACGGTTAGTCTGCTGTCTCGGTTCGTGTCATCGCCTATAAATAGTGCCTTTACTCGGTTTTACTATGCACCGGAATATAAAGAAAAAAGTGGTCTCTTGCTGTTCAACCTGTTTTTGTGGGCGTTGCTGATAATTACCTGCTGCGCGGTTATATTTTGGAGAGTCAGTGAATATCTCGCTGGGATCCTGCTACAAGATAGGAACCTCGGTCATCTCCTCAAGATATATGCCTTGATACTGTTTTTACAACCGTTTTCGTCCTTATTTCTGTGTTTGCTTCGGATGTTGGAGCGGGCGAAATACTTCATTTTTACATCTATATCAAGCGCGTTGCTCTCCGCAGGTTTGACTCTGTATCTGCTCACTGTTTTGAAGAAGGGGGTCCTCGCACTTATCGTCGGAAACTTGCTCGGTCTGATAGTCACGGTAATCATGATACTTCCCGTTTTTATCAAAAGATCGACGTTTAAGCTGTCTCGTTCAGTGCTTATTCCACCGCTAAAATACGCTTACCCGCTGCTGTTATCGGAATACTCAAATCTTCTGATCCAATCTGGAGATCGGTATGTTCTGAGAATCTTCAACTCCGTTAGCGTGGTGGGGCTCTACTCTTTTGGATACCAAATTGCTGGAATCCTTCAGATCGCTCTGGTGACTCCGCTGAAACAAGCACTTCAACCCGTTGTTCTCAAACAGGAAGAAGATCCCGAAGCCATAAGGGATTTTCTAAGGGTGGGTGCCACCTATTTCTATCTCATAGGATGTGCCGCTTGCCTTCTGATCTCGCTTTTCAGTCGAGAAATTCTGACCCTGTTTGCGAGGAACGAGGCGTTCTGGGAAGCCTGGATCATTGTTCCAATCATCACCTACTCCTACGTTCAGCATGGAGTTGGTAATTTCGTCGGTTGGGGTATGGGATTGATGAAAAAATCGTTCCATGTTTCAGGAATAGTGTTGATAGCGGCATCGGTCAATATTGGATTAAACTTTCTCTTTGTTCCTCAATGGGGCATGTTAGGGGCCGCATTTGCTACCATGCTATCCTACATTGTGTGGAACTTCTTGAAAGCATACTATTCAGCAAAATTCTATAATCTCCACTTTGAGGTTGGGAGATTTTTACATATCACAGGCATCGGATTCGGACTCTACGGGTTGTCTCTGCTGGTTGCCAATAGCAGCGCTGTGGAAATTAATATGGCTCTAAAGTTCTTGTTCTTTTTGGGATATCCTCTAATGCTCTGGAGCACAGGCTTCTTTTCAGAGGGTGAAAAGGAATACCTGCTAAAGCCGGTAAATGGATTCAAAAGAATCTATCGAAGTGTATCTTATTCTAAAGATATATCAGGACGTGAAAGGTAACTATATCGGAATCACCGGCGTTGATACAGGTGGAGGACAAAAATGAAAATTGCCATTATGGGCGGCACCTTCAACCCTATCCACTATGCCCATCTCCTGAGTGCAGAGGAGGTACGTGATGGCTTGGGTTATGATAAAATCCTCTTTATCCCGTCCGCCCGTCCACCCCATAAAGATTCGCCCGACATCATTGATCCAGAACACCGCTATCAGATGACCCTCCTCGCAACATCGAATAACTCTGATTTCGAGGTGTCGCGGATCGAGTTAGATCGTGTAGGTCCCTCTTTTGCTATTCAGACCATCAAAGAGTTACAAGCCTTCTACGGAGAGGGATGCGATCTCGCGTTTATTATCGGTGCCGATTCACTAATCGACTTCAAGATCTGGAAGGATTATGATGAGATTCTCGACATCTGTCGCTTTATCGCGACCACTCGCCCCAACTATTGTTTGGACAAAGTTCCGCCGGATCTTCGAGACCGTGTCCAATACTTTTCAATAACGGGAGTTGACATTTCCGCAACTGAGATTCGTGAACGCATCCGATCCGGACGTTCTATTCGATACCTCGTCCCGGCACCCGTCGGGCAGTATATTGAACGCCATCAACTATACAGGTAAACCGGAGATCCAAATTTTTTGTTCCTATAAAAACTATCATGTAAAAAAATCAAGTTTTCCGAAGAGACCAACGGATAGGTCGCTTATTCACGCACAAGGCAGGTGATCTCATAATGAAACACAAATGTAGTGTCTGCGGAACAGTTCGCGAATTTGATTACAAACCCGGTGGGAAACTGCCGCCAAACTTTCCCTTCTGTAGCGCACGCTGTAAGGCGATAGACCTCGGTAAATGGTTGAACGAGGAATATCGAATCAGTACGCCGCTGCCGAATGCCGACCTGATGGCAGATGAAGAGAAAGAAGCACTAGCACAGCTGCTACTTGATGCGGGGGAAGTGGACGAAATTACAGATGAAGACGAATAACGACGACATCGAAAAAGCCGCACTGCTTGCAGAACCAAAAGCTGTTGAAATCGAGAAATATCTCAAATCCAGACTAACGCTTGAGCGGTATGTACACGTCCTATCTGTTCGAGATCTTGCACTTGACTTGGCGAAGAAGTATGGGGCGGGTTTGCAGAAAGTGAACCTTGCTGCCCTTTTACACGACTGTGCGAAGTGGATGAGCACTTCAGATCTGTATGAAGCGGCAGCAAACCATCGGATTCAACTTGATGAGGTCGAACGCCACAACCCGTCGCTCGTGCACGCGCCAATTGGAGCGATGCTCGCTGTTTCGCATTTCGACGTTGATATCCCTGAAATCCTCAACGCCATCCGAATCCACACAACCGGATCCAGCAGGATGACACTTATCGATAAAATTCTGTATGTCGCCGATTTTGCTGAACCGAAGCGCAACTACGCAGAGGCACATTCTGTGCGTGAGATTGCCTATCAAGATCTGAACGAAGCCGTTTTTGAAGTCAGTCGTTACAAAATTGAACACCTCCTCGCCAAAGGTGTCCTTATTCACCCGCATACAATTGATGCCTATAACAGTGCCCTCCGGGAAATCAGTGAACCAACACGCAAACGGTGAACTAGAGTTATCCATGGTATCCAACCATTCGCGCAATTCACGATTCTAACTCTAGGCACTTCTTCAAGGAGGAACAACATGCAAGGAAACACGCTAGAAATGGTACAAGCCGCCGCTGCTACCGCTTTAAGCCGACGAGCTCGCAATGCGGTCATTCTCGATTTAAGACAGTTTCCCTCGTTTACAAACTTTTTCGTCATCTGTAGTGGTGTCTCCTACACGCAGGTCGAAGGTATCTCTGATGCCGTGCGAGATGAGCTAGAAGATAACTGGAATGAACGTCCTTGGCATCGAGAAGGGGGGCGTGATGCAGACTGGATCTTGTTAGACTACGTTGATTTTGTGGTACATATTTTTATCGAAGAGAAACGGGAATACTACAATCTCGAACGTCTTTGGGCTGACGCTCCACAGATTGAAGTCCCCGATGTGGAAGCTATCACTGAACATGAGGAAGATGAAGAAGTATATGACGAACTTGAAGACTACGATTTCGATGACGAAACTCTTTTCCCTTCCCAGCCTGCCGAAGAAAAATAGGAGGGAAGGATGTTAATCGCCAGCATTAAAACTGAAATTTTAACCGCAGTAGAGGCCGCCTGCCAAAACGGATTTGGACAAAAACCGGAAGGTCTCAAATTGGGGTATCCACCGCAGGTCGAATTGGGTGACTTTACGATCGAGTGCTTCCCGTTGGCAAAACAGTTTCGGCAAAATCCAGCCCAGATTGCCCAAGCAATCGCAGCCGAGATAGAGCCAAGTGAATCAATCCAATCAGTGAGGGCGGTTGGACCCTATTTGAACGTCAAAGTTCACAATCACGCCCTGTTCGGCGGTGTCTGTGATGAAATCGTGCGACAAGGGGAGAACCTTGGAAATAGCAGTATGGGGCAAGGACAGCGGGTGATGGTCGAATATCTCTCCCCCAACACCAATAAACCCTTGCACCTAGGACATATCCGCAACGGCGTCCTCGGAATGACAGTATCAAAGCTACTTGAAGCCACAGGGCATACGGTGATCAAGGCGAACCTCGTAAATGACCGTGGTGTTCATATTTGCAAATCAATGCTCGCTTGGCTAAAGTGGGGAGATGGTGGAACGCCGGAGACTACCGGCACGAAGGGTGACCACTTTGTTGGAGATTGGTATGTCCGTTACGCGCAAGTGGAAGAGCAGCACCCAGATCTGGAACGAGAGACGCAGGCAATGCTTCGGAAGTGGGAATCCGGTGATCCGGAAACGCTCAAACTCTGGGAGATGATGAACGAGTGGGTCTACAATGGATTCGCCGAAACCTATCAAAAACTCGGTTTGGAGTTCGACGCCTTCTACTACGAGTCCCATACCTACAATCTCGGCAAAGATCTCATCCAAACTGGTTTGGAGAAGGGTGCCTTCGTCGAAGCTGAAGACGGTGCTGTGATTGCCAAATTGCCTGTCGATGAGTTCGGCACACAAAGAGATGGGAGTCAGAAGGTAGAGACACTGCTTCGTAGCGACGGCACAAGTGTTTATATTACACAGGACCTAGGGACAGCAAAGATGAAGTTTGACGAACATCAACTCAAGCGTTCCATTTATGTCGTCGGTTCAGAACAGAACTACCATTTCCAGTGCTTATTCAAGCTACTGGATATGCTCGGTTTTGAATGGGCTTCTGAGTGTTATCACCTGTCCTACGGCATGGTGAACCTGCCAGAAGGGAGAATGAAATCGCGCGAAGGGACAGTGATTGATGCCGATGACCTGATTGAAGAGATGTTGCAGCTTGCCGCAGATGAAATTCGGCAACGCGACTCGGAGGACAGATTGTCGGACGAGGAGGTTCAGAAACGCGCCTTCGCCATCGGACTTTCGGCAATTAAATTCTATCTGCTCCGTGTCCGTCCCGAACTCACCATCAACTTTGACCCGAAAGAGTCTATCTCCTTTGACGGCTTTACCGGACCCTACTGCCAATACGCTTACGCACGCTGTGCCAGCATCCGGCGAAGGGCACAAACGCAAGATCTTGGCTCGGTTGAGGCAGATTTTTCGCTGCTTGGAAACGAGGAAGAGCTGCAGTTGGTTCGTGCGCTAATCCAGTTCCCTGAAGTTGTCGAAGAAGCCGCTAGAGATTTCTCCCCCGCTCGTGTTTGCAATCATCTGTTCACAGTCGCACAAACCGTTAACCAATTTTACCACAAACACCCCGTGCTTGCTGCCGAAAGTCCCCCATTGATAAAATCGCGATTGGCACTGATAAACGCTTCAGCAGCTGTTATCAAGAAAGCCTTAGCCTTGCTGGGGGTTGAAACGCTTGAGGAGATGTAGGAGTGAAATCTGGTGTATAACGTACCAGTCGATCCGTTGATTCAGCGAGGAGACGGATAAATATGATTCGACGCATTGAAGCCTTGAACTACCGTTGCCTGCGCTACGTCAGTCAACCATTGCAAAATTTCCACGTACTTGTCGGTCCGAACGCATCGGGAAAAAGTACTTTTCTTGATGTTTTAGGTCTGGTGCGAGATATCCTCACTTTGGGGCTTGAGGAGGCCATCCTTGTGCGCGAAGGCACCATTGGATCAGTCGGAAGAGCTAGGCGTGTAGATGAACTCATCTTCAATCAGATGGCAGACCAGTTTGAATTGGCAATTGAGTTGGAGATTCCCGAAGAATTGCGAAAACCTAAAGCAGGCAGTTATTATCAAATTGCGCGATACGAGATTGCAATTGGAAAAGGTCTGGAAAATAACGAATTAACAATCGTCAAGGAAACTCTATGGCTCTGTCCAGAACCGCGGTCACGCACTACCTCTCAAGCCTCATTTTTTCCTAACGAACCGGCTCCGCCAGCAAGCGTGTTGACAAAGCGTGCTCGAAAAGGGTGGCATAAGGTTATCAGTAAGACAGTAAGGGGTTATCATAGTTTAAAATCGGAAATCGGAGGATTAAGTTGGAGCGGTATCCTACGAAGCAGTTCCCACAGAGCTGCACTGACTTACTCACCTCTAATTGAAGGGTTTTTTCCCGTTGCCTTGTGGGTGCAGAATCTACTTATGGAGGGTATCCATGTTTTGACACTTAGCAGTGCTGCCATGCGTCGCCCTTCGAGTCCTTCCGTCTCGCGCACATTTCGCGCAGACGGTTCAAATCTTCCACTTGTTGTTAGAGATTTCCGTAAGCACCATGAGAGTCATTTCAAAGACTGGTTGGAACACCTCCGCACAGTATTGCCGGACCTGCAAACAATTGATGTCGTTGAACGCCCAGAAGATCGTCATCTCTATCTCAATGTGCATTATTCAACCTTAGAACATCCTGTCCCTTCATGGTTGCTGTCTGACGGTACGCTACGTTTACTAGCCCTCACCCTGCTAGCATACTTACCACACCATCAAAAGGTATACTTAATCGAGGAGGTGGAAAACGGGATACATCCTCGCGCCATCGAGGCGGTTTTTCAATCGCTTTCATCGGTGTATGACGGCCAGGTCTTGCTCGCAACTCATTCTCCATTGATTGTTGGACTCACCAAATCGGAACAAGTTCTCTGTTTCGCCAAAAATCCCTCTGGTGCAACTTCAATCGTGCGTGGAAGTGAGCATCCAAAGTTAAAGGATTGGCGGGGACAGGTCGATTTGGGAACACTATACGCAGCGGGAGTGTTGGGATGAGGACAGCAGAACAGGAACCAAGGGAGTTAGTTGTGGTTACCGCCGACAACCAACAGAAACGCACGGTTGCGACGCTGCTGCTTGAACGATGGCGAGCTTTAGGCATTCGTCAACTTGCTATCAATGCTGATTCTG
>JAKZSX010000122.1:0-3554 GCA_047517405.1 Candidatus Poribacteria bacterium | reverse complement strand
AATCAGGTCCTGAGCGGCACGTAGGGTTGTCGTTTCCTCCCAAGTCGAATCAGGGAGCGGACGGGGTTCGAGTGCCCACCAAGAGCCCTTCTCAAATTCTATCGGCTCCGCCTTCCACATACCCGCCCCAAAGCCTAACCGCACTAGCCCCTTTTCGCACTGTAATTCCACGTCCCACCGTTCATATTCGGTCAGCTCATCGCTGATAACAACACCGTCCACACCGTTCTGGAATTGCAGTAGGGAATAGCTGGTATCTTCCACACGGAACTCATGACGCGTGCGCCGCCGTGCTGTGCCCAACACCGATTCAAGATCGCCTGCAAAGATACGAAGGGTGTCGAAGGTGTGTACAGCATCGTGCAGCAACGGCCCCTCAGTATCAGCAACCCAGTCCGGAGACGGTTTGCACCCTTCACAATGGGCGACGACGTGGAGTAGGGAACCCAGTTCGCCGGAGTCTATCAAATCCTTAGCCGCTTGATATTCGCCTGACCATCGGCGAGAACAGTTAATCAGCATCTTTGTCCCGTTTTGCTCACAGGCGTCAATCATCGCATCGCACTCGCCCAAACTCAACGCCATCGGCTTTTCGCAAAAGATCCCCTTCGCACCCGCCTCGACGGCGGCAATCACCATCTCGGGATGTAGCGGTGGGTGCGTAGCGACGCAGACAATGTCCAAGGCTTCGTTTGCTAACATCTCACGATAATCGTGATAGAGCGCGTCTACACTCCATCGCTCGCTAAAGGCGTGCAATTTCGCCGCGCCCCGGTTACAGCCTGCGACGATTTCAGTGTTGGGCAGCGCTTCAAACGCGCCCGCAATCGAGATCGGGTGCACATCGGACTCATCCTCCATCGTGCTAGCAATACGTCCACAACCCATAATCCCCACACGATACATATTCATATCCCCTCCTGCTAAAACCTAATACGCAATTCGTAAATGCCGGTATGAAAAGTGTTCCCGTACTTGCTCCTCTTTCCACGTTCCGTTAAGGCTGAGAGATATCACCCTTATCCAATTCCAATCTCGCGCAGATACGCGCGGGTGCGTTTGGCGATCGGTAACGGTTTATCGAACGGTGCTGGATACATGTCCTGCTCAACAATCGCGTAGCCGTTGTAATCAATCTCCTGCAGCATGTCTCGGAACGCGAGAAAATCCACCGCACCTTTGGACGGTTCAACGAACATGTCCATTTTCACCGCTTCAGCAAATGGAATCCTTTCTGCTTCTACCCGCTTCTGCACGTCCGGGTCAATGCTCTTGAGGTGCAGGTAGGGGATGCGACCATGGTGTCGGCGCATAAAATTGATGGGATCCCCGCCGCGATATGCATGGTGACCAGTATCAAAGCATATGGAGACACGATCCGGGTCTGTTTGCTCTAGGAATGTCTCAATCTGATCTTCGTACTCAACGTGCGTCTCCGCATGGGGATGAAAAACCAGCTGGAGGCCAAATCTGTCTCGCGCTATATCCGCCACCCTGTGCGTTGTTTCGATGAACCGTCCCCACATATTTTCATCAAGACGCTTGGGTGCGATTGCCTCTCCTGTAAAGAGATCTGTGTAGGTGTCGTCAATAAGCACAAGGTATTTTGCATCGAGGGCTGCGAGACGTTCGCCTGCACCCAGCACCTGCCTTTCCAGTTCACCCCATAACGACGCTTCTTCAACATTCGCCATCGCAAATGTGCCGGTTACCTTCAAACCACGGCTATTGAGTTCTCTGCGGAGGGTGGGTAAATCGGTAGGGAGATAGCCGTACGGTCCCAACTCCGTCCATTCGTAGCCGGCTTCAACCATTTCATCCAAGAATCGATGCCACGGTGTTTGCTGTGGATCGCTCGGAAACCAGACACCCCATGAATCCGGCGCGCTGCCAATCGTGATGTTCATATTTCGCTCCTCTAGCACAAGCTACCAATCGTGCACATATCCAGCACGTAGGTTGGGTTGAACGGTTAAATGCGAATCGCTATCAACCACAATAGAATTTCCATCTTTCAATAGCCTCCGCTTATAGATAGATGGAGTGAAACCCAACACCACGCCCGTAGGTCGGGCATCTTGCCCGGCCCTTCCGCCCGGTCCAATACCGGCAGGCAGCCTGTAGGTCGAGATTCATATCTCGACGCCCAAAGGTCAACAGAACCTAGGTTAGGACTTACGCAGTTGATATAAATATCGCCGCTTCCTTCGTAGCGCAGGTTTCCTAGCCTGTGATCGGACTAGGTTTAGGACACGATTTTTACCAGCGAAGTGCGTAACTCCTATAGGTATTGAAAATCCATCAATTTTCTGTTAAAGCTAAAGTGTTCTGCCTTTCGCTCCAGATGAGCGCAATGTATAGGGGGGATCAGTTTAACCAGCCAATGAACCAATGAACTAACATAGGCTACCAATCGCGCACATATCCAGCAGTCCAGCCGCCATCCACTGCTAAGACTATCCCGTTAATGTAACTTGCTCCCGGCGACACCAAGAATAACACAGCGTGCGCTATCTCTTCTACCTTACCCGGCCTCCCCAGCGGGATGTGCGATAACAAGCTGGCAGCGTTCTCGGTATATGCTCCATCGGGACCATAGAACAACGCCTCCGTTCCACGAGTCAAGGTAGATCCCGGCGCAACCGCGTTGACAAGAATCCCCTCTGAACCGAGCTCTATCGCCATTGACTTCGTCAAATTGGCGACCCCTGCTTTAGCAGCAACATAGGCACTCTGCAACCGTAAGGGCACCAAACCCGCAATGGAGCTGGTGTTCACGATACGCCCGCCATCGGGGTTCTTCAGAATTTCCGGAATCACCGCACGGCTAGTCACAAAGACCCCGGTCAGGTCGACCTGCACAATGCGATTCCAATCTTCAAGCGAGTATTGGTGAATCGGTACGCGGTCGCTGCGGGTGTTGATACCTGCGTTATTGATTAGTATGTTGATCCGTCCAAGGCGTTCCATGACCTGCTCTGCCACAGCTTCCATCTGCTCCATGTCTGATACGTCACCCGCTAGTGACATACACGAACCCCCATCTTCGATGATCTCATGTGCGGCTTTCTCGCCGGCTTCGGCATCGATATCCACGATGACGATATGAGCACCGTTCTCGGATAATGCCTGCACAATAGCGCGTCCAATACCGTGCGCGCCACCGGTAACGACCGCGACCCGTTCATTTAGATTCACTTTCATTGGTAGTTGCCTCCTACGGGTATTTTTGTGATATAAGTTTAGAAGATTCTATTAATCTTTGGTGTGAGTTATTTTCACGTTAGGATTGTGTACAGGTTTTTAGTCTACGCTAATATTCGTCCGTTTGAAAAAACTTCTGAAACTCAGGTTTTATCTGATAAGTAGCATCAGTACCAAATAACCTCTCCTGATGTTCTTCATCTATGAGCTCTTCATCAAGTAGTTTTGCACGTTCTTCGGGTGAAAAATGATCTTCTTTCACAATATCTACGAACCTCCCAATGGCTTCGGTGACAGCATCAGACACTCCTATATCATCACAATCGAACATGAGCCCCAGGTTGTCCAGC
>JAKZSX010000121.1:0-4329 GCA_047517405.1 Candidatus Poribacteria bacterium | reverse complement strand
GCCCGTCCGAGTCCGGTCTGGCAGGAGACGTATGTTCGCGTTAAAAAAGGGCAACGCATGGTCATTGACGCACAAGGTGCGTGGTCACCGGATACACAGAACCGCATCTGCTGGTGCGGTGCCGATGGTATCGCCAACCTGATCGCTGAAGAAGGCTTCCTGATGCCCGGCGCCAACGTCGGCGCATTAATCGCAAAAATCGATGATATGGTGTTTGCCGTTGGGTCACGGTACGACAACGCCGCGTCGGCTGAAGGCGTAATCTTTCTCGCAATGAATGAAAACCCGGAACACAACAATCAAGCCGGATCGCTGCCTGCACAAATCATTATCTTTGACGAATAGGCAATATTTACTATCACCATATTCGCGGTGCACTATGACTGCTGCCGCAACTGAAACGTGAACACTCAAACCCTCACTCTCACACTTCAGGCATGGCGGGATTGCCTCAAACAGGTCGAGTGCACCACCTATTTAGTGATAGCGTAATTATCAAGGAGGTGCACAGATGGCAGAGACATCAAAGGAATCGACTTCAGATAGCCCCCAATCCACTGAACAAGACAGACCTAAATTGCCGCCTGTTGATTTTTCAGCCTTCATTGCAGAGCTTGGGACGACTGCGTTTGCTTACCTCGGTGGGCTTCAAAATCCAGAGACAAACGAGGTTTTTGTCGATCTCGAAATGGCAAAGCGGACGATTGACACGATCGATCTCCTCAAAGAGAAGACAAAGGGCAACTTAACTGCGCCCGAAAGGGTTCTGTTGGATAATACCTTATACAACCTCCGGATGACCTATATACGGATAGCAAACAATCCTCCACCTCCCCCGAAGTCGGAAACCTCAGAATCGACAAGCGAAACGCCATCGGAAGAAACGGAGACGGAAAGCGAATAGAATAGCAGGAGGGGAAGAATGGATATCAGTTGGAAAAGGAAAACAACACAGACTGAAACCGTTCGCTCCCCTGCTGTCGCTGGTGTTTTCTATCCGGACTCGCCGAGAGTTCTATCCGCGCAGGTGGGAAAGTTCATCGATGATGCTACCCTGAAAGAAACCGATGGTGAATTCATCGGGCTCATTGCGCCCCATGCCGGCTACGTTTACTCTGGTCATGTCGCTGGATATGCCTACAAACAGTTAATGGGGCATTCCTTCGACACGGTGGTGCTTGTCGGGTTAAGCCATCGCAACCCAATCGGCACTGCAGCGATTTATGCGCGTGGCGCGTTCCGCACACCGCTTGGGGATATCCAAATCGATGAAGACCTCGCGGCTGAGATTATGCGCCCGAACACCGACATCCTTGACCTGCCCGCAGCTCACGCAAACGAGCATAGCCTCGAAGTGCAGTTGCCGTTTCTACAGTACGTCCTCCCCGACTTCCGTATCGTTCCTATCTTGTTGCAGGACGACTCCCCGGAAAATGTCATACCCTTAAGCCATGCGATTGCAGAAGCTATGGTCGATCGATCCTGCCTATTGATCGGGAGCACCGATCTCTGCCACTATCCTACCTACGAAGAAGCACGAAGATCGGATCAGATCGTCATTGAGGCAATTGGGCACTTTGACCCCGACTACTTGCGCGATCAGATGGACGGATATATGCAGCGCCAGCCAGCCCAGAATCTTCACTGCATGATGTGCAGCACCGGCGCAATCTATACGACAATGAGCGCGGCGAAAGCGTTGGGCGGGAATCGGATTGAGGTGCTGAAAGCAGCGAACTCTGGGGATGTCCCCATTGGGGGGCGGGATCAGGTCGTTGGATACATGGCAGCGGGGATTTATGGGTAAGTTGGAGGATAGAAGACGACCTTAGCACGTTGCTGCGTGTGCAGCTTTATCATACTCATTTATTGGTCCAGCACTGCCTCCGCCCAACTGGTAGACATCCCTGATTCCAACCTAAAACAAGCCATTAGGGAAGCCCTCGAACTCTCCGATGAAATCCCCCTCACCCAAGTAGATATGCTGCGATTAGGGGGCCTAAATGCCAAAGGAAGGCAGATAACAGACCTCACGGGATTGGAACACGCTACCAATTTGACATGGCTCGATCTTGGGAGCAATGATATTCAAGACTTACGCCCGATTGCAGGGTTGATTCAACTAGATACTTTATATATCTGGGGCAATCCCATCTCCGACATATCCCCATTAGAGAATTTAACTTCATTGGGAACGCTTCATATGCAAGCATGTCAGATTTCAGATATCCGCTCGCTTGCGAATCTGACGGGGTTGATAAATCTTCATCTTTATTACAATCAGATTGAGGATATTATACCTCTTGGAAATCTGACGCAACTTACAGAATTGCATTTGAACAACAATCGCATTGTAGATGTAAGTCCACTTGCAAACCTAGAAAATCTGATGGATTTGAAACTCGCTGGCAATCCAATCAGAGACTTTAGTCCACTCCTTGAACTCAACCTGAAGAACCTCGATATTGATATTCATATGTTGCAGGAACTTGCCGCCGTAGAGGTGGAAATACCCGATCCTAATCTGGAGCGTGCTATCCGAGAGAAACTCGCCCTGCCTGATGAGACACCCCTCACGCAGGCGGATATGCTGCAGTTAGGGAACCTAGATGCTTCTAATAGGCAGATAAAAGACTTAACAGGATTGGAATCTGCTATCCATTTAACTGTCCTCTACCTCAGTCAAAATGAGATTCGTGACCTCACTCCGTTAGCTGGGTTGAGCCGCCTACGAGTCTTATCACTCTGGGGCAATCCAATATCGGAGCTCTCCCCGCTAGCGAACCTTACTGAGTTAAGCGAGCTTTACTTGGGATCCTGCCAGATTTCGGATATCACACCGCTTGCAGCTCTGACACAATTGGAAACCCTCTCTCTTGGTTGGAATCAATTGATTTTTGACATTAGTCCACTGAGAAATTTGACACAACTGACCAAATTGCATTTGCATAGGAATCGTATTATGGATGTCAGCCCGCTGGCAAACTTAACTATGTTGGAAGAACTACGTATTCACAATAATGCAATTACGGATTTTAGCCCGCTTGATGGGCTGTCTTTGACGCATTTTGAATACGACGAAATTTGTGAATTACCAAGGTTTCCAATTCAAGAACGGGTTCAGAATCGAAACTTTCCCTCTATTTTCAATGCTTGGGGTATCATCGTAAACCGGCCCGCATTATCACGCGAAGCTCGACTCGCACATAATGATTTGTATTGGAGTCCCGGGTTCGGACTACATTGGCTGGAAACAGAGCAAGGGGTTCAACTGGTAGGTTCTTTCAATAGGGCACGTCAGCAACGCGACACTATGCTTTCCCATAATCCTAACATGCTTTTCATTCGTGAAATCCGTATGAGGGATGCCTTCCTTAATGATTTCTATCATGAGGATTGGCCCTATTGGATAAGAGACGCTACGGGCAATCGTGTTTCAGCAACGAATTATTCCGCGTTCCTTATGGATTTTACCCATCCCGATGTGCAGGAGATCATTGTTCAACAAGCTATTGCTGTGGCAAAATGTGGGTTATACGATGGTATCTTCTTAGATTGGTGGAAAGAGGGGCACTCCGTACTTAGAGTAGATTGGTCAAAGGAGGGCTACCGTGGGAATGAAGCAGAACAACGGGCGCGAGATGTAATTATTCAGCGGATCCGTGCAGGGGTAGGGGATGGTTTCTTAATATTGGTAAATCCAAATCGGAACAAACCCCGGCGCGCTGCACCTTACATCAACGGTCTCTTTATGGAGACGCTTCGGGATTATGATGGAGGCTACAGACACGATGGTCTTATTGAGATTGAAAGCACCTTGCTCTGGGCGGAGGAAAATCTAAGGGAACCACAAGTAAATTGCTTAGAAGGCTGGGGACTTAAGACCGAATCTCACGACAGTCCAACGAACCGTCGCTGGCTGCGCACCTTCACCGCAATGAGCCTCACCCATTCTGATGGTTATGTACAGTATAACGACAGTACGGGTCACAATCACTGGTATGATGTTTGGGAGATAGATCTGGGCAAACCTATCGGTCCCACAGCCCAACAGTACCAAAACGTTGAGGGCTTATTTATCCGCGAGTTCACCAATGGCTGGGCGGTCTATAACCGGAGTGGGGTGGCGCAGGAGGTTTCCCTCACCCAGGATACCACCGGCGTGGCAAGTGGTCAGACGGGGAGGAAGCATCAACTGGCGGATCTGGATGGTGAAATCTATCTCAGGGCAGGCATAAGACCTACCCCTACAGATATAAATGGGGATGGCGTTGTGAACGTCTTAGATCTGATACTAACCGCTCAAAGATTTGGTGGGACAGCAGGGGA
>JAKZSX010000120.1:0-8669 GCA_047517405.1 Candidatus Poribacteria bacterium | reverse complement strand
CTGGCAACCCTTCAGGTGTCACCTATCGGAATGGGCACGTGGAAGACGTTTGATGTTCGCTCAGAGGCGGAAATCGCTATCCGCAAGGAGATTATATCGGCTTGCCTCTCGGAGGGCGTTGCCTTCCTCGACTCATCGCCTATGTACGGAGAGAGTGAAAGCGTGGTTGGCGTAACAACTGAGGGAAAGCGGGATCAGTTTCAGCTTGCGACGAAGGTCTGGTGCACGGGATTGTCACAGGGCAGAGCTGAAATTGCCCGATCTTTTGAACGGTTTCGGACCAACTATATTGATGTTTTTCAAATCCATAACCTCTTGGATTGGGAAACCCACCTGGCAACGCTAGAAGGACTGAAGGCGGAAGGCAGAATCGGCCTAATCGGAATCACACACTATCTGACCGAGTCCTATCCTGAGATGATCCGAATCATGAAGAACAGACGAATCAGTACGATTCAAATCCCCTACAACGTGTTGGAACGGACGTGTGAGCGGGAGATTCTACCGCTTGCGGCGGAACTTGGAATCGGCGTAATTGTGATGCAGCCACTTGGTGTAGGAAGGTTGGTGACGGGACTCAAAAGAGAGCCAGATCTCTCGCCACTTCGAGCACATAGGATCGAGACATGGGCGCAGGCATTATTGGCGTGGATTCTCGCGGATACGCGGGTGAGCGTAGTGATTCCGGCGACATCAAAGCCGGAACGGATTCGAGAAAATGCTGCGGTAGGCGCGTTGCCCACACTTCCAAAGGAGTTACGGACGTACATTGAGAAGGAAGTGGGACGATGCCTCTAACCGATTTTCCCCCAAAATGTAATCTGGCTTTGCACTAAAGGAGTTTCACATGCTAACTCAAGAGCAAACCGACTTCTATCAAATCAACGGTTATATCGTTGTTGAAAACGTGATTTCAGCGAAGGATATCGCAGAACTTCGCAAGATTACTGATGAATATGTTGATAAATCCCGCGAGGTTACTGAACATACTAACGTTTTTGACCTTGAACCCGGACATACGCCAGAATCACCTCAACTTCGGCGTATCAAAAATCCGGTAGCCCTGCATCCAATTTACGACCGGATACTGCGTCACGACTATATTCTCGATAGCGTTGCCCAATTGATTGGGCCAAATATTCGCTATGATACCTCCAAACTTAACATGAAATCCGCCGGGTTCGGTAGTCCCGTTGAATGGCATCAGGATTTTGCATTTGCGGCGGATGTAACCAACGATGATATGCTGTCGGTCGGCCTAGCGATTGACGATATGACACGGGATAACGGCTGCCTATTGTTTATTCCAGGTTCACATAAAGGTCCAGTTTATAACCACCACCAGAACGACGTTTTTGTTGGTGCAATTACTAACCCCGATTTCAGACCGGATAACGCCGTTCCTATTGAGGTAAAAGCTGGTGGTATCACTATCCATCATACCCGTACCTTACACGCCTCCGCACCTAACCTTAGCGGACAGTCGCGCCGTTTGTTTCTGCTCCAATACTGTGCGGCCGATGTGCTGTCTTCATTACCCATTACTGATTGGACGGGACTCGATGCCGCCATCCTCCGCGGTGAACAGGTCCGCGAACCTCGCTATGCCGATACCCCTCCTGTCCCTCGTCCCGATAATCCTCGGCCTGGGCGTGGTGGATCTATCTACGAACAGCAGACGCTTCTGGTGAGGAAGCAAGTTTCCGAGACTCAGCCTAAGTAGAACGGTGGATGGAGAACGGTGGAAAACTATTGGGAGCTTGATGGACATAAACTGGCTGGGGAAGATGTCTTCTGTATTTTGCTTGACACTTCAAGGAACATTTGCTACCATTCCTATACATCCTCATAATAATCTTTAACGCGGGTAAATGAGGATAACCTCCTATTAAATTGGCGGTTTATCACACAATAATTGAGAATTCGTATGGATGCGGGGGAGGCATGACCTCGATGAAATCTAATTGTGTTCTATTAGTAGTTCTCGTGCAGGTTGTCGTTTTGATGTGTGAGACAATTAGCTTCGCGGGTACGTGGCGCGACGACTTCGAGGACAGAATTACTAGGGAATGGAAAATTTACAATCTAGATCGTCAGGTCGAAAATTGGTGGGTCAATAAGGGCGAAGCCGTCGGACGAATTTTTAAGCGTGGGTTCATCAGTCTGTGGTTGACGGGAAAATTGGATTGGGAGAACTACTCTGTTTCATGTCGAGCAAAATTGGTCAAAGAGCGAAACGATCCTGCGCGTGTCGGACTCTCGTTACACGACAGAGGTGATGAGCACAGTCGCTACCTGTTTTTTATCGACTTCTTTTTTGGCACGGTGTCGATCACGAAGGCGGCTCCAAACCTATGGTCTACGCGGGAGTTTCCCTTTGCCTCAGATATTGATACGTGGTATCAACTAAGGGCAACCATCAGTGAAGAGCAACTCGAATTTCAGGTCAATGATCAGGTCTTTGTGGCGGAGGATCCGTCTCCCCTCAAGCCCGGTCAAGCGGGACTTGTGGTCGGTAACGCGGAAGCCCGCTTTGATGATGTTGCAATCACGGGTACAAACATTAGGAACGGTGGGCCCGGGCGTCCACACGCTGTGGAGGCACAGGGAGCACTTGCGACAACATGGGGACAAATCAAACGAGATAGGTGAGCATAGATGCTATATGTTTGACTCGTCCATGATTCTGGTATGAATTGGTGGATGACGAAACCTCTATCAGATTGTACTTGCATGGAATGAGGGATTGTGCTACAATGAGGTACAGCTTTGTGATAAGGAGACAATTATTTGAGAAACATTGATAACCAACCCCCCGGTTTTACATCTACACAACTTCTCATTGTGATTGTTATTGTCGGGATTGTGGTCGCCGTTGTCCTAGCGTCAGGTTTACTTGGCCAGGCGGGGAAAGCGGATCAAGCGCAAGCGGCGGAAGAGATCGAAACTATCGGCATCGCACTGGATACCTATGCGAAAGATAATGGGGATTATCCATCGACCGAGCAAGGGCTTGCAGCGCTCTGGGAGAAGCCTGAACAACCGCCAACCCCCGTTAACTGGAAGGAACCTTATTTGAAAGTTCCCATCACAACAGATCCGTGGGGAAACGCTTACATCTACATCCGTCCCGGCGTCCATGACCGATACGGTTACGATCTCGTTTCCTTCGGCAGCGATGGACGCGAAGGTGGCACGAGCGATGCAGAAGATGTCCGCAGCTGGATTCGCCCGGATGAATAAATGATAAAGCGTGTAATTTAAGCCGTGCCGTTGATTCATCACTAACGCGCGACGGCAATTGCGTCCTGCAGATCTAAGGCACCAGTATAAAGTGCCCGACCGACAATCGCGCCATGAACCCCTATCGCTTTGAGGGCTTGAACATCTTGAATTGATGTAATTCCACCGGAGGCAATAACATCAACCGAGACAGCATCGGCGATGACTTCTGTGGTTTCCAAGTTGGGGCCTTGGAGCATACCATCGCTTTTGATGTCTGTATAGATGATGGTCTGAACCCCACAATCCTCCATCTCTTGGGCAAATGCAAGGGCTGATTTCTCAGATACATCAAGCCAGCCCTCTGTGGCGACCATCCCATCTTTCGCATCAATACCGACAGCGATTCGAGGTCCGTACTTTTTGCATGCAGCTTCGACCAATGGCGGGTTTTTGAGCGCAGCCGTCCCTAGAATTGCCCTTGTCACACCGAGCTCTAGAACAACACCTAGTCTATCCATTGTCCGGATGCCGCCCCCCAGTTGGGCGGGGACCTGAAGCGTCTCGACAACTTCCCTAACGATGTGGAGATTATCGGATACTTCACCAAACACACCGTCAAGGTCTACAAAATGAAGGTATTCGGCACCGCCCTGTTGCCACTGCATCGCCATTTCCACAGGCTGATCTGAGAAGATTGTTTCCTCCCCTGCACGTCCCTGCACTAAATTTACACATTTTCCATTTCGGAGATCGATTGCTGGCAAAATTAACACTGTTGTTATAACTCCCTATCGTAGAAAAAAAGTAACCGTTCAGGTGATATTGATTGTATGGATTTGAACGATTCGGTAAAAGAAAGGAATCGCAGATGCGTCCAGTTGTTGGCATCACTTGCAGCTTAACAGCGAGCGGTATTGGTGACTCTATATACACCCTTGAGCGCAACATAATCGCGCGCGATTATTCCCACGCAATTGAATACGCTGGGGGTACCCCGCTCCTCATACCACACGTTGGGGATATAGAGTGCATCAATCAATACTTGGGAGTGCTCGACGGACTTGTCCTCTCCGGCGGCGGTGATATCGATCCGTTACTGTTTGGCCAGGAACCGCATCAAAATCTGGGTAGTGTGGACCGCGTGCGTGATGAGATGGAACTGCAGCTCACTCAAAAAGCATTAGACCAAGATCTACCAATTCTTGCAATTTGTCGCGGCATCCAGATGCTGAACGTCGCTGCGGGCGGTACAATCTACCAAGATATCGCCGCTGAGATGCCCCAACCCACTTTACGACACTCACAAAGCGGCGCAGGTTGGTATGCTTCCCATACGATTGACATTATATCCGAGAGCCGCCTGTTTCAGATCTTCGACAGCCCAACCGCCCGTGTCAATTCCTTCCACCATCAAGCGGTGCGAGAGATCGGTGAAGGCTTTATAGCAACTGCCAAAGCGAAAGACAACGTTATCGAAGCTATTGAGAGCCCGACTCACCGATTCGCGCTTGGCGTGCAATACCACCCTGAGATGATGTGGGAACACCATCCAGAAGTGCTGAATCTATTTACGGCGTTTTTGAAGGCGTGCCAATAAACCGGTACGTTGAGGAGATCTGCACAGATTTTCAGGTTTGTTCAACCGTTCACCTACGTATTCCCGCTACGCCCATATCTGGCTTGCACGCCCTTCCACCCGATGATCATACAGTAATTTTGTCTCCTCGGGGAACGTGTCGAAAACGTCCGCCGGAATAGGTGCTTGATTGACACCGTAGAATTCTAGATTGAGCCACCAAGGTGCATAGCGCACCACCACGGCGGTTCGCGGCTTTTCGCTGGGGCTGGCTGCGTTTGAGTGCCAGATACGACTATCCATTATCAATACGCTACCGGCGTCACCAGTCGCTTGCAATTCGCCCGGAATCGGCGCGAACTCGTCAATGCCGTCATTTTCGCCCCTCGGATTTTTGGGACTTGCGTGGGTGCCGTTCACAACCCATGTGCCGCCATTATCGGTTGTGAACGGGGTGAGCATCCACAAGGTTGTAATCCCAAGCACCGCTTTGGGAAAGGGCTGACTGACGTGCCACGGTTGTTTGAGGTCGTGTGGAAAGTCCGAGTGGTAAGCGCGATTCAACTCGTAGTGAGGCGGGCGAATCTTATATTCGGTTTGGGAGATTCGCACTTGCGGTCCCAACATTGCTTTAACGACATTTAAAAAGCGTTTGTTAGACAGATGGGATGCCAGAGACGGGAAAAAAGCGATGACGTTTTTTGACCATCGATCATGTTCCTCGCTAAATTTTTTATATAATGGCTCGGACGTCTCTACCTCCTCGCGTACCGCATCCACTTCATCTGCGGGGATGACACCGTCCATCACGCACCATCCGTCTTGCTCCAGTTGCGTGACATATTTATCGGTTGTCCGATCTAATGTCTCCATAATATTCACTCTCCTTCTTGAAAGCTGGTTGGAAAACTTTAGCGGTATGTTAAGCGTGGCTCCCCACGCCGCTTCTTTAAGCCACTAACAACGATTTTGTTGTTAGGTTCCTTGGCGTCCATCCCAACAGGTCGCATCTCCGACGCGTGGTAGCCAATCCTCACTGATTTTCGCCACTGATCTGTCTGGTTGACATTGGACCAGTGAATTGTGCAATAACTGAAGAAGATGACATCCCCCGCTTTAGCGGGAATCGGCTCAGTTTCGATTTTGTCCGGGTGGTACTTCTCAGGGGGCAGATAAGGGCGGGTATGATCGCCAGTGATATGTTCGAGGGGACCATTCTTATGGCTTCCGGGTACGACGCACAGACAGCCGCTCTCCAGCGGCGCATCGTCGAGGTGAACAAGGCAATCCACGAAGTCGGGCCCATCGTGCGGATAGAAAGGATAGTCTTGGTGCATTGGGAAAGGCGTCCCCAATTCTGGCGGTTTACCATGTAACACAGTATGATGCCACTGCACACTCGGACCAATCAAAGCCTGAAGGCAGTCGACGAGGCCCTTGTGCAGGATAACTTGGCTCCAAGCAGCTGAGTAGAAGTGGGGATTCGCAATAATGACCGCCCTGGTCTTTTTGCGCTCCGCTTCGGACAGGTAATGGTCGCGCCAAGGCCCGCGCCAACCGATGCTCTCCTCACCCCACCAATCTTCGATGATCCAGTTCATTTCGGATTCCAGTTCTCCAACCTCTTTCGGCGTGAAGAGCCCCTCAACCCTGAGATAGCCATCTCGTTTATATGTCTCGACTTGCTTTTCGGTCAGCATCTTTTCTCTCCCTCACTTGTGCTGTATGTGGAAGTACGACCAATCTAATATCACATAGCTGTTTTGCTCTGGCATTTCTTTGGTTCGAGATAACTGAATATGGCTACGCCGCGAGTGCTTCCATCTGTTGGATATACTTACCGTAACGCGCGGCACCGTTGCACTTGGCTCGGTGGTAAAAGATTTTCTGCGCTTTGGAATTGTTGGCGGGGTTTCCGCCCCACGCTTCAAGAGTTGGTCCCTGCAGTGCCCGTCCATACGAGAAGCTAAGCTCCCATGGGCAATTGCCGATGGCGTTCATGGCGTTGAGATGTTCTGTCGCCAATTTGGCACTTTGTCCGCCAGAAAGGAAAACGACCCCAGGCACCGACGCGGGCACGGCTCGGCGGAAACACCGCACGGTTGCCTCTGCGACCTCTTCCACGCCTGCTTGCACCGGACAGTTGGTTCCCGAAAGAACCATGCTGGGCTTAAGCAGTGTTCCCTCAAGGACAACTCGGTGTGCATGGAGTTCAAAATAGACGCGTTTCAGCGTAGTTTCCGTTACCTCCTCGCAACGTTCAATAGTATGAGTCCCTTCCATCAGTACCTCCGGCTCAACGATGGGAACCAGTCCAACCTCTTGACACAGGGCGGCATAACGTGCCAGTGCGTGGGCATTGGCATCGATACCAGATTGGGTCGGAAGACCATCACCGACGTTAATAACAGCTCGCCACTTTCCGAATTTCGCGCCTAAGTCCCGGTATTCGGTGAGACGTTCACGAAGTCCGTCGAGCCCTTCCGTCACCGTTTCGCCGGGGAAGCCAGCGAGATCTTTTGGACCTGTGTCAGCCTTGATACCGGATATGATGCCCTTGTTTGCAAGCAGTTCAGGAAAAAGTATCCCATCATGAGTCGTCTGACGGAGCGTTTCTTCAAACAGAATAATCCCACTGATGAATTCTTCTGTCCCCGGCGCAGTGAACAACATCTCACGGTAGGCGCGGCGATTGGCTTCGGTAGATTCTACGTTGATACTATCGAAACGCCTTTTGATGGTAGCATCCCCCTCATCCGCGGCGAGAATCCCTTTGCCTTCTGGAACAAGGGCTTGGGCGGTAGCTTCAAGATCGTATGTTTTCATAGATTGCAGATTCCTTTCAATAATGTGAGGTATCTAGGCAGATTAAATAAATAGACGAAAAACTCCCATGTTTATGTTCGTACTTACATTTTATCGTTAATATTCTCGTTCAATGAGAAAATGAATTAGGTTCAGAAAGATATCTTTGGCTTGGGTTGCTGGTAAATGGGCAAATGTCTGATTGAACTGCGTATATGCTCTCTGAGCGAGTGCCTTGGCGCGTTGCTGGGCGTGCTGAATCGATTCATAGTGCTGCATCAGATTTAACACTTCTTGGATTTCATCCTGATGTTTTTCCGTGCGTCGCTGACTCATGATCTCAATGACACGGTTCGCATCGGTCTGTGAGCAAACATTCAGCAGATGGATGAGAATAAGCGTACGCTTTCCTTCGCTGATGTCGCCCCCTATCTCTTTCCCGTACAGTTTTTCTTCACCGATGAGGTTAAGGACATCATCCTGAATCTGGAAGGCAACCCCAAGGTTCACGCCCATATCAATAAATAGATCCATCTCGTTTTTGGACGCTCCCGCAATGAGCGCACCGACGCGACAGGGGGTAATGCAGGTGTAAGAAGCCGTTTTCTTGATACACATCGTCCAGTAATCCGCTTCTGTCAAGTCCCAGCGGTTACTATCAACCCAACTCAACTCAATGTGTTGCCCTTCGACGATGCTATTGCTGAGTTGTGCAAATTCCAACGCAATCTCGAAGGCGAGTTCATATCCGAGCAGATCTGCGTTTCGAGTCAACATCTCCCACATCTTGCAGTGAAGTCCATCGCCCACATTAATGGCAATTGGAATTCCGTATTTCTGATGGAGGCATGGCTCCCCACGACGCAGGTCAGAGCCATCTTCAATATCATCGTGAATCAGTGCCCAGTTTTGCAAGAGTTCGAGTGCTGCAGCGGTGTTGAGCGCATCTCGCGGGTTTCCACCGAACGCCTCACAAATCAGCAGGCAGATGGCTGGGCGTAACCCCTTGCCAGCTCGAAGCGGGTAATCCAGCATCATCTCGTAAAACTGATGCACTTCAGGG
>JAKZSX010000119.1:0-22133 GCA_047517405.1 Candidatus Poribacteria bacterium | reverse complement strand
TACCGCTTCCTTTAGCCCGCTGTCGATGGCTTCTCACACCTTCCCCGTCGCTCGTTTGAAAGCGCGTTGAAACTGCCTCGTCAATCCGTGTTTCACGACTATTAAGTTGTTCTGCGGCTGTTGTGACAGCGGGGAGATGGTCCTGGGGATCGAATTGATCAGGGGTTGCACTGTGAAGTATCGGTTGGTCTGAGGGCTGGACGGTCTCGCTAATCGGGTTTGCGGAGGGTGTCAATGTGACAGTTTGGGGTTGATGGGCAATTGATGATTGAACCTGTCGTGGGACCATGATATGTTTGGGTGGAGGCGGTTTAAGCGTTTCTCGGCGCGACTTGAGGAGGTCTTTTTCATCGAGGAGCGTAACCTCTACCACCTCCTCAAACCCACCTCCACCTTGTTCATAGTATACGAATGCCAATACTATAGCTATGGAGAGGTAGAGAATCAACGAAATAAGTAAGGCATGAATTGATCTGCGGCGACTTCTCTGAGGTATCATAGTCTTGCCTCCTTCAACCGATTTCAAACTGCCTACTGTTCCGCGGGGTATACCTTCGGATAACAATAGTTGTTCCAAAAACTTTTAACCAATTGTGTGGTTCAGGAACATACACTCTATCAATGATAGTATAGAGGTTAATCTGAGGCAGACATCTGCTCAACCATTTCTTTCACTCGTTTAGATACATCGTAATCCACTTTCTCGCTTGGACCTTCCAGACGCATGGTTTCCCACACTTTTTCATATACCCCTGTTTTCACGCCTAGCTCATCCAAACGTGCAAAAATCTGACCAAAGTATTCCGAGGACTCAACCATGGGGGTGTGAGATTCCCAATTCGTTTGAGTTCCTTTGCGCTGATATCTGAAATCGGTAGAAATCCTGACTTTGTTAGATGTATTTGCCACACCTGTATGCATCATCAATGGGTGAAAAATGAGGACATCTCCAAGTTGGTAATCGGATCGAAGCCAGACGCGATCCGTATCCTTGGGCTTTGTCGTACCGGCAACAACGACACCCCCTTCCTTTCGCCAGACTAGGGCTTGCTCTGAATTTTCAGCCACGCCAAGATAATCTTTGCCCTTCCACCAAACCTCATGTAAACCCTCTTTATGAGAATCGCGTCCGACTGCCAATCCACCAATGGATGCATCAATATCCATCAGCGGAATCCAGACGGTACAAAATTCCACCGGTCGGAAAAAATAGTAGTCTTGATGGGGCGGTGTTGTAAAAGAGAACTTGGGGCCATCTGCGACTTGCATGCTCTTTTCACCACTGAGCATCAGCCGAAGTCTACCCTTGTTATCCGCCCAACAAAAGACTTCGCCACCCAGTACCCGTTCCAACAGTTCAATGAGTTCAGGCGCGATAGCCAACGCTTCGAGGAGTCCCAGATCGACAACATCTTTTGTGACCACCCCGTCGGGTGAGAGCTCATTTGTCTCTGGCCATTTTCCCGACCAAATTGGATCTGAGTGCGCATCTCTATCCACAAATTCATGCTTCTTAAGAACGCTAATGATGTTATCTCTGACGGCCCCTACCCGCCTCTTATCAAGCAGATCTCTGAAGAAGAGATAGCCGTCATCAACAAATTTTGAAGTCAAGGTATGGGCATCCCCAATGTAAGGGTTTGCCTCCTTAAACGGCACAAATTTTGAGGTGGACATGAGTTATCTCCTCCTGCTTTCAATCTCACGAAGCTAGTAAGTCTACTCAGCGTTCACCATGGCGAAAATTTCGCCCCTTCCTTTCGGTCAGTCGGTAGGCTAATATCTGGTAGGTCCATATTACACTGACACAATCTGCCCATCTTTCATCTGAATCACCCGATCTGCATCCTGCTTTAAGCCTTCGTGATGCGTTACAATTGCAATGGTGGTCCGGTGTTCTTGGCGGAGTTCACGAACAAGGTTCATCAGGTTCGCCCCTTGCCGACTATCAAGGTTCGCAGTGGGTTCATCAGCGAAGATGATTTTGGGATTGTTGGCAAGGGCGCGCGCAAAGGAGACGCGCTGCTTTTCACCGCCTGAAAGTTGTGCGGGCCGGTGGTGCAAACGCTGTTCCAACCCAACCTGAGTGAGAAGTTCCGCTGCGCGGTGCTCCGCCTCGTCGCCCTTCAAGCCAGCAATGTTCATGGCAACCATCACATTTTCTATCGCCGTTAGGTAAGGGATAAGGTTAAACAGTTGGAATACAAAGCCGATCTTCGCCCTGCGAAGTTGAGACAGATCACGATTTTCGTAATCGATCTGTTCGCCATCAATCCAAACATCACCTTCGCTCGGTGTGAGGATACAACCGAGTAGGCTAATCAGCGTTGTTTTACCACAACCGCTATCGCCCATGAACATCACCAACTCGCTCTCTTCAATAGCGATATCAACTTGGTCAACAGCGACAACTCTCGCATCTCCCTCGCCAAAATGTTTTGTTAATCCTTTTCCTTCGACAACGATTCCCATTAAGTTCCTCCCTCTCCCCATGGCGATTCGTGTGCCCGCCTCTCTTGGTTTCTCCAACCTTGGGCAAGATATCAAGAGAAGCGATTGTTCAGACTAAATTCAAATTAGCAATTTATATCAGCAATTCACTTACGTTTCGTATCTCACTTTCACAACTTAGACTTCTCCTCTAAACGCGACCATTGGGTCAACAGTGATTACTTTTCGTCCGGCGAGATAACCGCCGGCACAACACACAATAAAGCTAATCAGCACGACAATACCTGATTCGACTGGGTGAATTGACACGAAGATTGGTGCAGCAACAGCAAAGATATACGACAAAATCAACCCACAAACGACACCGATCACCGACATCAAAACAACCTGCTTGATTATCAACGATGAAACGTAAAGATCGGACGCGCCTATCGCTTTGAGAACACCAATCTCTTGCGTCTTTTCGAGCGTTGTGACGTAGGTAATCATTCCGACGATAAGTCCCGCGGCAACCCAGAGCATTACCCGGAGGAATTGAACCGCCTTCATTGGTTCATCCACATAGGTATCAATAATATCGCCAAGTGTTTGCTTAAGGGTGCGCACGTCAATCGTTTTGAGTTCTGCATCGAAGTTTTCGATCTCCTTCGCAGCTTTTTCAGGAGTGTATCCCCCTGCGGTTTGAGCTATCATCATATTAACATGGAGCGAGTTTTTGAGCAGCACTTCTTGTGCAGTCCGAAGATCCATGAACAGCAACGGCGTATCGAGAACAAACATCAGGCTCTTTGTTTTTCCAACCACTTTGAGGTCTTTGTTTCCAATCAGGATCCGTTCCCCAATTTCAAGATTCATTTTTTCATCAACGACAACTTCACGCGGCGGGATATCTGCTTCCGCCCATTCTTCATATTGGCTGGCGGTAAACAATCGTCCCTCGGTTAGATCAAACCGTGTTGGTCCTCCCAATTTGCCCGGCTTATATCCCACAACAACCGCTTTACCAGGTTTTCCACGAATCACGGGTCGCGCATGTGCAAAAACAAGTGGTGACACCGATTCTGGCTTCAAGGGTTGTGCCCCGCCAAGATAGGCAAGGTGCTCTGGAACAAGCAGTGAAAAACCGATAAATGCACTGCCAGAGCCTTCTGCGGAGATCCAAATATTGGCCCCTGTGAATGTAGGGTATTGCTGCGCTTGGATGCGCATACCGTTCATGATTCCCCCCAACATCAAAATGAGGGCAATCAGTACGGTGATACCAATCGTGGTCAGAATGACCCTCGCCTTGCGATA
Organism: Candidatus Poribacteria bacterium; assembly: GCA_047517405.1. Classification (GTDB taxonomy): domain Bacteria; phylum Poribacteria; class WGA-4E; order WGA-4E; family PCPOR2b; genus PCPOR2b. The sequence goes on along the minus strand of JAKZSX010000119.1, from coordinate 18,386 downwards.
AGCCATGTCTTTCAGAAATATGCTGTTCAATTTTCATTCTCCTTTCAACATTGCCCACATAGGGGTTGGCACATGATGAAGCAATTCGATGACGCAAAACGATCGAAACGCTATGATGGTGTGAGGCGTGATCCACGTGAGTCAGCTATCTGCGATCTGTATTAAACCGAATATTAGGCCATCCTGTGAGCAAAGATTGTACCATCGAGCCGGCAAACAAATTGTCAGAAGGTATTGAGTTTTCCCAGTAGCTCCAAATTTAGCTATATTCTCAATTCGCCCAATTCTATCAAGGCAATTTGAATGGGTTACTATTTAGACGACACCCACGGATTCTCGGATTACTCTAAGCGGGGCGCAAGAGAAAAGTTGCCCAATCTGTGGCGTACACGAGGATTGATGCACCATGATGTGCAATTCAGCCAAATCATTTTATCACGGATTATCAGTCTGGGCAAGCGATAAACCCGAATCTCTTTGAGATTCAGGTTGACTTTGGGAAGCAGTAATGATATAATTTCGCCTGTTTTTAGCACTCGCCGTGTGAGAGTGCTAAAAAATCTTGGCGGTTGAAATGGTTATATGGTAAATTTGTCTTTGATGGGATTTACGCGTTGGAAATCCCTACCACGATTGGATTTTCGCTAACAAAGTGTGTAAACCCTATTTTAAAATTAGTTAAAGTACATCAATCAAGGAGGAATATTATGGCAGCAAAGCAGCTGATTTTTGATGTAGAAGCAAGGAACGCTCTCAAACGGGGTGCCGATACATTGGCAGACGCTGTGAAAGTTACGTTGGGCCCTCGTGGGCGAAATGTTATTCTCCAGAAATCCTTTGGAGCACCGGTGATTACTAGTGATGGTGTAACAGTAGCGAAAGAAATTGATCTCCCAGATCATTATGAAAATATAGGGGCCCAACTGTTGAAATCCGTTGCTACTAAGACCAATGATGCAGTGGGAGATGGGACAACCACAGCGACTGTGTTAGCGCAAGAAATCGTTAATGAGGGCCTTAAGAACGTTGCCGCTGGTGCCGATCCGATGCAGTTGAAAATTGGGATTGACAAAGCCGCTGAAGTCATTGTTGCTGAGCTCCAAAAGCAGAGCAAATCGGTTAACACCAGTGATGAGATTGCACAAGTCGCATCAATTGCGGCCAATGATATCGCAAATCACAGCGATATCGGCCAGACCGTTGCTGATGCAATGGAAAAGGTTGGAAAAGATGGCGTAATTACGATTGAAGATGGCAAAAGTGCTCAAACAGAGGTCGATATTGTTGAAGGCATGCAATTTGACCGTGGCTATCTCTCTGCCCATTTTGCGACAGATCCTGAGGATATGGTTGCTGAATTGGAGGATCCGCTCATCCTGATTAACACCGATAAAATCAGCGCAGTTGCCGATTTGGTTCCGATCTTAGAGAAGGTCGGTCAACTTGGACGTCCACTACTAATTATTGCTGAAGATGTTGAAGGAGAAGCCTTAGCGGTGTTGGTTGTGAACAAACTGCGTGGTGGACTCAGGGTGGCCGCAGTGAAAGCACCCGGCTTCGGAGACCGTCGCAAGGAGATGCTTGCAGATATTGGTATTCTCACCGGTGGCCAGGTAATTTCAGAAGACGTCGGAATTCGTTTAGAAAATGTTGTGGCCGGTATGCTGGGAAGCGCGAGGCGCGTGATTATTGACAAAGATAACACAACGATTGTTGGAGGCACTGGCACCACAGAGGATGTTCAGGCACGGATTACACAGATTCGACAACAGATTGAGGAAACAACTTCCGATTACGATCGGGAGAAGTTAGAAGAACGCCTTGCAAAACTCGCTGGCGGTGTTGCTGTTATCGATGTCGGTGCCGCAACAGAAGTCGAGATGAAAGAAAGAAAGGCACGATTTGAAGATGCACTGTCCGCAACTCGCGCAGCTGTTGAAGAGGGAATTGTCACAGGTGGGGGCATTGCACTGCTAAGAGCAGGTGCCGCGCTTGCAGATTTTCATCTTGAAGGCGACCAAGAAACCGGCGTAAACATCATCCGAAAAGTTTTGGAATCCCCCATCCGAATCATTGCTGAAAACGCGGGCTTAGAAGGGTCCGTCGTTGCTGCGAAAGTCAAAGACAGTGAGGGAAGCTATGGCTTGAATGCCGCAACCGGAGAGTACGGAGATCTGCTTGAGGCAGGCATCGTTGATCCGACGAAGGTGGTGCGATCTGCTATTCAAAATAGCTCGAGCATCGCAGGATTACTGTTGACAACCGAAACATTAATTACAGAGGTGGAGGAAGAGCCGGAAGACCATGAACATGGGCATCATAACCATGGACATGGGCATCACCACCATTAATGACCACAAGTCAACAACACAATCCTATCCCCGGAATCTGCTATCGGGGCACAAAAAAGCCATGCTGGTATATAACGGGCAGCATGGCTTTTTCTTTTCTTATTGGCGAATACACCTTTTCCTACTATTGTTCCCCCGCCGCCTTCCCGCATGAACGCCCCTAAGAATCGCGAATATATTTCAGGTTATCCCATTCGCAATCGAGACAGAAGATATCCGTTTGGCTTAGATTCTGTACATTTTCACTCCCACATTGTGGGCATACTTGAACTGACTTGGCCTCTGACTGATTTTCCTGAAAGATGTTCAGGTAGTATATTTTGATCTCCCCTTCGTAGCGGTGTCCCAGCGGACAGCGGATGCGTTTGATAGCACGAGATTCAATACGCTCGATCATCTCTCGCAGGAACGGAATGCGACGTCCACAAATCGGGCAAGGGTTTGGATATAGTCCTTTTACGACGATAATGTCCGTGTCTTCTTCTCGAATTGTGATTGGAATTGAGAAAGTCCCTTTAAGCGCGGACACGGGATCTTTTCTTGCTCCAAGCCCCTGGTGGAAGTTCGATTCCTCCACAATCTTTTGATGTGTTTCGGGGCTCAGGACAATCTCCGCTGGAATCATTTCTCCTCTGAAGCTGAGCGTTATCGCGTAAATTCTATCTAATATGGGTGACGATTGAATTGACTCCACCCCCTTACTCGTGTGGTTCGAGGCAACGGTTCGATCTTAAGTGGTTAAGTGTACATGCCGTCGGATGAGTGAGGCAACGCTAATTCTACAGAAGATAGATTTTCTTGTCAACCCTAAAAGTAAAATTTTAGGGTTTGGGGTAGCGAAGAGAGACATAGACTGACAGCCTGTTGGACTGCAATCCGCCCTGGGATTTCAGTTGACGGTATTTTTGGTATAAGGTATAATTCACTAAAATCCCGAAACGAAGAAGGGAATTTGATGCGATTTACTTACCTGTGGCCATGGTGGGCAGTTGCGCTCGGACTGATGATCATGGCTGGTATCACAGCGTATGGATATCTCCGCTTGAACCGCCCACTGAGTCCGAGGTTTAGGGCATTTCTCATCGGCTTACGAATTTTAGCAGCGTTCGTGTTGTTGATCTGTTTACTTGAGCCGGTGCTGATTGAACGAAAAGATATCACTCCACCAACAAACCTACTGGTTCTCGCGGATACCTCTCAAAGCATGCAACTTAAAGATGTAGAATTGGCAGGTCAGTCTTCGACACGATTAGACCTTGTGAACCGTATCCTATTCAATCCAGCCAGCGATTTTCTCGCATCCCTTGCTAATCAATTCGATGTTCACCTGTACCGATTTGATAAACAACCTCATCAAATTTCCAGTGAGATTGGTTCACTTGATGCAGTGGGGGGATTAACCGATGTAGCAACCTCAATTTATGATGCCGCTAAGGAGTGGCGAGGCCAATTGCTTGCGGGAATGGTCTTGTTCACTGATGGAGCACACAACGCCTCAACATCCGTGATTGAGAAGGTCATGGAGGCACAGATCCCTATCTACGCAGTCGGTGTTGGAAACCCTGAACCGCCAAGAGACCTTAAGCTCTCCAGAGTCGATGTCAGTCCTGTCGCCTACACGGAGCATGATGTACCAATTCGCGTTACCGTGCATCATACAGGTTATTCCGGAAGTCAGATGCGCGTTTCACTTAGGATGGATAATCGGGTTGTGGATGCGGTGCCAATGACGCTAACAGATGAACCGAAGCAAACGATTGAGTTCGTTCTGAGTCCTCAGAAGGAGGGCACCTTTCAATATGTCATTTCTGCTCCGGTGCTTGAAGGCGAACTAACCGCTGCAAACAATGTGCGAGCGTTTCCACTGAAAGTGGTCAAGACAAAATTACGCATGCTTTACATTGAAGGGCGCCCCAGCTGGGAATACGCCTTTCTCAAACGCGTCCTTGAACGCGATCCTAATATTGATTCAACTTGTATCATTCTATCGAGCAAATCGCCGAATCAACTCCGTGGAACCCTGTTAGCCCGTTACGATCGGTACTACCCACAGACAACCCAACCATCTGATGTGTTTCACTTTCCGAAAACACTTGACGATCTACTGTTTTACGATGTCCTCATCATCGGCGATCTCCGTTCAAGCACCTTAACTCCACAACAGCACACAGCGATTATCGATTTTGTCGAAAAAGAGGGAAAAGCGATCATATTTCTTGGTGGACGTAACTCGGTCGGTCGTGATGGTTTCAGGCAGACCCAGCTTGCTGTGCTGCTGCCGATTGTCATCCCCCCCAACGGTTGCTACGTGCGGGATGAGGATTTCAGCCCTCAATTGACACAACAGGGTCTGTACCATCCGATCACCCGTTTGGAAGACACCCAAGCAAAGGTCGAAGCCTTGTGGCGCGATTTACCGCCGTTATCGCGCCGGTTGGGTGGATTTGAGCTCAAGGGAGGGGCAACAGTACTCGCCGAATATCACTCAGACAGAAATCAGACGACGCTGCCGGTCATTATATTTCAACGTTCGGGATTGGGAAAAAGCCTCTTAATCGCCGCCGAAGGGTTATGGAATTGGGGGTTTGGCGTTTGGAACTTCAAAGACGAGGACGATGCTTATCCCCGCTTTTGGGGGCAGACGATTCGCTGGATGGCAACACGGGCAGATACCAAACGGCTCAACGTCACAACAGATTTGACCACCTATTCAGTTGGTGATGAGGTCCAACTTATCACGCATGCCTATAATGAGAGCTATCAACCGATGGTTGCGGCAGACCTTGCAATTGAAGTGACACCACCGGACGGCAAGCATTTTCAGGTCCAAACAGGTACAAATTCACAGAGCCCCGGCATCTATAATGCCCAATTCCGTGCAAATCAAAAAGGCGCATATCATATTCGCGCTTCGGGGGTGGATCGCTCATCTTCACTCGGCGAAGACGCAACGGAAATCTTTGCCGAATCTCCATTGGTGGAGTTTGAAAACCCACAGCTCAACGAAGATTTGCTTAAACAACTTGCGGCTAAAACCGGTGGTTTTTATATACCAATTACCGATGCCACATCGTTATCGGAAAAGATTAAACCGGTTCAAGAGTCTATCTTTGCAGTTCAAGAACGCGAATTGTGGGACAACCCAATTATCCTGATCCTTGTAGTTGGGTTGCTGGGAACAGAATGGTTTTTGCGTATGCGGCGAGGGTTGGTGTAGTTTGAAGGATATGATGGAAAATGCTGAAAAAAACTGCCCGATATCAAACAAATCACACATTACGCTTCACATTTTACGCTTTATTGAGTTTAGTTGTCGCAATCGGATCAGCCCGAAGTGCTGGCGAGCAATTTGTCATTGCCCAAGTTCAATACGGTGGCGGTGGGGATTGGTACGGCGATCAGACCACCATTTCCAACTGGCTGAAGATCCTTCGCACTAGAACGGATATTGAGGCAGCGGAGGGGCGTGCTATTGTGAAGTTGACGGATCGGAACCTATACCAATATCCGATGCTCTATATCGTGGGTCACGGTAACATTCGCCTTACTGAGGAGAAGGTCGAAGCACTGCGCTTCTATTTGACGCACGGTGGTTTCCTTTTTGTGAATGATGATTATGGACTGGATGAGAGCTTCCGTCGTGAAATACGCCGCGTGTTTCCCGATCAATCGCTTGAACCTATACCGAATTCGCATCTCATCTACCACTGCTTCTACGATTTTCCCAATGGACTCCCGAAAATTCACGAGCACGATGGGGAACCCGCGCAAGGCTTTGGATTATTCCACGAAGGTCGAATGGTCCTTTACTACGTCTACAGTTCAGATATTGGGGATGGTCTGGAAGATCCGAAGGTCCATCCGAAGGATACGCAGCAGGTCCGCGAACTTGCCGCAAAGATGGCAGTCAATATTGCGGTTTATGTGTTGACACACTAATAGGAAGAGAAGAATGGAGGTTTGCTGTGCTGAACGCAAATACGGAACAAACTTATCAAAAAATTATTAACCATCTTCACTCATTGCGAAGGCAGTGGCGATTGTTGCTATTCTCCCACAGTTTACTCCGATGGTTGGGTACGGTTGCTATTGCTCTTGCCATTATTCTCGTCATTGATCAGATTCTGCCTTTGCCGCGTCTTCTCCGTATGGGATTAGTGTTGCTGTGGCTAGGGATTGGTGTGTTCGCAGCGTTTCGTTACCTGATTCGTCCTGTATTCCAAAAGCTCACAAACGCGGGTGTGGCGGCTTATGTCGAGAATCATTACCCCGGGTTTGAAAATCGTATTTTGAGTGCCGTCCAACTCAAGCCAGAAATGGATCATAACCGCTTTGGGTATGCCTTGGGGTTCATTGAAAAGTTGATCGAAGGCACACACCAATTGATGGATGAGATCAAAAGCAGAAAAGTGTTTTCGCAAGAGTTTTTGAAACTCAAGCGATATGGTGGTTTTGCCCTCATCGCTTTTGCGTTGCTGTTTGTTACCCTCTTCATTTTTCCATCTGCGGCAAAGGATTTTGCACAAGCATTCGACGAACTGCCCAAAACGCCACAGGACCTCCTCATCGTCCAGATTGATGAAATTCAACCGGGGAATGCACGGATTGAATCCGGAGCAGATGTCACCATTACCGTTAAGGTAACGGGACACCTTGGCGCACCTGTGCACCTCTACTATCGCGTAGGAGGTGGTGGGGAAACGATGGTATCAGCGAGCGCGTGGCGTAATCTGTTGATGACAAGAGATGAGACCGAAATCGCTTATCGCTTCACGTTCAAGAACGTCACGCAATCAATGGAATACTATATTGCGGTAAAAGAGACAAAATCAGAACAGTTCCAAATTACCGTTACCCGCCCACCAATCGTGGATCATTTCCAACTTAAACTCAACTACCCGAAATACACCCAACTTTCTCCACAGGTACTGGAGGAAAATCTTGGTGATGTCACCACCCTCGTTGGAACAATGGTCCATTTTGTGGGAGAGGGAAATAAGCCAATCGCTTCAGCGCGGTTAGTCTTTGAAGAATCGGATCCAATCAAACTTCAAGCCTCAGAAGGAACCCGGTTATCCGGCAGTTTTATCGTCCAACGTAGTGAAAAGTACCATATTGAACTAATCGACACCGATAGCGTTTCAAACGCGCAACCGATTGCGTACACGATTCATGCGATCGAGGACGCAGAGCCACAAATTGAGATTGTTACGCCAAGGAAAGATGTTGTGCTTGATGACTCGATGATTGTTTCCCTACAGCTCGATGCGAAAGATGACTATGGTGTACAGAAGGTTCAGCTCGTTTATCGGGTTGAAAGTGCAAATGATGACGTAGTCGTGCCTTTGAGAACGTGGGATCCAACGGATACGCCAGTCTTTATCGAATTTCCTTGGGATATTGACCCGATCGGGCTGTATCCAGGGGATATCATCTCCTACCACGCTGAAGCAATCGACGCCGATAATGTCAGTGGACCCAACGTGGGCAAGTCCAACATCTATTCGATTCGTTTTCCCACCCTAGCAGAACTTTACGATGCAGTCGAATCTGAACAGGAAGCTGAGATGCAAGGACTTGAGGCGTTGTACGATGATCAGGCGGAACAAAGTACGGCAATCGATGAGCTGCTAGACAAGATACGGAAGACCCAAGAACTGACCCTGAAAGATGAGAAACTGATGGAACGGGTGCTCGAAAACCAGCAACAGATTGAAGAAACCGCAAAAGATCTGATTGAGGAGATGAAGCAAACCGCCGAGCAGATGCAGAAGCAGCAACTGTTTGACATGCAGACGGTTGAGAAGTTTCAGGAATTGCAAGAGCTGATGGATCAAGCCCTCTCGGAAGAGCACAAAGAGTTGTTACGCAAGTTAGCTGAGGCGTTGGAACAGCAGGAGTTATCCGAGCAGGAACAGAAGTTGATGGAAGCGAACTTTAACCAGGAACGGTTTCTCCAGCAGCTCGATCGGTTAAAAGACCTCTATAAACAGATGATTCTGCAGCAGAAGCTGGAAGCAGTAGCGAATCAGACGAAGGAACTCGCTGAACGCCAAGAACGCTTAATGGAGCAGTTGAGTGAGCTCGCCGAACAGGCTCGTCAGAACATTCAGGGCAACGCACAAGATGCGGACCAGCGTATTGACGGACTCGCCAAGCAAGAAGACCGTGTTGCAGCGGAAATGGACGACTTGCACCAAGCCCTCGATGAGCTCGGAGAAGAGATGTCGGAATTAGAGAATCTCAAACGGGTTGCTGATGAAATTAAGCGGCTCAATCAATTCGCACGAGATGTACAGATCGCCCAAGACCTCCGATCTGCAAGCCAACAGATGCAAGCTAATCAGATGCAGAGCGCGATGGACTCGGGTCAGGCAGCGCAACAAGGGTTAACTGAACTGCATCAAGGGCTGGACAATGCGCTGGAGTTTATGGAGGGTGGAAATGCAGAGGAGACGTTGACTGCAATACGCGAGGCGGTACGGAGCGGTCTCTATCTCTCAAGAACCCATGAGGAAGCGATTGATGGGACGAACGAAATTTTGCAATCTGGACATGGACAGTATTTGCCGGGTGAAGTTAAGCAGTTGCAGGGACTCGCAGCGAGCGAGCTGGGCCTTGCAGCGGGGCTCAACCTGCTCGCGGATCGTCTCTGGGAATTAGGCACGAATCAGATGCAAATCGATCCCAAAACTGTCTGGCGGCTTAACGCTGCTGCTGATGCCTTTGAACGCTCTGCCCGGGCACTGGAAGACCGAAAACCTAACCTCGCTGTCCCGATCCAGCAACAGGGATTAGCAGACCTCAATCAAGCAGTTGCTGATCTGCTCAAAGCGATGGACCAGATGAACCAACAGATGGGTGAAGCTGGAATGCAGAATATGCTGGAACAACTTGAGCAACTGGCACAAAGCCAAGGGCAACTGAACGAAATGGCGCAGCAGTTGAACCAGCAGATGCGGAGACAAGGGCGCACACCAAGCAATGATCAGATGCTCAAGCGGATGGCGTATGAGCAGCAGATGATTCGGGAAGCCACAGAACGACTAGCAGACATGATGGAAAGGTTGTCGGAGGTGCTTGGCGATCTCAACACTGTTTCTGAAGAGATGCGAGAGGTAGAAGGCGAACTTCAGAGAGGCAACCTGAATCAACAGGTGCTGAACAAACAACGGGAAATCCTGACACGATTGCTCGAAAGCTCCAAATCGTTGCAGAAGCGGGAGGTTAGCAAACAACGGCAGAGCCAAGTCGCCAAAACGCCGACAGCTACCGGAGATGACACGCCTCCCCTCGATCCCAAGCTGCTAGAAACGATACAGCAGATCGAATCGAATCTCAGGTCTGGGGATCAGGAAAGTTTGCCACCGCAGTATCGGGAGCTGATTCAGCAGTACTTCAAAGCGTTATCCCAGCAGACGCAGAAAAAATTGTAGACGGCCTTAGCCGTTCAAGTTTTTCTGCCCGGATGTGCTAGTTGCTATAATCTGGCTAACCAGCTGTCCTAGGGACTTTTCGTAGGAGATCTTGCTCCCGCTGCGATAACGTTTGGTAGAATGACTCTGTCAACATCGGTGTATCTTCGTTTGCCTCCAGTCGCTCACGACTGATGTTGTACCAGTGACGATTGTGGACGATAACGGCAAAGGGACGGGGTATATCGGTGAGGTTGGGCGTGCCACGGTGAACGGTGCGTGGGTCGGTGATTAGCACGTCGCCGGCTTTAAGCAGTAAGGATTTGAGAGGGATTTTACCCGCATTGGCTCTCTCCAGTGTTTCGATTCGGGGCAGGTGTTGGGTGCGTTCTGCCACTTCAAAGGGACCATTTTCCGGCGTCATATCAACAAACGTGAACCGCACGGACAGCAGTGCCGGCGGATGGCGATGTGCTGGTTCCTCTTTGAACAGGAAAGGTAAGTCCGCGTGGACGCGTTGATATTCTGATCCCTGTATCGGTGTGTCTGTCCCGTAATAGGAGATGTGTATGTCTTCGCCCAAGATACGGCTGACAATCTCGATCACTGTATCGTCGTTGAAGAACGCGGAGTGATAGAGGGGCGGTGCAAAGGGTAACCCAATCGCCCATCGATTGGGACCGCGGTTGCCGTCGGGGATACGAGCAGCCACATCTTCCAGCAACGGTTGAAATGCCTGACAGCATTCTTCAAGTGCCGCCCGGGGAAAATGGCTCCGTAGGACGCAGTGTCCGGTGTCCAGAACTTCTGCTACGCACTCGTCAATATTGATTGGCATTGTGCCCCTCCATACCTGATATTTTGGATTCGGTATGATATTGTAATTGTTAGCATTCCGTCATGATAAGAATCTTTGTGAATACTGCCGTTCAATCTCATTAGTCGGTCTTGCTTTATAGCCGAGAGCGAACATTCGACGCCCGGTTTTTCCACCGAACGAAGCGTGCCAAGTCTGATGACTGAAGAAGACAACATCGCCTGGCTGGGTCTCAACGGGGAAACACGGAATCTCATTTGGGAGGATGCCAAACTGATTGACGCCGGGCTGCGCCACAAGTTGCGGTCCTCGTTCGGGAATGTCGCAATGAAGCGACCACAAGGCTTCATGCAAGGGGCTGCGATGTGAGCCAGGGATCACGGATAGGCAGCCCTCATCCTTTACCAAAGGATCGAGGTAGAAGGCAACTTTTACCCCAGAGTAATAGTGTCCTCTCGCCGTTGCAAAGCCGGGATCGTTCCTGCCTTTCGGGATGCTGGGGTCCCAACCTTGATCTGGATGCCAATGCGTATCTCCCACACGCAGGCTGCCGTCACTCCCCGTGTAATAGAAGCCTGGTCCCAGCAATCCTTCGAGTGTAAGGTTGATACGTGGATCACTGAGCAGTGAGTTTAGCGCCGGTCGTTTTTCGGCAAATCCGGGATCTATAACAAACTTACGAGAAAGCCTTCGCGCCTCTTGGTAGTTCAACCCTTGTTCCGGCAGAGCTTCTGTCATGATTTCATCGTACTCACAATCAATTCTCTGCATCTCCTCCACAGAGAACGCCTCTCGCAGCACCAGAAAGCCAAAGACATCAAAATAGGCTTTCTGTTCCTCGGTGAGCGTTGCATGCCCCTTCACTGTATCACCATTCATAATTCGCTTCCCTCACTAAAAAAAGCACCGAGAGCGGTCCCCGATGCTCCTGTGTGGTGCAATCCGCTGCTGATACCCCGTGTCAGCCTCGTTTCCAAAGCTGGTAGAATACGCCAATCGCTTGCTTCCTGACGAACATGAGTATCATAGCACACTATAGAAGACATATCAATTGCAAAATGGTCGTGTTTCGCGCTTGAAAAAGTCTTTACAATCTGTTACATTTCCTTGTTAGTAGGATCACGGTCCAATGACGCCACATATCTCACAACTGACACAGCACTTGAACGAACGCACCGAAGAAATCCGCCGACCTCGGCGATAGGAGTGTTTTTTATGATTGCTAAAGCCAACAATAACCTTGAGACATTCTCCTGGAAAGAACACCGGGTGCTCGTAGGAGATGGCAAGGGTGGATACCTTTCGGTTCCGGCGGAATACCAGTTCCTGCCACGGTTCGGCGAAGCCAAGGTGGTCCCCTTCGGTCTAGCAAAGATGGATAACGGCGATATTCTGCTGTTGGGAGCAGCAAAGACTGACCGCATCACCTTTCAGAATGGTGAAGAGACCGTTGCCGCCATCAGCGCAGACGGCGGGGCGACATGGAGCGATTATCAGGCAATTGGCTATGGCCGCCCCGTCATGTTGACCGATCTGGGCGGTGGCACCCTCAGTTATAATGACGGCGGACTGATGGCAGAGGAGGGTTCGTCGCTGCGTTACAGTCACGACTATGGTCGCACATGGTCGGAGCGAATTCCGCTGGCAAAGGCACCGGACGGGAAAGATTTCTGTTCCGAAGGGAATCCGCTTGTAGACCGTGACGCTCAAGGCATGGCTACACGAATCGGGTGGACCGGTCAGACGTTTCCTGACAACTTCAGTTTCGACAAAGCAATTTGTGGCTGTGTCCGATGGTCAAACGATGGTGGACGTACATGGGAAAACCACAGTTGGCCCGAAGCGTGGAAATGGCAGGACACCTACGAGGGGGTGACGTATGAACGTGGCTGCGGAGAGGGTGCAATGGTTCGCGCTGCCAACGGTTGGATCGTCGCCGCGATACGCACTGACATGCTCGGTCAGTACATTAAGTATCACTATGATAACTTTGAGGGAACGGGTATATCAATCTCCAAAGACGACGGAGCAACGTGGTCACCGGTTGAGCATCTGTTGGAAGAGGGTCGGATGCACGCGAATCTCCTTCGCCTTCCGAACGATGATCTTGTGATGACTGTCATCCGACGGTTGGATATCCGCGGTGGGAAGTTGGCAAGCTATCGGCGTGGCTGCGACGCCCTCGTCAGTCATGACCACGGTCAGACGTGGAACGTAGACCGGATGTACGTCCTTGACGATTGGTCGTACAACAATCCTGCCCAGTGGTATGAGTGTGTTTCTGGACACCTGTATTCGACTTCGCTGGGCGATGGCTCGGTGCTAACTGCATACGGCCATTACCCCAACGGCGGTGTTCTTATCAAATGGAAACCGTGATGTATACCAGTTGATTCACACGAAAAGAAAGTGCAAAACGCGAAGAGCGTGATGCGTGAAACGTGAAAACAATCTGTTAATTGGTGCATTGTCTGAATCGCCGATTAAACAGATGATGCGGATTGCGCGGATTATTGCCCCGATGCTGCGATCGGGATTCAGAGCAATCTGAATCAGGATACTCTGGATTCAAGGATTTACAGGATAATAATGAACCGATGAATGAATGCAACCTAAATAGCCACCTGTCGTCCCGCCCCGAAAATAACCAGTGTGTTGCATAACCTGCTGGGCTGATTGAGAAAACACCCGCACTGTTCCACACCGTTGTTGGCTTAAATTGTGCAAAGGAATCGAGTTTTTCTGTCAAGGACAGGCGAGGAAACATCGCCCCTACAATTATGGACATGCCTCACGTGAATGTCAACAGCCTATCTTGGGTACTATGAATTTTGCATTCTGGATCTTTACCAGTCTCCCGGCGGCGCGGACGGTGCCCCGTAAGGCTTGTAGTTGGGTCCCCTACCGTAACGCAGAGGCCACGCCTGACCGCCAATCCAGCGAAATTCATCCTTTTTTCCGCAGAGCCAGCAGAACATGTGAGCACTTTGGAAGCGGTTAGGACCGTAATCCACAGCTTCAAAGTTGAAGTCGGGTTCAATTATCCAATCTCGTTCCGGGGGTACGGTTCGCCAGTAGTTGTATTTCAACATGTGACGCCTCCCTTCCGCTGTCGAGGCAGAGCGTCGGTGCCAGATCGAGTAAACCGTGATGAAGATTGAGCCCGCTGGCGCGGTTGTTTTCACCGCTCCCCGAATGTTACCGTAGTGTCCCATATAGCGCGCAGACGCGTTGAAAAGGTGTGAACCGGGCAATACTTCGGTGGGCCCGAACGCTGCCGGCGTATCTTGCGGATAGTAGAACACTTGCAGATAATTAAGTTCTGGCCCCCACTTGGAGCCGGCATCCCGATGCCACGATTGACCCGACATTGGGCACTCGACCCGATGCTGACTCATCATAACCGGTAAGCCAAAATTCCTACCGAGTAACGACCGGACGGCACCGGCTGCTTGCGGATTGAGTATCACATTATTAACGAACCAGTTCTCTTTGAGAATTTCGGCAGGTTCATAATAGGTGTTCTCTTCGAGATACTCAAATGCTCTGCGGTTAATCTCATCTGGCACAACTCCCTCTAACACGAGAAAACCCTGTTGACAGAACTCCAGCACCTGAGTATCTGTCAGCGTTGGGGCACAGTCATACGTCCTGCGTTCTAAGTTAAAGCGTTCCTCACCTGTCAGTTCCATTGGGACTCTCCTCCTGAGAGATGATAACCAATACGCTAGTTTGCAACTCTTGATAACGTGAAACGTGATGCGTGAAACGTGAAAACCATTGGCTCATTTGTTCATTAGTTCATCGGTGCAGTCTGGCTAGGAAGCCCGATCTACGGAGTTGATAGAAAAAGAGAGTACAAAGCGTGAAGAGAAACCGAGTTTTTCGGAAAAACTCGGTTTCTGGTGGCCTTGACCTCTTAAAAAAGGGGCTTGAGTTGGGAATAAGCCGGTTTCTGTTCCCTAAATTGCTCTCGCGCATCAGGGCGATGATCATTCATCTAGGATTGATGTTACCATCAACCTCAAGCAGCCGTACCCGAGGACTAGGCGGGCGCACCTACATACATCCTCCTATTTGGCCTTGCTCCAGACGGGGTTTACCGAGCTCTCGATGTCACCATCGGAACTGGTACGCTTTTACCGCACCGTTTCACCTGTACAACGCTTTGAGGCGTTGTAGTCTACTCTCTGTTGCACTTTCCATAGCGTCGCCACTCCTGGGTGTTACCCAGCATCCTGCCCTGTGGAGTCCGGACTTTCCTCATCCCGATGGTAAGGTTACGATCGGGACGCGACCATCTACTCAACTCAAGCCTTCCTATTATAACCTATCTGTCAACTTAAAAGCAATGAAATCGGAGCGTGTTTTAGAGCCATTCAGTTTTCGGTTTTTTAACCACTTTGGTTGGAAAGTCGCGATTTAGAGGTCGCTCCTACTGGGGTATGTCGGGAATCGGAGTTCCCTCCTACAGAAGAACTGAATGCTTCTGAGCGTGTTTTAGGGCTATTGGTTTTCGGTTTTCTACCTGCCTTAGTAGGAAGTCGCGACCGGGAGGTCGCTCCTACAATAGCGATCAGCGATCAGCCATGGGCGGTCAGGAGTCGGGATTCGGAAATTCCTCCTACAGGAGGACTCAATGATCCTAAGCGTATTTAGGTGTACGGCAAAATTGAAGGGTACTTACACACCTGTCTATGTGAAAAAAAGAGGCGCGCTTGCAAAGCGCGCCTATAATCTGTTGAAACAGGAAATTAGGAGCATCCGCTCGTTGAACCACAATTCGTGCAGCGATAGCAGACACCACTTCTCACCATAAGGGAACCACATTCAAGGCACGGCGGTGAATCTGCATGTTGAAGCGAAATTTGCTTCTCATGCGCCAACCGTGAATCTGTGTCACCGTTACTACCATGCCCGTAAGGATGGAGTTCCTCGGGAGGCACCATCTCTGCATCCATCTCTATCATATTGGACCCACCCTGTGGGTCCTGAGCGAGAAACTGTGTGCCAAGCCACCGGAAAACGTAATCTATAATCGACTTCGCCATCGGAATGTCAGGGTTAGATGTAAAGCCTGACGGTTCAAACCGGACATGACTGAATTTATTGACGAGCGACTCTAACGGCACACCGTACTGCAACGCAATAGAGGTGAGGACCGCGACAGAGTCCATCAGTCCAGAGACGGCTGTTCCTTCTTTGCTCATGCGGAGGAAGACTTCTCCAGGGTTACCATCTTCATAAAACCCAACATGGATGTAGCCTTCATGACCACCAACGCTAAATTTGTGCGTAAGAGAAGAACGCGTGTCTGAGAGACGTTTCCTGATGGGACGCTCAGCGAGCGCATCAGCAATAGCCTTATCGGTTTCACTCTCCGCATCCTGTTGGCTTCGGGTTGAAAGCGGTTGGCTACCTTTGCTACCATCACGATAAACGGCGAGACATTTGACCCCGCGTCGCCACGCTTCCACATATAACGTCTTGATGTCGTCTACCGTTGCGTCGCGCGGGACGTTGACGGTCTTGGAGATAGCACCAGAGATAAAGGGTTGCACAGCCGCCATCATTTTCAACGGTCCCATGTGATTTATATAACGAGTTCCGTGCTTACCACACTGGACGGCGCAATCGAAAACGGCGTAGTGCGTCGGTGAGAGATGTGGCGCGCCCTCAATCGTGCCTGTACCACAGATGACTTCTTCAGCAATACTAATTTCATCTTCACTAAATCCAATTGCAGGGAGGAGGTTAAAACTGGGATCTGCTGCTGCTTCTTCGGTTATACCTAACCGTTCAAGACACTCTTCTCCAAGAAAGCCCGGGGCAAAGGCAAGATTTAGGTCGAACGCACTCGGTAACATCTCCGCAACGTGGGCGATATCTTCCTGTGTGAAGCCTTTCCGCTTCAATGTATCCGCATTGATATGCGGTGTCCCTTCAAAAGTACCTGTTCCGATGAGATACTTAATAATAGCTTCAGTTTGCTGAAGTGTATAATCTAAGTTGTACAAGGCATCGCGAACGCTCTGGTTGACAATTTTCATGTACCCGCCGCCTGCCAACTTCTTGAATTTGACGAGAGCGAACTCCGGTTCAATCCCTGTCGTATCACAATCCATCAGGAAAGAGATAGTTCCCGTCGGAGCGATAACACTAATTTGGGAATTCCGATAACCCCAACGTTCTCCCTTTTCAAGACAGACATCCCAATCCGCTTTTGCAGCCTCTAAAAGGTCGGGTGGGCATGCTATCGAATCGATACTGTAGGCGGCATCGCGGTGCATCCGCATAACGCCTAACATAGTGTCGCTATTCTTCACGTACCCAGCAAAAGGACCAATACTCCCAGCAATCTCTGCACTTGTTTGATACCCCTTACCACTCAGGATAGCAGTAATGGCACCTGCGTAGGCATAGGCTTGGTCACTGTCGTAAGGAATACCTAAACGCATCAAGAGTGCGCCCAAGTTAGCATAACCGAGTCCGAGGGGACGATATTCATGAGAACGCTGTGCTATACCTTCAGTTGGGTATGAAGAGAGATCTACTATGATTTCCATCGCAGTGGCGAACACACGAACAGTGGCGCGGAAACCCTCAATGTCAAAGGTATTGTCATCTCTCAAGAATTTGGCAAGGTTAATGCTGGCGAGGTTGCAGGCAGAATCGTCTAAGAAGAGGTATTCACTGCACGGATTACTTGCGTTAATCCTGCCCGTGTTTTTACATGTATGCCATTTCTGAATCGTGCTGTCAAACTGGACACCCGGATCTGCGCATGCCCAAGCGGCATAGGCGATCTTCTCCATGAGTGTTCTGGCATCATATTCGTCGGCAACTTCACCACTTGTCCGGTACGTAGTTTTCCATGAATCGCCCTGTAAGTAGGCATTCATGAAATCATCTGGAATCCGGACGGAGTTGTTGCTGTTCTGTCCACTGACAGTGCTGTATGCCTCGCCATTGAAATCGGCTGGATATCCTGCGGCGATGAGTGCCTTTGCTTTATTCTCTTCCCTGAGTTTCCAGTCAATATAGTCAGCAATCTCTGGGTGATCCATGTCGAGGATAACCATTTTGGCTGCGCGTCTTGTGGTGCCACCAGATTTGATACTGCCTGCCCATCGATCGAAGCCTTCAAGGAATGACAGTACCCCCGAACTCTCGCCACCGCCGGAGAGGAGTTCACCCTTCGCGCGAACTTTGCTGAAGTTGGAGCCTGTGCCACTGCCGTATTTAAAGAGACGCACTTCAGATCTCTGGAGCTCCAACATAGAGTCCAGAGAATCGTCAACGCTTTGAATGAAGCAGGCGGAATTTTGTGGGTGTTCATACGCATTGGTAGTGACCTTGACTTCCTGTGCGTCTCGGTCCCAATAGTAGTTGCCGCCGCCCCCCTCGATATTATATTCATGCCACAAGCCGCAGTTAAACCAAACAGGCGAATTGAAAGCACCCCGTTGTGTAACGAGGATATGCGTCAATTCCATCTCAAACGTTTCTGCGTCTTCAGGGGTAGCAAAATACCCCCTGAGTTCTTCGCCTGCGCGACGGAGCGTGCGCGCCACGCGGGTAACCAATTGACGAGCACTGTCCTCCGATTCTGCACCGGGGACTCCAGCTTTTCGGAAATATTTCGACGACGCAATATCTGTCGCGAGCTGCGTCCAGCTTGCCGGTACTTCAACCTGCTCCTGTTTAAAGATGACATCACCCTTTTCATTGTAGATGACGGCATCGCGGCGTTCCCACTCCAACAAATCGTAGGGATGAACGCCGGACGTGGTAAAATAGGGT
>JAKZSX010000118.1:0-3230 GCA_047517405.1 Candidatus Poribacteria bacterium | reverse complement strand
TGAAAACGCGGAGAAACGAAGGGATAATCAACTCGGTGCACATTTCCAAATCAATTGGCAGGTTAGCAATGCCTTAACACTGCTTGCGGATTATCAACTCACACGCAATGACACTAATGAGGATAATGAAATCTTTGACTTCCTGAACTACACCCACAATGTTGCGTCACTGACGCTTCAGGTGAGCTACTAGTTGCAAGGTCGCTGCGGGCTGCATTCCGTAATGTTATTCGGATAGTTCAATCTCAACCAGCAGGTGAAAAATCCTTAAAAATGGATGAAACTGTAGTCGTACAGATTCGTTAAGATTAGAGCAAATAGCTTTAACTACTCCTTGTTAAGTGCTATAAAGTCGATGAAAATTACCCAGTGCCAAGTCGCATCGATAATTTGATGCGGCTTGGCTTTTTTTGTTTCTACCCCATGGTCAAGAGAAAACATCCATATCGGCTAAATATTTAGTGCTCATGATGCCCTTATCAATTTGCGTCTGACAGGGTGCGAAGCCGATACCGATCGATAAAGTCCTCATTCAGCGTCAGTCCCAGTCCCGGCTGCTCAGTCATGGTGATGTATCCGTCAACTACTTGAAAAGGTGGATCATACAGTTTCGACCAGATCTCGTTAGGCTCGCAGTCAGGGTAGGCGGAAACGATTAAGCTATTAGGGACTGCCGCAGCTAGATGGCAGTTGATGTCCGGGAACTGTGCGCCGTGAGGGGTAACGGGTAGGTGATACGCTTGGCATAACGCCGCAATACGCATCAATCCGGTGAAACCTCCCCCTATTAAGATGTCCGTTTGTATCAGTTGGAGGGCACCCTCTGTGATGAACTGCCTGATACCGTAAAGGGTTCCTACGCCCTCCCCACCGGCAACGATGGCACTAGTCGCCTCCTGCACCATACGCAGATAGACCGCTTCATCGTCGCCTCGCACCGGTTCCTCTATCCAGTAGAGGTTATAGGGCTCAAGCTGCCGGGCGATTTCTACCGCCGTCTTCCCGTCCCATGCACGGTGCAAGTCTACCATCAACTTCTTCTCCATACCAATCAGCTCTCGTGTACGCCGCACCCGTTCCACGATTTCCTCTGGATTTCTAGCTTCGTACATATGTATCTTCATCGCATCATAGCCGAGGTCGGCGTGCTTCTTGACCAAAGCCGCTATCGCTTCGGGAGATTGATCTGCCTCCGCAACATATCCAGAACCATCGGCGTAAGCGGGAACTTTGTCCCGATAGCCGCCCAAAAGCCGCCACACAGGCTGACCAGAAGCTTTTCCGCAGATGTCCCACAGGGCAACGTCGACTGCCCCGATGGACGACATAGCAGCATTGCCAGGACCGCCGAAACACCACGCTGCCTCGTACATCCGTTCCCAGAGCACTGCTGTCCGTCGTGGATCCTGTCCGATAAGCACAGGTGCTAGCTCTTGGGAGATGACTTCGATGCTCCCGCCACGTCCGATACCGGTTATGCCTGCGTCTGTATGGACGAGGACGACAACCCAGTCCCCGGTTGTCGGTCCATCTCGCCCTTCAGTTGGTACTCTCACAATAAAGGGATCTACACTGGTGATACGCATTGCGGTTTCTCCTTATATCACTGTTTTGACATGAAGTTTCTATTGTCAGGCATGACTCATCTTCAATTCCGTTGCAGAAAACACACTGGAAAGGAATTACGGTGGATACGATTTAAGACGCTGATCTGCCACTCAGGTTCAACCGAATCTGGATTCCACCGTAATTTTCCTGCAACCTCCATTTTTTGATATTGAGACACCTGAGCTTTATGTTAGAATATGATGAAACATCGAGTAATATGTACCCAAAACAACTAAATCAACAGTCGATTCCCCTTCAGCGTTGCCCGTCACTCGTCGTGTTAAACGCCAATGCTGTCGATATGAAATGTTGAAATAGCTATTCTAACACCTAATCTTCCAGAATATGAGGTAATGACAGATGAAAATTGTAATGTCTGGTCGGGCAACCGATCAGTTTGTGAACGAACTTCGCGCCACTTTTCCGGACGTAACCTTTCACCGAGCCGCAACACCAGAAGAAGAGATAGAGCTGATTCGGGACGCAGATGTGTATTGTGGTGAGCCGTCACGCGAGGTCTTTCTCGCCGCCCAAAGGCTCCTGTGGATTCAGTGTCCGGGGACCGGCATTGATCGGATTGTGTCAATACCTGAGATAAGAGACAGCGATGTTATTCTGACCAACGCACGGGGCCCTCACGCCAACCCGATGGCTGACCATGCGTTTGGCATGATATTGACCTTTGCCCACTGTTTACGTGAACAGTGGGAAGACCAGAAAGCGCACCATTGGGATACCGGGAAATATGATGAACGGGTTTTGGAACTCGATGGAAGCACCTTGGGTATCCTCGCACTCGGCGGTATTGGAATGGCGGTCGCACGGCGGGGACATGGCTTCGGTATGGAGGTTTACGCCGTTGATGCTCAGTCAATGTCAACCCCTCCGGAAGTGAAAGCGGTTTGGGGACTCGACAGATTGGATGAACTGCTCCAGATGTCCGACTGGTTTGTCATCACCGCACCATTCACACCGGAGACGGAGGGATTGATTGATCATCGACGAATCGGGCTACTCAAGCCGGGGGCACACGTCATAGCAATTTCGCGAGGAGGCATCTTGGACGAAGAAGCCTTGATAGATGGGTTGAACTCCGGGCGAATCGCCGGTGCGGGATTGGATGTCATGGCAGTAGAACCCTTGCCCGCCGATAGTCCGTTATGGAATATGGATAACGTCATCCTATCGCCTCACGCTTCAGCGTTGACCGCCGAAATGTGGGAGGGACGGCGCCAGATCTTCAAGGAGAACCTCCGGCGATTTCTCGCGGGCGAACCATTCCTCTATGTGTGCGACAAGCAAGCGGGATTTTAGTAGGGAACGCAGATTCGCGTTCCCTACAGTTCCGCACAATATAAGGAGGGAGATATGGAAAAAACGGATTTCGGCAAAACAGGTCTCAAAATCACGCGTCTCGGTCTGGGACTCGCGGAGATTTCCCGCCAAGAGAGGTCCAAGACCGTTGCCGAGGCAGACCGGGTGCTCAACGCTGCACTCGATGGTGGCATCAATTTCCTCGACACTGCTGCCTGTTACGGCAGAACCGAGGAAATCATCGGTGAAACCGTCTCTCATCGGCGAGATGAATACATCTTGGCGACGAAGTGTGGCCACACCACAGA
>JAKZSX010000117.1:0-4340 GCA_047517405.1 Candidatus Poribacteria bacterium | reverse complement strand
TATTTGATTGGGATTAGTGACTTTAAGTGATAAGGATGAATAAAATGGAAACTACAGTCAAAGGGTGGCTGGACGAAAGCCGCAAAAAACTTCAAGCGGGAAACTTCACGGAAGCCGACCTTCAACGGTTAGAGGTACTTCTGACTAAGCCAAGACAGATGGTGTTGTATCTCTATTCAAAGTCGACAAGCATGCGTTCAGCGATTGCTAGTTGGGCGTTGTATGACCCGACAGTGTCCTATAAACCCATACTACCGTCACAGGACGCGCCATACGACTCGGTTATCGAAGCGGTCAACGATGGATGGCGGATTGTTCAATTTCCGAGAGCGGAACTCTACCAATTTTCGGACGTTGACAACGCTTATCTGGGCTACGAATTCATCTTGGAAAAATCGACTTTAGACCTATGACAGGAGGAAACGATGATCGATATTCAACCCACCATGGACGATAGCCAAGTGATGGATTTTGTTTCAAGGGGTTCCGTGGTTCTCGAACGAGTCGTCTCTGATGAGTTTAGTCGTCAATGCGAAACTTTGCCGGGGGGCAGAATCGCCGAATTCGCTTGCACACCCGGATTTCGAGAAGAAGTGCTTTTGCACCCCGAAGTCGCTGGCGTCGCTCGCTCGCTGCTCGGACGAAATTTCTTCATCCCCATAACCGCGCACCATCACCTGTATGAAGAAGCACACCCCGGACAGACATGGCACTCCGATGGCCTCTCCGAATACGGTTACGGCGTCAATCATCTGCAGTGCTACTACTACCCGCAAGACGTTACACTCGAAGATGGTCCCACAATGGTGCTTCCCGGTTCCCATCATCGATTGGTTGACCGAGAGGCAATCGCCCATTACGGCGACATTTTGGGCCAAGTCTCCTTGACCGTTCCCGCCGGAACGGTTGTTTTGACCCACTACGGCGTCTGGCACAAAGCGGGACCAAAGTTGAACGCGAAGCGTCGCGGGATGATTAAATTTTCGTATTTCCGAAACTCGTCACCGAAGCGGGACTGGCTGATAGAGTCGGAGGAGATACCGCCTTACACCAACCGAGAACGACATCCCTACGTCACCGAAGTGGAGTCCTATCGCGATCTCGCGCGTCGCCAACGCACATGGAACTGGCTATGTGGGGTGGATGCAACCCCAGATGTCAGCCACGGTGCCAAACTCTTCATCAATGCTCGTCCGCTCAGTGAGATTGTGAAGAAATAGAAGGAGACTCGCTATGAAAGTGTTAATCGTTGGAGGAGCCGGGCATGTTGGAACCATGACGCTGCCCTACATGAAACCACACCACCAGTTTCGCATCCTTGACCTCTCTCCGCCCAAAGATTCAACCGTCGAATATATCGAAGGTTCCGTAACCGACCCGGAGGTCGTCCAGCGTGCGGTCAAGGGAATGGACGCGTTCATCTACATGGTCATGCGGCGTCCCACCGATCACGCTTCATCGGCAGCGGATTTTGACGATGTCATCGCCAACTATCAAGTCAACACAATGGGGCTTCATATTCTGTTGCATGCGGCGAAAGAAGAGGGCATCACGCACGGTGTTTACACCAGCACGTTCACCGTCCATGAACGGACGCGCAATAAATTCCCATCTGAGGAAGAGGTCCCACTTGATAACCCCGGGGTGTACGGCTTGACAAAAGGATTCGGGGAGCGGATCTGTCGATACTTCTGCCGTGAACACGGTATGTCAATCATTGCCCTACGAATCACCGGTCCCTCGACCCGTCAGCAGTGGATTGAGCGACGGGGACAACCCAAGTCCGATCATGTCCACATCTGGGCGACAGATGAGGAAGACCTTGCGCGGGCTTACCTTGCTGGGCTCTCCGTCGAACATACCGGCTTTGACGCCGTATTCATCGCTGGTGACGAGGAACAGGGTGAGATTAACCTGTCAAAAGCCAAGCGACTGCTCGGTTGGGAGCCGTTAACGCATACCTATGTGAAAATTGATGAACCCGCGTCGCAATAACTTTATAGTAGTAGGCATACGCCGTATGCCGTAACCCTTGTGCAAATTACGGCATGAGTATACCTACATATTGTTTTGTCTCATGCCAAGAAACCGTGCAACAGAAACCGTAGGGGCGGAGTTACTCCGCCCGAACTTGCGGTACCAATGAACTAATGAACCAATGCTTTTCACGTTTCACACTTTCTTTTGACATGAGACTTTTTTTTCTATCTCTCCTACTCCTTCTCATCAGCAGCCCTTCCTCCGCAGATCCGATCAAGTTTACATCCGTTACCAAGGAAGCGGGCATCCACTTCAAACACTATGACGGGGGGCGCGGACAGCGATACTTCATCGAACCCCTCGGTGCCGGCGCAGCGTTTCTGGACTACAACAACGATGAGTTTCAAGACATCTACCTTGTCAACGGGGCAGATCTTCCTCCTTTTATCGAGGAGCGATCAGGTAGGGGAGAACCCCCGCGAAACGCGCTCTATCGCAACAACGGGGATGGCACATTCACCGATGTCGCAATCGCAGCAGGCGTCGCCGATACAGGCTACGGCATGGGATGCGCGGTTGGAGACTACGACAACGACGGGTTTCCCGATCTATACGTGACAAACTTCGGGGCAAACGTCTTTTTCCGTAACAATGGGGATGGCACCTTTACCGATGTCACGACACAAACAGGCACCGGGGACACGCGCTGGGGGACAAGCTGCGCCTTCGTAGATTACGACAACAACGGATTTTTAGACCTCTATGTGACAAACTATGTAAAGTATGCTATCGAATCCGATCAGGTCTGCATGGATAAAGGGGTGCGTGTTTACTGTGACCCACGCCTCTATGAGGGGGAATTGGATATCCTCTATCACAACAACGGCGACGGAACCTTTACCGATGTAACGGAATCCGCAGGCTTTTCTGGGGCAACGGGACGCGGACTCGCTATCGCTTGGGGGGATTATGATGACGACGGTGACATGGATGTCTATATTGTCAATGACGCCGACCAGAACTTCCTCTACCGTAACAACGGCGATGGCACTTTTACCGATGTCAGTCTGACCGCGGGCGTTGGATTCAGCGAAGATGGAGACGCCGAGAACGGCATGGGCGCCGACTTCGGGGATTACGATAACGATGGCTACTTAGACCTCGTTGTCACCAACTTCCAAGATCAGACAAACACCCTCTACCACAACGAGGGGGGTGGGCTATTTTCGGATGTGAGCTATGCGTCAAAAATTGGGACAATTAGTCTGCCCTACTTGGCGTGGGGAGTGAGTTTCTGTGACTACGACAACGACGGTTATCAGGATCTATTCATCGCCAACGGACATCTGCACGAGAATGTTCAGGCGTTCAATCCGATTGGATTTTATGAACAGCCCAATCTGCTTTTCCGCAACAATCGAGACGGCACCTTTGATGAAGTCGGCACTGATTCAGGATCTGGTATGCATTTGGAGAAAGTCAGCCGTGGCTTTGCTTACTCTGACTACGACAACGATGGCGATCTCGACCAGCTCGTGACAAACTTAAAGGGGGCACCAGACCTGTTGGAGAACGAAGGGGGACAGAATGTGTGGTTGACCCTCAAACTCATTGGCACCCGCAGCAATCGGGATGCGATCGGGGCAAGGGTCAAGGTAACGACCGGAAACCTAACACAGATTCGGGAGGTTCGGAGCGGGTCAAGCTACCTGTCGCAGAATGACATGCGACTGCACTTTGGACTAGGGAAACATCGCCAAACCGATCGGATTGAAATCCGCTGGCCCAGTGGTCTAAGGGAACTCCTTGAAGGGGTTGAAGCAAATCAAACCCTCACGTTGGTTGAGGGAGTCGTAGAATCGAGACGGTCCCAGTAGCATCTGAGAATCGGATTTGTTAAGTTCTCCAAGTACCCGTCCTACTTGCCTTTCAGCGACGATTTGGTTTCCGATTCAAAGGAATTTTGTGTTGGTTCGATTGTGATAGCCCCCGACTCTACAAGTTCGTTTACCTTGGCTTTGAGATTGTCAACCTGCCACCTGAGCACGGGTAAGGGCCAAGTTGCTAGTTTCTCCTGTTGCTCCGGATTATCGAAACCAATTTCCGTTAACTCCTTCAGTAGCCATTGCCTCTCAAGTTCATCTATCAACTCGCCCCATATTTCCGCCGTTGCCTGTGGCTTTATCTTCGGGGCACCTGTGTTGGTGTCCCTTGAATCAGGCGATGATAACGCTTGTGCCTGATCCGCCGATTCTGACGAATCGCGGAAGGTAGGCGGTTTCTCTTGAGAACCTACGGTACGTTTGCCTAATGATGGATCTCGATCAGGAAGCATATAAACCTTGTGGGGGGAGTTTTCT
>JAKZSX010000116.1:0-4261 GCA_047517405.1 Candidatus Poribacteria bacterium | reverse complement strand
CGTCAGAATCTGTTAGGAGGGACATCGGGAGTTGGGACGCTATCATCGTTGCTACGGTTCTGGTGATGGTGAACGCTGTCTACATTCTATTCTGTGTGATTCAATTTACATACCTCTTTGGTGGTGAGGCAAATATCCGCTCCATCCCTGACTACACTTACGCGGAATACGCAAGACGCGGTTTTTTCGAGTTGATTATTGTTACTGTTATTAATTTAAGCATATTGTTGATCGGTCTACATTTCACAAAAAACGACGGAAAGTTAAATCGCGTAGTTCGTGTGCTACGCTGCCTGCTTGTGCTCTGCACCGCAATTATGCTCTATTCCGCGCATTTGAGATTGAAACTGTATGAGGAGGCGTACGGTTACACCTATGCAAGGATCTTCGCCCACACCTTTATCGGCTTTCTTTTTATTCTGTTTATGCTCACCCTTTACAAACTGTGGCGGAAGGAGCTATCTTTAGTCAAAGCTTTTGCTGTCGCCGCGCTGTTCACCTATACGGTTCTAAACTATGTCAATGTTGACGCAATTATTGCGCGGAACAACGTTGATAGATATTTCAAGACCGACAAGATTGATCTTGCCTATTTGCAGGAACTATCCTACGATGCGATACCGGAATTAACCCGTTTGAGGGTCGCTGGTGATGGAGATATGGCTGCAAAGCAGATGGCAGTATTTCTTCACGATAAAGAGACAGAGCTGCGTTCAGAAAGCCCTTGGCAATCTTACAATCTATCAAAATTGAGGGCAAAGCGGGCCCTTTCTCAAATCCGCCGCTGATCTTTATAGGCAAGAAGATTTGGGCTATATCTGCTCTGCTATACACATTGCGTTCCTCTGGAGCGCGGTGATTGGACACATCGCCTTTCTATAAACATATCGCTCCTCTGGGGCGAAAGACATATATCGCCCCGCTGGGGCTGTGTTGATTCATTCGTACATTAGTTCATTGGTTGATTGAATTGGTGAACCCTATGCTACATTGCGCTCCGCCCCGATAAGATCGGGAGTTAAGGCAACTTGCCACGATTCCCTTGGATTTTCGGAAACAGTCGCGATGAGGAGATTGCTCCTACAGGTGGTAGTAAGCTAGATTTTCAGATCTCAATCGCCATCGCTTGTGAAACCGTGCGCCTTACCGTAGCGGGGCAGCCAGTAGTCAAGCCATGTCTGTTCACACCGCTCATCGCAAAACTTTAAGGATTTGCCGTCGTATTCTACACGCCATAGGCGTCTGACCAACATCTTTCCGCAGAGATCACAGTGGTGAATTTGTGTGGCATATAGTGCATCAGAAATCGGTTCCCACTGAGCCATCAGGATATCCCCCTTTCGCGGCGAAGGTCGGCTGTCCCACCTTCATTGATACGCCAATTTCCCGCCTCTTGAACAAGAGCCACGGCGTAGATATCCCGTGCTTCTTCAGGGGATACCAAGCCTTCACGCACATCATTCACAACCTCGTTTGGCTCCCGCTTTTCAGGTGGTCCATACCCACCACCACCCGGACTGACAATCCTAATTTCATCACCGGCTTGGATTTGGATGTCGGCGAATTTGTTGGGGGAAGGCGTTCCATAGACCTCAGAGAATGTCCGCCATCGGTCATCGTCCTTTTTCCGAATCTGTACTGCACCGCTTGCTCCTTCTTTTCCGCCAAATAGCCCCCACGCTCCCGTCTCATGCCTGTCCATAAAGCTGGAAACCGTGATTTCCGGTGCGAGTGCTTCCATAATCCTTTCGCTGCCGCAGCCCCCGCGGTGCTCACCATGTCCACCCGAATCTTCGACGATGCGATACCTTTTCGTTAGCCATGGATAGCGTGTCTCAAAGACCTCAACCGGGGTGTTCCGGCAATTTCCGTTAATCGGGCACTGCGTGTGATTTCCGTCGCCGGTTGCTTTGCCACCCCAGCCACAACCATCGATGTGGTAGTTCGCGTAATATTGTCCCGTATTTGGGTGTATCCCTCCGAAAAGAAAGTTGCACGCACTGGCACCGGCCGCCGCGGCGACGCGGTCCGGCACAGCGTACGATAGACAGCCAAACAGGACATCGACAATCCGTTCGTGGATTTCGGAGTTGCCCCCGACACTGGGGCCGGGGTGTTTCACGTTCACGACGGTGCCCGGCGGGACAATCAGTTGGATTGGTCGATAGCAGCCTGAGTTACGAGGAATGGTCTGGTCGGTGATATTGAGCATTGCGTTGAACGTCGCAGATGCCGTTACACCGTACGTGCAGTTGCAGGGACCGCGCGCTTGGGGGCTTGAGTCGGTGTAATCAAAGAGGATTTCCTCGTCTCGCACGATGACCGTACAATTGATTCGATACCGCTTGTCAGGAACTACACCGTCATTTTCGATCCAGTCATCAAATTGATACTCGCCGTTGGGGATGTCTCGGATTTCTGCCCGCATCCGCGCCTCCGAGTAGTCCATGAGTTGCTTCCCGGCGGCGAGAATTTCATCGAACCCATAACGGTCGAGCAGTTCGTGAAGTCGCCGCTCCGCTACGTTGAGGGATCCAATCATCGCGTGGAAATCGCCCCAAGAGGTGCGCGGCGTTCGGTGGTTTTCGAGGATAATTTTCCAGATGTCCTCAACAGGTTCCCCTTCCCGGACAATTTTGACCGGCGGCAATCGGAGACCCTCTTGGTAAACTTCCTTGGCATCCGCTGCGAAACCGCCGACCGCCTTCCCGCCTATCTCCGTAACATGGGCAATGTTGCCGATGAACCCGTATAGCTCTCCGTTATGGTAGACCGCCTGGATCACTGTATGCTCCGGCATATGACAACCTCCGCGATAGGGGTCATTGTGTATCACTACATCGCCGGGCTTGAAGTTCTCTATACCGATTTCGGCGATCGTCCACTGCATGGTGTAGAGAATCGCGCCGATCTGGGCGGGACAAAACTCCGCATAAGCGACCATCTCGCCATCGCGATCAAAAATGACACAGGAGAAATCCAGTCCTTCGTTAAAGATGGAGGAGTATGAGGTCTTCATCATCGCCAAACCCATCTCACGACAGGTGTTGACGAGGTAATTATTGATGATTGTGAGCGTGACGCTGTCGATCGGTTTTTCCGTTTGCATTTGTGTCCTTAATCAGCGGTTATAGTAGTGTGTTTAATCGCGCGTTTGAAGGAGCGATGAATCACTCAATGACAATTTACTCCAAGGGACTCGTCTCGATAAATTGGAGTTTAGATTCGCTAATCCCAAGTTGTCTACTCATAACGTTCCCGTCAAGGAATAGCATCATTCTTGCTCAAATTATCATGCGAATTGGATAGCTTGTATCTACTAGCCCCAAACCCACATGATTGATATCAAAGGTACGGACTATCACTAGGGGACATCCTCAATAGTCCAACTTCCGTCGGGATTTTTGCTGGCAGAAAAACTAGTCTCGAAAAAGTCATCTTCTTCTATATCCCACTCTACACAAAACTTTAAGTTGCGTGGTCGATGTTCCCCTGGTATCTCTAACTGGCCCCTAAAGAGAGGGACTTGTTCTCGACACACGGTGCCATCCTGAAGGACAGAAAAGATAATTTCTGCAAACGGATCATTACTGTCGTAACTACAACCCTCTCCCGGTTTCAATGTCATTCCGACAGTACAATCTCCTTTGTCAATAAAAGATGATGGCGGTTGATTAAGTCCAATTCCAACCTCGAATGTCTCCGTCGGGGACTGCGAATTGACTGTAACTTCAAATGTCACCGGTATCGCCGCCGCGTTGTCCTGTCCACTGTTGTCTGTGGCGGAGACTGTGACAGTCGCGGGGCCCGCCTTCATACCTGTAATGGTAAGGGTTGCATCCCTCACTGAGACGGTGGCAATGGTAGTATCGTCAGTGAATGTACTGATAGTATGCGTGTCGTCAACATCAGCATCGGTGATAGTTACTTTCACCGTCGTCTCGTCTCCAACATTAAGCGTTTGATCGGTTATTGTTTCAATTGATGGTTGGCTGTTATCGTCTTCAGCAGCACCGCAGCCAAGGAAGCAAAGCAATGTAAATAGAAGGGTTAATAAGACAGTCCCCAAGGTTTGTTTCAAGAGCGGATTAGATTTCATTCCGACCTCCCAATGATGTTTCCCCGTGATTTCAATCAGAAACCAAGTTTTTCAGAAAAACTCGGTTTCTCGGGGAAGAACCTGTTAAGGCTTACGCAGTTGAATGCTCAAAGCCTCTGTTCCAAGAGTCTTCGACCTGTAGTTCGGCGATTCATCGCCGCA
>JAKZSX010000115.1:0-5950 GCA_047517405.1 Candidatus Poribacteria bacterium | reverse complement strand
CCATTATTCGTCTCTGTGCTCGCTTTGCTGGTAGATGATGTGGCATATTTCCACATCATTTCTTATTTAACATCTAGAACTGTTATCGGTCTCAGCGTCTCTTCGTGAAAAACATAGGATAGCAAAATCCGAGAGAACCGTCAACACTTTTCCGCCAGTTTTCCACGCAGCCGGGATTAAGACGCATAGGCAACTCCAAAACCTTGCTGCAATGCGAATACCGACATTGGGCTGTCAGGGAGATTCCAGCAACCGCTGCAAATAAGGTTCAATAATACCGCAAATTAATTACTGGTTACCTCATTTCAGACTTGCCATTTCAGCCGTGGATTCCGCCCGGTTTCATGTTGACAAACGGGTGGCAAACTGGTATCCTAAAAATGTTTGAAAATCCGCAAAATGATTTAGCAACTTACCGTGAAAAGGGCGAAGACATAAGAATGGAGAACGGAAAACCGAGTTTTGTAACCGCCGGATTGCCCATAATTGACTGCGATCTGCACAATCGAACCCCGTCGCTCGAAATGCTCTACCCGTATCTGCCGGACTACTGGTGTGATCATTGCGAGGAATCCGGCTTTTTCGGACCTGATGCGAACGACTATCCAGAAGGTGCACCGACTTCAACGCGACCTGAAATCACGGAACCGTCGGAAGATCGACCCCAATCGGACTTGGCACTGTTACGCGAACACGCGCTCGAGGCCTGGGGAATTGAGTACGGCATACTGACCTGTTCCTACCGTGTACAGAGCGTACACAATGAAGACTTAGCGGCAGCACTTGCCTCAGCAGTCAATGATTGGCAGATCGAGCACTGGCTTGACCCCGAACCGCGCCTGCGAGGGTCGTTGATTGTACCGAGCCAAAACCCCGAACTCGCAGCCAGAGAGATTGAGCGTTTGGGAAACCATCCGGGATTTGTTCAGGTGATGCTGCCAGTACGTTCGCAGGCACCTTATGGAAATCGACGTTATCACCCAATCTACACCGCTGCGGCGCGCCACGATTTGGTGGTTGGCATCCATTACGGCGGAGCACCAGGACTTCCACCAACATCGGTCGGTTGGCCCTCAACCTATCTGGAGGAATACGTCGGTATGTCGCAGGTGTTTCAGGCACAGGTACTCAGTCTGGTGTCGGAAGGAATTTTTGATCAGTTCCCCTCGCTGCGCGTGGCACTTATCGAAGCGGGATTCACATGGATGCCATCGTTGATGTGGCGATTTGACAAGGAGTGGCGTGGGCTGAGACGGCTCACACCGTGGGTCAAACGGTTGCCGTCAGCGTATATCCGCGAACACATGCGCATGACACTCCAACCAATTGATGGACCGTCAACCGCGGAACAACTACTTCAGATTATCGGCCAGCTCGACTCGGACGACTTTCTGATGTTTTCAACGGACTATCCCCACTGGCAGTTCGATTCCCCCGAAGAGGCTTTCCCCGCAAAGTTACCCACATCGCTGGCTCGCAAGATTCTGTCCGAAAATGCGAGAGAATTTTATCGTTTCTAAGCCTATGTCCATATAATCTAAATATCTGATATTGGGAACTTTGTTAAAACGGAAAGCTTCGGACCAAAATATGATATAAGGAGCGTGATTAATGCCCAAATGGATCTTCGTTAATGTTGTTGTACTTCTCACTTTTTTTGCCGGAGCTTTGTCTGCGCACGAGTCCGAATCGGCAAAGTACGTTGTAGAAGCTTACCGGCTTGAGCCCGGTGTTCCCGCCCCGAAGATCGACGGAAAACTAGACGACCCCGCGTGGCAAAAAGCAAAGCCTGTAAGCGGTTTCATTCAACTCGTGCCAGATCGAAGCAAACCCGCCACCGATGATACGGCATTTTATATCGCTTATGACCCGCATCACCTCTACGTCGCTTTTCGGTGCTACGATGCCTCACCTGAGAAAGTTGTCAATCGTATTGTGCGACGAGACGGGGACATCTACGACTCAGATGTGATATCCTTTTTCATGGATCCGCATCATGACCATCGCGCCGGCTATAAGTTTGCGACCACCCCCGGCGGTGTCCAAAGCGATTCGTACCGTTTCGACGACATCCGGTCCGACTCTAGTTGGAGAGGCATCTGGTGGTTAGAAACGGGTATTGATGAACAGGGATGGGTCGCTGAGTTCAAGATCCCGTTCGCAAATTTCCGATTCCCTAATAAGTCGGAACAGGTATGGGGATTCGACGTTGAACGGGTGCATCGGAGAAAAAACGAAGTTACCGTTTGGAAGCAGATGACCCAAGCCGGAGCGACCACACGGATGTCTGATCTTGGGCTTATGGTCGGGCTAAAGGACATTGGCGGCGGCAAACCGTTTGAGATCTCGCCCTATCTTCTGAGCGGGGTATCCGACACAGAATCGCTTGATGGGCAACTGGGGACGGGACTCAATGTTCAATATAATCTGACAAGCACACTCAAGACAAACGTCACCGTTAACCCGGATTTCGCACAAGTAGAGGCGGATCAGCTGGAGATTAACCTAACTCGCTTCCCGACCCGTTTCCCGGAGCGGCGTCCTTTCTTTGTCGAAGGCAACAGCTTTTTTGAGACACCACTGGAGCTCTTTTATAGTCGGCGAATTGGTAGTCGAGGGGATATCCTCTGGGGCGGCAAAATGACCGGCAAAATTGGCGATTATTCCCTCGGCATCCTCGGAAGCCAAACGGGCAGTTTCGGCGCACTGGAAATTGGTCAAGAGTCTGAATCCAAGGAGAAGGCGTTATATTCGATGCTCCGGTTGAAGAGAGATATCTTAGAACGCTCCAGTGTTGGACTGATCTTCGCCAACAAAGAGCACCTCGGCGAGGAAGAGGGCTATGGTCGGGTGGGAGGATTCGACACAGACCTGTTCTTTCTTAAAACCTATCGACTATCGGGACAATATGCGATGAGTTCTAACCCCGGCGAAGATCCAGAGAACGAAAATACAAGAAATAAAGCCTACCTCGTTGAACTTGCTCAGAGCAATTATCTCTGGAACGCCAGCATGCGGCTAGAACGAATTGATCCGCTATTTGAAGTAAATGAGACAGGATTTCTCCGTAAAGAGAGATACCGGGGCTGGCAGCAAATGAATTTCATGACAACCTATATTCCTCGATTCGGACCGCATCGTGCTTCCTTCGGCGTTCGTGGCAGAGTCTCCCAAGATCTGTTCACTGACACATATTTTGACGATTGGAAATGGGACAATCCAGCTCTGACCCTTTCACCGGAATTTGACGAGGATTCAATCAGTTGGAACTTTAACGCTTCGGCAGATTGGAGACCCACCGAGTCCTTCTGGCAGGGGATTGGCATATCTTATGGACGCAGTCGGGAGGTCGAACTGACGGACGTATTTGCGACAGACGGATATGAATTTTCCCTCCTAACAAACACTTCGCGCCCCGTTTCGGTCGGCTTGGATGGGGGAATAGGAAATTACTTCAATTTTGCGCGGCAGGCGGTAGGGAAGCAACGGCAGCTTTTCCTTTCAACCACTATCCGCCCGCAGAGCAATTTCACTATTGATCTTGAAAGTGGGTATGCCCTGAGTTTGACGCAAAGAGATGTCATTGATGGATGCTATTTCACGAGCTCCCTGCGCGTTACCTATCTGTTTACACGGGATCTATTTCTCAGGGTGTTTACGCAAGCCGGCCGTGAGCGCACCGCTTTTAATCGGATCGAGACCAATGAGAACTATCTGGTCAGCACCCTCTTCGGTTGGGAATATAGCCCCAAAAGCCATATTTTCCTTGCGTATAATGAAGATTGGCGCACTGCTGAAGGGGAATTACAACTAGGCGATAGGGTCGTTGTGTTCAAAGTCTCTTATCTCTGGAACCTTTGATAGTTAGGAGCTAAAACATGCCTCCATCATCTGAAATACAATTCTCATCCGCAGAGCTTCTTGACCGTGATTTCGCAGATCACAAACCCCGTTTATCATTCGACGGGGACACCGTTGATGCGTGGCGGGATTGGCGAACCCAACTGCTCCCTGAGCTGCGAGAGCAGCTTGGACCTTTCCCGGACGAAGCGTTTCCTCTAAACCCGCAAATCGTTTCCACCGAAGCCTACGACAAGTGCACAATCCACAAAGTGATCTACCACTCACGAGCGGAGGTTGCAATTCCCGCTTATCTGTCGATCCCGAAAGGCGTAACGGCAAAGACGCCCGCCGTCCTCTGCATCCACGGACATGTACCGGGCGGCAAAGAGAGCGTCATCTCCGGCAATGGAGAGTTCGGGTCCCCTTATGGTCGTGATCTGGCAGAGCAGGGTGTCATCACGTTGTGCCCCGATAATGCCGGGATGGGAGAACGCGCGCACCCGTCGGGCGGTTGTGATTTCCT
The DNA here is from genome assembly GCA_047517405.1 of Candidatus Poribacteria bacterium. Lineage (GTDB taxonomy): Bacteria > Poribacteria > WGA-4E > WGA-4E > PCPOR2b > PCPOR2b. The sequence goes on along the minus strand of JAKZSX010000115.1, from coordinate 1,584 downwards.
CTGGCGACGCCTGAACTATCTCGGATACGATTTGACCGGCTATCGGGTCTATGACCTAATGCGGGGTGTGGACTACCTCCAAAGTCTGCCGGAGGTCGACGAAGGGCGAATCGGGATCGCAGGGTTATCCGGCGGTTGCTGGCTTGGCATCGTCCACGCCGCGCTGGATGAGCGGGTTCGTGCAGCGGTGCTAAGCGGTTATTTTACAACCTTCGCACAAACCTCATGGTTTGGACACTGTATCTGCCACCACCCGAAAGGCATCGGTGAGCTCTGTGAGATGCCGGACATCGCGGGACTGATTGCGCCGCGTCCAATCTTTGTGGAGTGGGGGACGGAGGACGTGAGTCGCCCGGTACATCCCGCCTTTGAGATAGCGCAGCGGATCTATCGCGCCGCGAATGCCGGCGATCAGATCATCCTACAAGAATTTGATGCCGGACACCTCTTTTCAGGGGAACAGTCACTGCCGTGGCTGGTTCAAACACTGTCCCGGAAGTAGAACACGCACCCATAGGTTAATATAGTAGTAGGCATACTCCGTATGCCGTAACCCTTGTGCAAATTACCGCACCGACGAGCGTGCCTATTCCTGTGTATAGACATATCCAAGCCGTTGAATGAACCAATGAACCAACATAGCCCTAGGCGGGGCGACACATGGCAACTTGGATTAACTTATAATTTTGCGCATTCGGAGGAGATACCAATGAACCCTTTACGAATCGCTGTAATCGGTGCCGGGGCTTATGAAACTTCCCGCTCACGCGCCTATCAGGCGGTCATTAAGAAACTGACAGACCTCTACACATTCTGCGCCATCTGCGACAGAAACGCCGAGGCATGCTGTGCCGCAGCCGAAACCTACGACATCCCAGCGCAATACACAGATGTTGAAGAGATGCTACGGTCCGAAAAGCCGGACGTGGTCTTCTGTCTGACACCAACCGACTCGCTCAACGTTATGGCGATGACGGTCGCCAAGCACAAGATCAACGTCATCACCGAAATTCCCATCGCCATCTCGTTGCCGATAGCAGATGCCATCACGGAAACGTGCCGGCAGAGCGGCGTCAAATACGAAATCGCCGAGAATGTCTGGCACTGGCCCCATGAGCAGTTGAAACAGAAAATTGTCCGGGCGGGATTGCTTGGAAAGATTCGACATGCGCGACTCTCGTACGGGTCGGGCAGCTATCACGGCATCAACGCGATTCGCATGATCCTCGGCTGCGAGCCGATACGTGCCTTGGGATACGCGGGCGAAGTCCCAACGCAGCCCTACACCGGCTACGGCGACGAAGCGATGAGGACAAGGTGGTGGGAGTCGGGTATCATTGAGTTTCCGGGAGGAATCACCTGCCTCTACGAGATGCCGCCGCCGGGAGCGCGTGGCAACCACTGGGAGATTGAAGGCATAGAGGGGCATCTCTCCGGAGATCAATTAACCCTTTACAACGATGGTGGGAGTTACCAAATTGAGGATGTCTATACAGAGGTTGACGGCGAACAGGTGTTAGACCATGTTCGGGTGGATACTTCTCCGCCGATTGTGTGGTCGAATCCGTTTGCGAAGTACAAGAT
>JAKZSX010000114.1:0-3177 GCA_047517405.1 Candidatus Poribacteria bacterium | reverse complement strand
ACGCTCAAAACGTAGTGGCAGCGTGGCGATCCCGTGTAACGTCAACCAAGCGTTGAACGGACTGATTACGCCCCCGAAGTTTCGTAGCGCACCTTTCTTCGCACGATCGATAAACTCCTTCGATCCAACGATTATGCCGGCGACCACCGTACCATTTCCGCTGAGATACTTGGTCATGCTGTGGACGACGACGTCAATACCGAGGGAGATTGGCTGCTGTCCACACGGTGTAGCAAAGGTGTTGTCGATGACTGACGTAACCCCGTGCGCTCTTGCAATCTCTGCACAGGCAGCGATATCTACCAGCTTCAGTGTTGGATTGACAGGGCTTTCGATATAGATGGCTTTCGTGTTCGGTTGGATCGATCGCTCGACTGCATTGGCATCGGTTGCATCCACAAATGTGGTCTCAACACCCATGCGACGGAGATCTTCGTTCAGGATATTGTATGAGCCGGAATAGAGAGAATCCATCGCCACGACGCGGTCTCCGTGCGCCAGCAGCGTCAACAACGCCGTGCTCACGGCTGCCATTCCCGACGCTGTTGCGAGCGCCGCCTCACCGCCTTCCAACACGGCAATCTTGCTTTCGAGCACAGATTGGGTCGGATTTCCCCACCGCGTATAGACATAGCCTGAATCTTCGTCCGTGAACGCAGTGACACACTCCTCCGCCGTCTCAAACTGAAAGGTGCTATTCTGGTAGATGGGCGGAATGAGGGGGCCCGTTTTGGGGAGGGATTCTTCACCGGCGTGGATGGCTTTGGTTGACCAACCGGTGGATCTGAATTTCGTTGTCATGCAATTCCTCTTTATCGAATAATCAGCTCCTATAATTTCTCCAAGACCTGTTCCGTAATCTCTATGGTGCGTTCGATGTCCGCTTCTGTGTGGGCAAAGGAGATGCTCCCCTGTTTGGTGGGAAGCGGGAAATGAAAAACGCCCCTCTCAATTAAGAGTGTTCTGTATTTTTTATCAAGGTCCATATCGTGGGATTGTGCAATTTGCAGCCAATTGGTGGGAACCTTGTTCATGAAATAAACGACGAAGGCTGACCCCTGTCGAGCGACTATTGAAGGGAAACCTTTTTTACACAGCAGTGCGTTTAAGCCGTCCTCCATCATCTGACCGAGATATTCGAGATGACCATAGATCTCTCCTTCCTGCGCCTTTAATTTCTTTAAGGTTGCAATTGCCGCTGCCGTGGGGACGGGATGGGCACTATAGGTTCCTGCGATTAATACTTTCTTTTCCGGCTGTGCGTGATTGAAATACTCCATATACTCCCGCTTCCCCCCGACGACACCTAGCGGATAACCGTTGGCGACCGCCTTTCCGAATACCGACAGGTCTGGCTGCATCCCACATATCGACTGATAACCGCCTAGGGCGTGACGGAATCCTGTTTTTACCTCGTCAAAAATTAGCAGGGAACTGTATTGATCGCAGAGGCGTCGAAGTCCCTCTAGGTATCCGGGGTTAGGTTTGACTACACCGATATTTTGTAGAATCGGCTCAAGGATAATGCACGCGATATTTTCTGTTTTTATCAGGTTCTCTACGGCGTTTAAGTCGTTGAATTGTACTGCGTGGACATGCTGAGAAGCGGAAGCTGGCATACCAGCTGTAATCGGATAGAGTGGCAATTCCTCGCCCGGCTGGTAGCCTGCGATTCTTTCGTGGGGATCCATCAAATTGAAAGCTACATCGTTATGCCAGCCGTTGTATCCGCCCTGCATGATAATCACTTCGTCGCGCCCGGTTACCGCCCGAGCAACCCGCAAAGCAAAAAAGGTAGCCTCGGACCCTGTATTGGTGATTTGCACCTGGTCTAGCGTGGGGATACATTCCACCAGCAGATTAGCCAGCTCTCCCTCCCAAGGGGTGGTCCCTGCACCTATCAGGGATTTGCCTTCTTTTATGGCTTGAATCACCGCTCCATCGACATCCGGATCGCTATGCCCAAGTAGATACGGCGAGAAGGCGGCGTGATAATCGATGTATTGCGTCCCGTCGCTGTCCCAGAGATAGGCACCCGCCGCTTTCACAAAAACGCGCATCGGATCTATCACCCGATTCAATGAAACGACGCCACCGGGTATCACTTTTTTATGCTGTTCCCAGACTGCCGCTGCTGTGTCTTGCTGTGTCATCATCTTTTCCTTCTTGGATATCGCATCTGTGCTACTGCTTCCCTTCGTATATTCGCGCTGGATCGATCACGGACTTCTCATTGTGCAGCTCTTCGGTCAGGAGGCCATCCCGGAGTTGTGTTACGCTGTCGCTAGTCATGACAAATAGGAACGGATCTTTCCGGTATTCAGCGAGCCCGACTTCAAGCGCATCTCTTGCCCTGAACCGTCGAGCCACAGCGTTACCGACTGCGCCGATCTGAGCGAGTCCGCGCTCTTCCAGTATGGTTCCAAGCTTGTTGAAGTCGTTACCCACAAACCCCGGCTTGGGACTATAACCGAACATGGGGAGTGGTCCTTCGCGCCCATCCGGCTCTCGAACTCTCGCTTCGACTTCCCGCCACCGCCGGTAACGCACCTGCACAAGCTGCTCGATAACATGAAAGAAGGTACAGCGGAGATAGGGAACACCGAGCATTAAGATGTGTGCGTCCAGTTCGTAGAGTTTCCAGAAGGGACCATCGGCTGCCCAAGCGGAGGGTCCATGGACAGCGGTGATATCTTCCGCGTGGGGTCCCAGAGCAGCGACAGAGTGCAGCAGGTGGCAGCTCCGTTGTGCGCCGGGGCGCGTCCGAGTGACCTCTGTAATGCGTCCCATCTCTGACGGATCCCGAATAGGGTCAAACACAGGATTGGGGGTTCCGCCGTGGGAGAAGGTGAAGGTCGGCACCACGAGTGTACCCGTTGAACCGAGCACATCCAAGAACGCGTCAACCGCAGCATCTGCGCCGCCTTCGACGTAGCCAATACTGCTCAACGAACTGTGCACAAAGACGATGTGACTAGTCTGCAAGCCTAGTGCTTGTAGTGCTTCAGCAATCTGTTCCCGTTCCACTATCTATCCTAGCACCGCGTCCACTTTATTGATCGCCGCAGCCATCAATCGGGCATGGTCCTCCTGCATGTTGACATTGAATCCAAACCGCAAGGCTCTACCCAAGATTGAAAGGGTCTGCGGGCACATATCCCGTGAATACTCAACGTT
>JAKZSX010000113.1:0-7795 GCA_047517405.1 Candidatus Poribacteria bacterium | reverse complement strand
CTCTGGATGCAGATAGAATCGGTTAACGCGGTAACCAATGCGAGAAAACTCGCTAAGCCGGGTGTTGACTGTCTTTCTTTTGGACCTGCAGATTTGAGTTTCAGCCTAGAAAGCTACCCCCACCATTCGCTCAAAACCCTTGACGACTGCGCGCGTCACGTGGCAGAGCAGCTGCAAGGCACTGGCATCGCTGTCTGCCTCCGGGGTATTGCACCAAACGATCGGGATAGATACATTGAGATGGGCATCACGATGTTCCTTTAGTCATCACCAATCCGTATAGAGCATTCCTTGCGAAGGTTTGACACCTTCGCAAGGTTCTGACTGTAAACGGAAGGAGTTGCATTGCGTGACGAATACGATGATTGAACTTTCACCAGACCAAAGGCATATTGCTAGAGTGCTCTTTCACGATTATCCCTATTTGCGTGGCTATGTCGCGGCGGTCCTCAGTGGAGAGATGGGCGCGGCTTTCGTTGACGATGTGGACCATCCAACGGTTGGGCAACTCACCCTCGGGTGGCCCCACATCTTTGCTGGCGATGCAACTAGCAGAGCATCTGAAGCTATGCTGAGAGAAATATCCCCCCAAGCCACGCTAATCGGTGCAGACACTGCTTGGGCAGACGCCTTCCGGCGGATTTGGGGAAATCAATTGGTCCCTTGGAAAAGGATTGCCTTTGGCACCGGCGATTGGAATCCCAAGACGCTGACGGCGTTGACACAGTGGCTTCCCAAAGGATACACACTTAAGCAGGTGACGACTTCAACGGAGGTCGAAGGCTTAACACGGGTCGTTGATTGGCTGGTCGATCGCCGCAATTACCCGACGCCCGAAGATTTTCTCAACCGGGGTGTTGCCTTTGCCGTCGAGTTCAAGGGGCAAATAGTCTCGGGGTGCACATCTTACGCAATTGGCGGCGGGAAATTCGATTTGGGCATTGCCACGCTACCCGAACATCAACGGCGTCGGTTAGCGCAAGCAGTTGCGGCACGAATGGTTCTCTACTGCATCGAACATGATATCGAACCGTGTTGGGATGCGGGAAACCGGACGGACGCACGGGAAACTGAAATTTCTGCGGCGTTAGCCCAAAAACTTGGGTTTACAAACCCGACACCTTATACGGCTTACATCATCAACCCAGATAGGCGGACATCAGTTTTCTAACAGTTACTACGGGCAGGCTTTCAATCCCACTTTTCAACAATCGGGGATTCTGTCCAAGATAGGACAACATCACAAGAGGAGGAATTGGCTACATGATAATGGATAATACGTTTCGCGAGAAACTCAACCAAGGAAAACCAACTATTGGTACGCACTACCTCTCCAGCGACCCAGATCTTCCTGAGATTATTGGAGATACCGGTTTGTTTGACTACGGCGAGTTTTGTGCCGAGTATAGCACTTTTGATATGCAACTGCTCTACCACCTGGCGCGTTCGGGACAGTGTGGCAACTTACCGCTCATGACAAAGCTAGACCAGAAAAGCGAAAGCTTTTGGGCGCAAGCTGCGCTCGGTGCGGGTTTTAAGGCAGTCCTTTTTACGGATGTGCGCACCGTAGAGGATATTCAGCGATGCCATCAAGCGATAAGACCGGACCTCCCCGATGTCGGTGGACATATGGGGGTCAAACTGCGTCGTTCAGCATTATCGGGTTATAGCGCAGACGGCTACATCGAAGATCTGAATTCGGTTGTGTTTTTGATCATGATCGAGAAAAACCTAGCGGTGGATAATATCGACGAGATTCTGACTGTTGCGAAAGAAAAAGGGGTTGACATGACCCAATGGGGTCCCGCAGATTTTGGTTTCTCCAGAGGTGAACCGAACTTAATGAGTACACCGGAGATACGACCGTTTGAAGAGCTTGTCATCAAGAAGTCAATAGAATACGACGTCGTTCCACGGATCGAAATTGGTATGCCTGAAGAAGCAAAACGCTATATCGATTTGGGAGTCCGCCACTTCTGCATGGGTTGGGACCGGTTCATATACCAAAGCAACTTAATTCAGCTTGGCGAAGGGCTTCGGAAAATTGTAGACCCCCTCTAATGATGGCTGCTATCTGTGGAAGCCAAGGTTTTAGCCGGAAGCGTGCTCCTCGGCTAAAACCTCGGCATCTAATCTATCAAACCAAAATGGTGATTATGACAGGTGGCAGTAAATACGGGAGGCGAATATGGAGTTAGCGGATATTAAAAAGGTGGGAGTTGTTGGGGGTGGGACCATGGGGTTCGGTATCGCCATAAACTTTGCGCTTGGCGGATATCCCACCGTTATCAGGGATCTCAGTGATGCACTTCTGCAGCAGTCTATGAGAAATATTAAGGCTTCTATGGATCTCTTTGTTGAGGAGGAACTGATAATCCAAGCGGAAGCCGATGACACGATCAGCCGAATCACAACTACCACCGATTTGGCAGAAGTGGCACAGAGTGATTTTATCACCGAAGCCATTATCGAACGGCTAAAAGACAAGCAAGAACTCTTTAACACGCTCGATCAACTGTGCCCATCGCACACCATTATCGTCAGCAACACATCCGGATTTGTGATGAGCGATATCGGCGCAGGTGTCAAACGGCAGGACAAGATCGGGTTAACGCACTATTTTGCGCCGCCGCATATAGTGCCCGGGGTTGAGGTGGCTAAGGGGCCCGGCACAAGTGATGAAACATACAACATCATCTATGACTTGATGAAAAAGGTCAAGAAAGTCCCAATCCGGGTGCGCAAAGAGTTGCCGGGCTATCTACTGAACCGGATACAGGGTGCGATGGGACGCGAGGCAACGCGACTGTGGGCAGAGGGGGTGGCAACCGCTGAAGACATTGAGCTCGGGATCCAGTCTACCTTCGGTTTTCGTATGCCCCATGAGGGTCCGTTTCTTCACTATGATTTAGCGGGTATCTGGAAATGGCCCGCAGATATACGAACTAGGAGGCGAAGGGGATCCGAACCGCTCGACGAAGCCGCCGAGAAAATTAGCGAACGTATGGCGGAGGGAAAGCCGTGGTTTGTTGATCCAAATAAGTTCGATGAGGCAGTTGAGAAAAGGGATAGGGAGTATATACGCCGTCTGAAAGAGTTATACCGGTCAGAAGAAAAATAAGACGTTGGGAGATGTCTTAAATAAAGATTTTGAAAAAAGGATTCAATAAGAATGACCGGATACAACGTGGTTTTATTTGACCTAGACGGAACCCTTACCGATTCAAAAATTGGCATCACCAAGTCGGTTCAATATGCCTTATCGAAATTTAACATTCGGGAAGACAATCTTGATAACCTCGAATCCTTTATTGGTCCGCCATTATCTGACTCGTTTCAGCAAATTTACGGCTTTGACGCGAGTCAAGCGCAACACGCTGTTGATTTTTACCGCGAATATTTTTCTACATCTGGGATACATGAAAATGTGGTTTACCCCGGAATACCCGCTTTACTGGCAGATTTGAAAAGTAAGGGGAAGCAGCTAGTTGTTGCAACGTCAAAACCAACTGTTTTTGCTAATCAGATCTTAAAGGCCTTTAATCTCCATCAATATTTCACTACCATCGTGGGAAGCCATCTTGACGGAACTAGGTCATTGAAGACCGAGATTATTGCACACGCATTATCAACGTTAGGAAAACGGGGGGAAAATAGCACCGTGATAGTAGGAGATCGGGAACATGATGTTATTGGTGCGCAGGGTAATGCGATTGACTCAATTGCGGTGACTTACGGGTATGGATCGCTTTTTGAATTACAACGTGCAAATCCGACCGACTTCGCTCATGCTGTCGAAGACATTGAAGTACTGACCATCTAGTACAAAGTTTTTTAGTCGTTTTCAAGGAGCCCAGTGTTATTCTCCTTCCCCGCACACCTAAAAACCGGTATGAAAGACCTTAGTGTTTTGGTCGTTAGGGTCTTCAGGTATTGCACTATATTCTCGTTTTTTGGTATGATATGGTAGGCGTGCTAAGAACGGCTCAGGGCAGAGAATTGACAATTTCCCGGTATTCATCTTCTGTGAAGGCGCGGAGTGTCTCGATGCGGACGTTACCTTCGGAAGCGGTAGCAAGCGCGAACTTGGCTGCGGTTTCATCGTCCGGAGCTTCAATGATAGTGACAAAGTCGTACTGACCCATCACTATATAGAATGCCTTAAATTCGCCGCCCAGTGCTTGAACGTTCTTTTGGGCGGATTTAGTGCGCGCGGGCCCTTCTTTGATATTCTGTATACCTTGTTGCGTATAGCGACCTAACGCAATGTAAGTAGCCATTGGATTCCCTCCTTTGATGATTCTTTATAGTATCCTCTCAAAACACGATCGATTGTAGCAAAAGGCACAAAATCTGACAACGAAAAATTTCAGAGGGGCTGGGGCGATATCCAAGGCCTGGGTGAAGTGAACCCCTTAGTCCGCACGGTAAAACTGCCAACCCCGGAGGCTGAGGCAGTCTCGCTATTTCGGAAGAAATGAGGTATGTGCATGAACAATGATGGAGTTTCTTTACAAAATCTCGACGGCTCAATCGCAGTGGTAACCGGCGCGGCGCAGGGGTTAGGTCTCGGAATCGTCGAGCAACTTGCCCGCAATGGCGCAACGACAATCATCGCCGATCTACAATTGGATAAAGCTGAGACAGAAGCCGACAGGCTACGCACTGATGGTTTGAAGATACATGCAGCTCATTTGGACATCACTGACAGTGCCAAGGTAACGGCGTTTTTTGAAGGGGTTGTCAACGAACACGAACGGTTGGATATCTTAGTCAACAACGCCGGTGTGGGTCAGCAGGTTACCCCTATCGTTAAGTTAAGCGATGAGGAGTGGGATCGTGTATTAAACGCCACCTTGACCGGGGCATTTTACTGCTGCCGCGCTGCCGGTGGGATTATGGAGCGTCAGGAATACGGCTGCATTGTTAATGTCGCCTCGATCAATGGACAAAATCCAGCGGCACTGGTTGCAGCGTATAATGTAGCAAAGGCAGGCATAATCAGCTTGACCAAGACATTGGCACTGGAGTTGGCAGCTTACGGTGTGCGAGTAAATGCCGTGAGTCCGGGTCCCGTTTATACTGAGTTTAATAGGAGGAATATGGCGCAACGCTGCGAGACCCTTAATATCACTGAGGACGAGATGATCGAGCGCATCCGTAGTGCGATCCCGCTGGGGCGGTGGGGCGAGCCAACCGACATCGCACGGGGTGTTGCTTTTCTATGTAGCCCCCAAGCATCTTGGATCACGGGCGAGGTGCTCAAGGTCAGCGGCGGTATGGAAGGCGTCTCCGCAACCCCACCAAAACGTCAAAAGAATTGAATGTTAATTCTCTCATTTGGAGTGAGCGTATACACTTATTTACCTAAGGAGATTAATGGATGACTGAAGTCCAGAACGACGATCATATTTTTCATAGAACGCTTAAGCAGCAATGGCAACAGATTTCTCATGGCGAGGGTGTCTACCTATTTGATACGGAAGGCAAACGGTATCTCGATGCGTGCGCAGGGGTGCATGTGGTAAGCATCGGTCACGGTGTCAAAGAGATTGCAGACGCCATGGGCGAACAAGCGAGTCAGGTCTGCTTCACATACAGCCGCTTCCTGACGCAACCGCAGATCGATCTCGCACAAAAAATCGACGACATGGCACCGGAGGGACTCTCGAAGGTGTTTTTTGTCTCCGGCGGTTCTGAAGCGACAGAGTCCGCGATGAAAATGGCGCGAAAATATCATCTCGAAACCGGTAATGCCAAAAAGTATAAGGTGATTTCGCGATGGCAAAGCTGGCACGGCAATACGATCGGTGCGCTGTCAATGTCTGGACGGACTTCTTGGCGGGACGACTATGTTCCCTATCTGCTCGATTTTCCGCACATTCCGGCCCCTTACTGCTATCGCTGCCCTTACGGACAGGAATATCCTGATTGTCATCTCACCTGTGCGGACGAGCTTGAGCGCGTGATTCATCAGGAAGGGAGCGAGTATATCTCCGCATTTATCGCAGAACCGATCCTCGGCACATCGGCAGCGGGGGTGGTACCCCCACCGGACTACTACCCGACCATTCGGGAGATTTGTGATCGTCACAACATCCTGATGATCACCGATGAAGTGGTAACCGGATTTGGGCGGACCGGCGTCAACTTTGCTATCGAGCATTGGGATGTCGTTCCTGACATTATGACCACAGGGAAGGGGCTGAGCAGTGGCTATACGCCTATCGCTGCAACGATTGCCCATGAAAAAGTCTACGACGCCATCTATAAAAAATCAGGCAGCTTTACACATGGACATACCTATGGGGGAAATCCTCTCTCATGCGCCACCGCACTCGCCGTGCAGAACTATATCGAAAAGCACGACCTCGTTGCACAGTGTGCACGGATGGGAGATCTAATGCTTGAAAAACTGAAGCCCCTTCAAGCGTCCCCAATTGTCGGGAATATTCGTGGGAAAGGGTTACTGACTGGTATCGAGTTTGTCGCCGACAAAGAGAAAGGAACTCCATTTGATGTTTCAAAAGGTGTGACCTCAACCGTCGTAGATCTGGCTTTTGATAAAGGGGTTTTGATAATGCCCGGTGCCCCCGGTCTGATTGACGGTGTGGCTGGCGATCACATCGCCATCAGCCCTCCCTTCATAATCAACGAGTCGCAAGTCATCCAAACTGTTGATGTGCTGACGGAAACGATTGATGAGGTTGCGAAACGCTTAGGGTATTAAAATCCCACGGGAAGATGTCCCTCTCTAGTATTGGTTATCCCCCGTGGTGATGGAACACCATCGGGCGGTGAAAAGTGCGTTCATCAACGCATCCCGTGCGGCGGATGTGTCTATTCGTCGTAACGCATTTGCCGCATAAAAGCGATTGTACCGATTCTCGTCCTCTAACATCTCTCCCAATGCAGGTATGGCTTCATCTGCGGGTTGTCCTAGCTTCGCTAAAGTGAGAGCAGCGTTACGCCGAACCCGGTAATCCTCATCCCGCAATGCTTTGACTAGCAGGGGTGTTGGGTCTGGGTTGAGCGATCCAAGGGTCCCTAGTGCCTCAATTGCATTGCGACGCACCCACCAGTGTTCATCATTTGTGCGTTCCATCAATGCCGGCACTGCATCTCCCACCAGTTGCCCAATCTTTGTGAGAACATCCACAGCCATCGCACGAACCCACCAATCTCCATCATCCAATGTCTCAACTAGCGCCGGAATTGCTTGCGAACCAACCGCGGACAACGCTTGCGCCGCATAGCCTGCGGTCGGATTGGTACCGTGCAAATTGTCAGGGGGTTTGGCGGTTGTTTCCTCAATTGATGCAAGGGTTTCCTTACGCATGGCATCAATTAACACAGGCACAACAGTTCCTCCCATCCTTCCCAGTGTATAAGCGGCGTTCAGACGAACGGTCTCTGATTCATCACCCAAAGATTCCACTAAGGTTGGCACCCCATCCCGCGCCGCATCTGGCTCCGAGGGCGAATGGTTCCCACACAACCAGTTCCAGACATCTATCGATGCAGCTCGATTTTCATCGTTTGCATCACCTTCCCACTCACGATGTTTGTGATTCCAAGAAGGTCCTTGAGGTGTCTGCATACGCGCAAACTGAAACTTGAGCATGTATCGTTTCTTCGCACTACGATTCGGCATCGCCCGGTGCCACGCATCAAAGTGAACGAGTGAGACGGTGCCAGCTTCGCCGCATAAGGGGGCTGCAGGCTCACTCGCTAGTTGTGGATCGGCGTGGCTAACTTTTTTGTGAAAATGTTTGCCGGGCAACAGCCCTGTTGG